>JBBSBS010000023.1:0-33911 GCA_038251045.1 Aggregatilineales bacterium | reverse complement strand
TATTCGGACCGCTGCAAAAATTGATCTGGACTGTTCACAGCTTGCTATTACCGCCAGTCAAATCGCCCTCAACAGCGCCATGATCAAGTGCAGCGGCGTAGTCCAGTGTGATACCATCATCGCCAACAGCGTCGTTGGCTCCAGCTACACCCCCGGTGCAGGCAATATCTCGTAAGGAAAACCCATGACAGACACCCGTTTAGAACAGCAAATCACCTTCATCATGGAAATCGACAAGCTCAAAACTATCCTGCGCCAAACCTCGCTCATGGATAACTCGCGCCGCGAAAACAGCGCCGAACATTCGTGGCATCTGGCGGTCATGGCACTCACCTTGGGCGAATATGCCCCGCCGCATACCGATATGACGCATGTAATTAAAATGGTACTCGTTCACGACATTGTGGAAATTGATGCCGGTGATACCTTCGCCTATGACGCGCAGGGCTATACCGATAAAAACGAACGCGAGGAACAGGCCGCCGCGCGCATATTCGGCCTGCTGCCAGATGAACAGCGCGACCAACTCACAGCTTTGTGGCATGAATTCGAGGCCGTCAGCACACCCGAATCCCGTTTCGCCAACGCGCTTGATCGACTCGAACCCCTGCTCGGCAATTACATGACGGGCGGCGGCTCATGGCACAAAGCAGGCGTAACTTTAGCCAAAATCCAGAAGCGCATGGAACCGATTGCCGCAGTTTCAACCGAACTGGGTGATTATGTCCAGCATATTCTCGACGACAGCATCGCCAAAGGGTACATCCGCGAAGCCTAAACTATCGGCATCACCCCATTGAGCAATCTATTTTCTACCCGCATCGGCTTTTACATCATCGGCATCTGTCTGGTGCTGTTCATCAGCAGTAGCATCATGACCGCCGTTGCCGATGATCGCGCGAGTACCGGCCCCATCACCGACCTTGTGGCTATCGTCACCCACGTGAAGAACGGCAGCGTCAGCGAGATCAACCAGCGCAACAACATCCAGATGGTGATTATCTTAAACGATGGTCAAAGGCTGCTGTACTTCCGTCCGCCGAACACCTATATGAACCGCCTGTTGATGGATGCGGGAGTCACGAACACGCAGCTCGATACAATCCGCTTTACGGCTGGCACACCCTATGCAACCTTGAGGATGCTGGGTGTTTTGCTACAAATTACCGGATTGGCAGGACTGGCATTTGTGGTGATCTTCGGCTACTACGTCCGTCGCCTACAAATGATGAGTGATCGGCGCTAACAGGCAAACGTTGTATAATCACACATGAAGTTTGAATGATGTGAGGATAATAATGGCGATTGAACGTCTATCCGTATGGGATGAGATCGATGAATTTTTGATCTCCACTCCAACACCAGAGCAAATATTGGCATTCCGCCCGTCAGAATTCACACAAAAACGATTTCAAGATTTGCTTGAAATGAATCGTGATGGTCAATTAGCTCCTAACGAACATGCTGAATTAAACGAGCATATCGCACTAGAAAATTTCATGCGGCGCTTGAAAGTCAAAGCATTAGCAAAAATCAGCGCATGAGTCGTCATATTCCGAATGCGCTAAGACAATTAGTGAATGACCGCGCAAATGCACGTTGTGAATATTGCTTACTCCCCAATCTCGTCACCTACTATCCTCATGAAGTGGATCATATTCTAGCTGATAAACATGATGGTAAGACGGTCGAGCACAACCTTTGCCTAAGCTGCGCCCAGTGCAATCGACACAAAGGCAGTGATCTTGCCTCTATCGATCCGGCTTCAGGTGAAATTGTATTATTGTTTCATCCGCGCACAGATCGTTGGAGCGAGCATTTTCAACTCAATGGTGCAGTAATTGAAGGAATTACTCCCAAAGGTCGTGCCACAGTCCGGCTCTTACGCTTTAATGATGATGAACAGGTTGATATACGCAATGAACTCATCAAATTAGGGCGTTATCCTTAAGAAGCAACTGTATCCCGCACCCACTACCTACAAATAAACTATCCACTTCACCTACCCCAACCGCACCACTCGGCTCACGTAAACCGCGCTTGACTAACCTATACTCCAATTATATCAACCGCAAACTACAGGTTCTTATCAGGAGGCATATTATGGCCCAAGAAAAACGTGAGCATATGGAAGTGATTAAAGCGGGCGGCATCGAACGCAAGCAGCGTGTCAGCGAAATTGCCCCCTCAGGTCGGCGGGTTTTCGTATCCCGCTTCAGCCAATTTATGTGGCTGATTATCGCGGCTGTCGTAGTCTTACTGGGGCTGCGTTTCGCCTTTGTGATGATTAACGCCAATCCGGCTACCGGCTTTGTCAACTTCATCTATTCCGTGACTCAACCATTGGTCATGCCGTTCAACGGCATCGTCAACACCCCCGGCATTGATGTCGCCGCAATTGTCGCCATCTTCGTCTATATGATCGCCGGATGGTTGCTGATTACCCTGTTCCGTTTACTGTTCTCGGATACCAACCGCCTCCGTCAGGTCACTCAAGTTGATATCGAGCGTTAGGCAGTAACCCCCCTCTTAACTGCTGAATAACGCGAAAAGCCGCTCACCTCCATGACCGGCTTTTTGATTCCCACCCGCGCCAAAAGTTGCGCATGTAACCCATGCCGTGGGATACTTCGCTTCACACCACACCTTCACCGCACTCCTTTTTCAGACCAAAGGTGTCAACACGCACACCTCACCAACAGACGGGTATATGAAACGCGGCTTTGTAATTTTACTTCTGTCCATCTGCCTCGCCTTCCCCGGCACGGTCGCCCGTCTGCAAACCACGCCTACCCTCATCCAAAATCCTGACCATCAAATCACCACCTCCCCGCTGGATGCAGTCGCCATCAGCACCGACGGCACGCTGATCGTCAGCGGCGGGCGCGATAATGTGGTGCGCCTGTGGAACGCCACCGGCGAATTACGCGGGCAAATGTTAGGCCACACCGGTTGGGTGACGCGGGTCGCCATCAGCACCGATAAACACACCATCGCTTCCGGCAGTCAGGACAACACCGTCCGTTTATGGGATGCGGCAGCTTTCACCCCCCGCGCTGTGCTGTCACATCACACAGGCTCGGTAACAGGTGTGGCCTTCAGTCCCGATGGTCAACTGCTGGCAACCACCGCCCTCGATGGCATCATCTGGATTGGCGAAGCCGCCACCGGAAACGAATTAGGCCGCCTGACCAATTTCAATGGCGCAGTCTGGAGCGTGGCCTTCAGCGCCGATGGGCGGCGTATTGCAACTGGCAGCGCTGACGGCACAATCTGGCTCTGGGGCTTATACGACAACTCGGTGACGCGCCTTGATGGCCACGCCGGTGCAGTCACCGCCCTGACCTTCAACACCGATGGCACGCGGCTAATTTCTAGCAGTTGGGATCGTACCGCCCGCCTTTGGGATGTCAGCGCATCCCCACCGCAGCGCGGTAAAATGCTGCTCACATTGGCGGGGCATTATGGTCCGGTGACAGGTGCGGGTTTCAGCGCACGCGGCCTCATCACCAGCAGCCTCGATGGATTAGTGCGCCTGTGGGACTCCAACAGCGGGCAAATCATCGCTACCTTGCAAGGCAACACATCGACTCTCGGCGGTCAAGCGCTCAGTGTCGATGGCACATGGGCAGTCACGGCAGGCATTGATGGCTTCATCGAAAGTTGGAATCTCACCAATCGTATACCGGAACAGGTCGCCATCCTTCCAACCCTAACCCCTGCCCCACTGCCGACTCGTTTCCTACCCGTTTTCACGCCTCAACCCTTACCCACCCGCATCCCGCGCCCCACCGACCAGCCGCAAACCAATGTGGAGATTCCGGCCTTACCCGCCGCGCCCGCATCCGGTGGCACGACCCTTTCCATGCCTACCGTGAATGTCTTCGTCGGCATCACCACCTTCCCGTTGGATGGCTATAGCTGGGCGATTGACCCGTGGGAAAAACGTGTCGGTCACTTACAGGGGACAGCATGGTTTGATACCGGTGGTAATGTCGTGCTGGGTGGACATTCGACCTTCCCCAACGGCAAACGCGGCATCTTCGCGGGTTTGTATCAGTTGAATATCGGTGATCCGATCATCGTCAATGTGAATGGCGGCGAACAGCACTACGTCGTCACCGAAAAGTTGACCGTCCATTATGATGATCTAACCGTGGCCTATCCCAGCGGAGACACCAAACTGACGCTCATCACCTGCGACATCCCCACTTACGATGCCGCCACCGAGTTCTATCCCGAACGGCTGGTCGTCATTGCAAGACCGGGATGAGTCGGCCTAACAATAAAACAGCGATCATATCCGGGATATGGTCGCTGTTCTCGCAAATTCAGTTATTACTGAGCCGCTTGAAAAAGCCCGATGCTATTTAGTCGCTGGCGGAAATGCCCCAATTTGTGCGAGCAGCCCGACCACATCAAGTACAGCCCAGTTCTCGGTAACAAGTCCATCTTTGTCGAAGCTAAAAATACCAATGCCATCCAAAGATATTTTCTTTCCTGTCGCCGGAATACCAAACAATAGGCCATCATGTGTTCCCGTATAAGTTACGTGCAACACGACTCGATCCTTACTTACGATGACCTGATTCACTTCTTCCTTCATATCAGAAATAGCAGCATAAAAACCTTCAACATAAGCTTTCCATCCATCGCGATCAAGCTCCGGTGCCAGTGGTGCATGTCCTACGAAATCAGGCGAGAAGATTTCATCGGCAATGTCGACATTGGGGCCATCAAAAATCGCATTAAACTTTTCAGCGAACTTGTCCGCCTCGTCCTGAGTCAGCCCTGTTTCCATTGAGTCCTGCGAAGCGGGTGCAGCCTGTAATTTCAGAAATGAGAATCCAATCAACACAGCAACCATCATCGAAAGCACAGAAATTATTTTCAAACGCCAACGAAATGTGTACATTTGAGACTCCCTAAGTATTAAATTGGAAAATCTATAAACACCGAGCAACATATATTATCACACAACTATATCAAATGACATTACACGAAATAAATAAAGTCTGTATGATAAAGTATAAATATGTGGCTAATATTTAGATTAGGTCATACAGTTTGATAAGATAAATAAGGATATTCGACCCGATTCAAACCTGAAAAGTGGATTTAGCAGCAGTTTTGGGGGAGTCTTTTGATTGCCTCGCGGATACCATGAGCGACTGCCCTGCCCATCTTCTTACCCGTTGCATCTACATCCGGTGGCATCACCGCTTTCCCGCTTAGTCATGACAGTCAGGCCATTGATGTATGCCCTTAACTTTCAATAACAGGCCACCCCATCATGATTAGCATCAAGGCCGGGGCATTGTGCCGCTTCTTCCGGGCTTAGTCCCATTTTTCGGGCTTCCGTACAGGTACGCGGGCAAACATATCCCGCCGCAGGAGTGGCATTACCCACAGGAGACACCGGCTCAGTCGGCACGACCGATTCATCCGGTTGGGTGGCCGTGCCATACGGGGTGACATACTCGCCATGAACATAAACTTTTGTCCCATCATGAAAGATCACCTGAACCCACTGCCGCGTCTTTTTATTTTTATAAGTCGTCCCCGTCACCAATCCGGTCACGACGATGATACTGTTCTTCTTATAGACTTCAATCACCCGACAGCGTGAGTCCGGGCAGCCCAGCGCATTAACCGTCCCCGTAACGTCGTACAACACACCTGCGACCCGTGTAATTTCTAATCCCGGTAAATCCGTCGCCAACGGTGGGCGGGTTGCCGCAGGCACAAAAGTCACCGATGGTAGGACAACCGTCGCAATAATCGTCACATCCGCAGGTACGTCAGCCGTCGCGATCACTGGCACGTCAGCCGTCGCGACCAATGGTACGTCAGTCGTCGCGGCAAATGTTAATGTCAATACAGGCGCAGCCGTTACCGTCGGCACAGGTGCGGGAACCTGTTTACCATTTTCCTCTAACACCGTCACCAAAATAATGATCAATAGGACGATGACACTGATACCACGCCGATTTACTGTAGGCTGCTTCGTACGTTTCATATAATGCTGCTGATCCTGTCAAATAAACACAATAAGTGATAAGCATACCACTTTCAAACCATTCACCAACACTTTTCGCTCAAGCGCTCCCTCAAAATCGTTGGTAACTTCACCGCTTAAGTGTTACCAAAATGTCACCCTTAAGCGCTCAATAGGGTGTACTCTATTCGTATCAAGAAAGTTTTGTAAGGTACTAAACCTACGCTTGTGCGGTTATTGCGGGCGTAATGCTTGACTCGGATGCCATCGCCCACCTGATCAATGTATAATTTAGTATCCATAAGCCTTGACTATACGGGATGATTCTGCATATAACAACGAAACGGCTGTATATATTGTTTCACCTCTCGATGAGGCAGTTTAAGGGGTCGCAAGATGGATAACCAACAACAAATTGTGAGCGTAGAAGAACAAATCGAAGAGTATATTACGAGCCAACTTGAACCAAAATGTAGTGAGATGCAAGCGTTGCACCGCATCATTCTGGATGTAATGCCAGCATGTAAATTATGGTTCTTGGATGGCAAAAACAGTGAAAATAAAATCGTTTCTAATCCTAATATAGGATATGGACTGCAAACCAGAAAATATGCGGATGGAAAAAACAGAGAGTTCTATCAAATTGGTTTGAGCGCAAACAAAACCGGAATCTCTGTCTATATCATTGGTCTTGACGACAAGAAATACTTAGCCCAAACATATGGGGAAAAACTGGGTAAGGCCAGTGTAACGGGGTATTGCATTAAGTTCAAAGCGCTGAAAAATATAAACATTGAAATACTCGAAGCGGCAATACGAGATGGAGTGGCACTCACAATTTAAAAACCAGTTGATAAGGCTCGCTGTACAAATCGAGGATATTTTCCATGCGCCAGACAAATCGAGCACCCATGATAGTTGGAATACACCACCTCTGGCGCTGGCAGGGTTTGAGATCATCTTCTTGGCGATCTTGGCATTTCAAAATGGGCTTTTTGGCATCTTTGCCAATCAGATATGAGAATATCACTGCTTTTTGTTCCTCCCGTAGCTTCCCGGTTATTGCCGCGGCTTTACCCATCCCTTTTGGCAAAGTTGGCGGCGGCGACCCCTTAACCAATGTCGCCAAAATTGCCAAGACTTCTCAATTTTTTAATGTCCCTCAGCGGATAAACCCTTATCCACTTATAACCTGAGCAGTTGACGACTGAGCTAGGTTAGTGGCACACTCCCCACCATCAGCCGTCGCACTTTATTTTCGACCGCATTCACCACCAACCACAGGAGAATATTTTATGACCAAAATTGCTTTTATCGGTGCAGGCAGCCGTGTTTTTACCCGTAACCTGACCCGTGACATCCTCACCTTCCCATCCCTTGCCGATGCCACCATCACCTTGATGGATCTTGACCCCGAAAAATTGGAATTTGCCAAACAAGCCGTCAACAGCATCATCCAGCGTGGGCATTATCCGGCGAAGCTCGAAACCACCACCGACCGCGCCACCGCCCTCACCGGCGCGGACATTGTTATCATCACCATCAATGCCAATGGCGTTGATGTTTTCCGCCACGATCTTGAAATCCCCAAACAGTTCGGCGTGGACATTAACATTGGGGATACACGCGGCCCTTCCGGTATCTTCCGCTACCTGCGTACCATCCCCGTCATGCTGGATATTGTCCGCGATATTGAACGCTACGCCCCCAACGCTTACCTGCTGAACTACACCAACCCGATGGCGATGCTCTGCCGGACCATCACCCGCGAAAGCCAGATTCCGATGGTCGGCCTCTGCCACAGCGTGCAGGGAACCGCCGAAATGCTGGCTGGTTGGATTGGCGCACCGATGGACGAAGTCACCTATACCTGTGCCGGAATCAACCACATGGCATGGTATCTCAATTACAAGTGGAACGGGCAGGATGCCTACCCCCTCATCCGCAAGGCCATCACCGAGCGTCAGGAAGTCTACAACGAAGAAATTGTCCGTAACGAGATGTTCCTACACCTCGATTATTATGTGACCGAATCCAGCGGGCATAACTCCGAATATAACGCGTGGTTCCGCAAGCGCCCTGACCTCATTGAAAAATACTGCACACATGGCACAGGCTGGAATCCCGGTGAATACAACTACATCGTCAAAGAATATGACAAGCGCCTAACCAACTGGCGTGAAGAAAATCAGCAGTGGTTGGCGGCAGCCGATTCATTCCCGTTGGAGCGCGGTCACGAATTTGCATCCTACATCATTAATGCGTTGATGGGCGGTGATCCATTCGAGTTTTATGGCAACGTCCCCAACACCGACCTCATCACCAATCTGCCGCAAAATGCCTGTGTCGAAGTCCCCGTCTGGGCCAGCAAAAAGGGGTTCAGTCCGGTGCATGTCGGCGCATTACCGCCCCAGTGTGCCGCCCTCGATTATCTCAGTTCCAGCATCGAAGAAATGGCAGTCGAAGCCTCATTGACCGGCAATCCGCGCATGGTCTTTCAAGCCATCCTGCATGACCCGCTGACCGCCGCCGTCTGTTCGATGGACGAAATTCATCAGATGGTCAACCAGATGTTTGAAAAGAACAAAGATTACCTGCCTCAGTTCAAACATTTCAAGGCGTAATCCGTTCACATTGTCCGTGAATCACTCCCGTGTATCCGCCGAAATGACAGAGTTGCGAAAAAGCGGCGGACACACGGGAGGCATCTGCGTCACTCCGCGGTTTTAGCCGAACGTCCTGCCAGCCAAATGGCGTAATTCGGCGGTTTCTCCCACACTTCCCGCCTGTCATTTCAGCGGAAATAATGCCATTTTTGCAGTTTGTGAATCACTCAACAATACAACCTTGGCGCTTTGGAGAAGTATATGAATGAAATAATAGACTACTACAACATGGGGATGGAAAAGAATCGTTTATCCAGTGGAACGGGTTCGCTGGAACAGGTTCGCACGCAGGATATTCTCCAACGTTTCTTACCAAAAGAAGGTGTGATTCTCGATATAGGTGGTGGGGCTGGAGTCTATGCACTTTGGCTGGCACGGCTTGGATATCATGTGCATCTCATTGATCTCGTGGCCTTGCACGTTGAACAAGCAAAACAATCCTCCGCCGAACAGTCCGACTTTCCACTCGCGAGTGTCAGCCTTGGTGATGCTCGCCAACTTGACTTTGTCGATAATTCCGCCGACGTTGCCCTATTATTTGGACCTCTTTATCATCTGACTGATAGAAATGACCGTATTAAGGCGTTGAGAGAAGCCTACCGCGTACTCAAACCCGGCGGACAAGTTTTTGTCGCCACCATCTCACGCTTCGCCACATTGATGGATGGCTTTAAAAGTAAATTCATCGTCGATAATCAATTTGCCGGGACAGTCAAACAAACACTTGTCAGCGGGCAGCACCGTAATCCTGCACAGAATCCGGGCTATTTCACAACCGCCTACTTTCACACGCCGGAGGAAATACCTACAGAAATCGAAGATGCCGGTTTTACTTGGAAAACTTCACTCGCGGTAGAAAGTGTTGCGTGGATGGACACAGATTTTTCGAGCAAATGGGATAATCCCGTTCTGCGCGAAAGAATATTAGAATTACTACGGATGATTGAGGCCGAACAAACGCTCATTGGCGCAAGCTCGCACCTCATTAACATCGGTTACAAGCCTGTGTAATTACCGTGCCCGCAGACCATTCACAATGACCGCTACATCAATCGCTTCTTGGAACAAAGCGCCAAGCGCCGGTGGAATCAGGCCGAAAGCTGCCAGCACCATCAAAACAAAACTCATACCAAGCCCAAAATAGATACTCTGCTTGGCAACCCGCAGCATCCGCTGCCCGCTTTCCACCGCATCAGCCACGCGGGTGATATCATCCACCAGCAGCACAATATCCGCTGCCTCGGCAGAGATGCCCGTACCGTATGCGCCCATCGCCACGCCGACTGTCGCTGTCGCCAACGCCGGTGCATCATTAATCCCATCACCCACCATGACAACCGGGTTGTACTGGAGCTTGAACTTTTTCACCGCATCAACTTTACCTTCGGGCAGTAATTCAGCTTCAAAGCCATCCAGATGGGCTTGCTCTGCAATCGCGCGGGCATGGTCGGCACGGTCACCCGTCAGCATAGCAGTGTGCATTACCCCCAGACCACGAAGACGGGTCATTAACTCTGGTACACCGGGTCGCATCTGATCAGTGAAGGAAATCACACCCGCCGGTTTCTTGTCAATCGCGACGTACGCTGCTAATTCTTGTCCGGTCAGCCGTTGTAATGGGATACTTTCGCCCGTGCTGTCGGCAATAAACTTGGGCGAACCGACCACAACATAATGACCATCTACCTGAGCCTCGATTCCATAACCCGCGACCTCATGAACGTCGGTTGGCATCGGCAGTGATCCACTTCGCTCCAGTGCCGCCTTCGTCAACGACTGAGCCAACACATGCCCCGAAAGCTGTTCGGCACCACCTGCCAGACGAATGATCTCCGCTGGTGTACTTCCGTTAAAAGGCACAATCTGGTCAACGGTTGGTCGGCCAAACGTCAGCGTTCCAGTCTTGTCGAACAAAATGGCCTGCGCCCGCCCGATTTGCTCGATGGCCGTTCCACCCTGCACAATAATGCCGAAGCTGGCCGCCCGATTAATGCCGCTGATGACCGCCACCGGAACTGCCAGAATCAACGGGCAAGGGGTCGCCACAACCAGTACCGAAAGAATGGTGTGAACATCGCCAGTAATCAACCAACCGAGGCCACACATCACCAGTGTGACCGGCGTAAACCAAACGGCGTAACGGTCAGCCAACCGTTGCAGGGGTGGTTTCTCTTCCTGTGCCTTGCGCACCAGTTCGATGATCTTGGCGTATTTACTATCAACACTGCGTTGGGTCGCCTTCATTTCGAAGGCATCACCAGCATTGACGCTGCCGCTCAATAGTAAGTCACCACTATTTTTGGGTGCAGACAGTGGTTCACCGGTCAGCGCAGCCTCATCCACCTCTGCCTGCTCTGAAATGAGCGTGCCATCCACCGGAATGAGATCGCCCGGACGCACCACCAAGGTATCTCCAATTTGAACTTGCTCGACCGGAATTTCCTCAACCTGTGATCCGGTAGGACGGTGTGCCGTGCGCGGCGCGCGCGCCAGTAATTTTTCCAGTGACGAAGATGCGCGGCGCAGACTGTAATTTTCCAGTGCCTCACCACCGGACTGCATCAGTACGATGATGACTCCGGCAAAATATTCTTGTGTCAGCACCGCCGTGATGATCGCCAGCATCGCCACCACATCAGAAGCGAAGTTACCTTTCAACATCCCTTTGATGGTTTCGTAAACGACCGGTGCGCCACCACCTACCAGTGTGACCAACCAGATGAGATCTGCAATATCAACACGCCCTGCCCCAAAACGCGCGGCTGCGCCCGCCGCCAATCCTATGAGCGCCAGAAATGGTATCGGATTTTCTCGGACAAATTGCCAGATGCGCTTCTGCATCGTCATAGTATAAGCCTCATTCGACTTCATATTATTTGTTAGTGGATACACTTTATAACACTCGTCACAAAGTGTTATCCGTATTTGATAACTTTATTTTAACCAATGTTACTGATTATTCAATACCAAGTATATAATTATCGTCATCATTCGTTATAAGATGGATTATACGCAGGCAAATACAAGCTACACCAATGACAACTGTCATGGGGCATTGGTGCAAAATATCTAAAATGGTAATTAAGATTTAGCGACTGAGGAAAATCTTAGCTATAGATCATACGGATGTTTAATCTTAATCAGTTGGTCAGCATGAGGCTTATCCAGCGTAAAAAACGCGCCATCCGGCCAACGGACTTCAACGCGGTCAATCTGGGTCGTGCTACCCAACCCAAAATGAGCTACGGGTTCCATCTGGCACAGGTAACCGCTGCCGCTATCAATAATCCTCCGCTGCGTCCGTCCACCTGTTATCAGCGTAACCAACGCCCCCCGCGCTGGCGCACCATATACTGTAAAAGGTAGAATCCGCAGCCAGTGGTTACCATTTTGAGGGCTATGATAATAACTCATGGGCTGCATGACACTTTCCCCATGCACAATCAACAATTCAAGGCGACCATCTCCGTCCATATCGGCAACTGCCGCGCCCGTTCCCAATCCACCGGGTTCAAGTGCATCACCCATATCAGTCAGCGTCCATATGCCGTTTCGGCGGGCAAATAGACGGTTCGGCTGACCAATATTGTTGAAGAAGATTTCCTCATACCCATCATTGTCAAAGTCCGCCGCGATGACCGTTCGTACCCGGCTGGGAGCTGCCATCTGTGGCGAAGCTGCGTCTTCAAACGTACCGCCAAAATTTTGTAAAAACAGACGGTGGGGCCCTTCCCAATTGCTGCACACCAGATCAAACAACCCGTCCTCATTCGCATCCAGAATTGCCACGCCCCGTGCATGTTGGGCAGCGTCAGTCAAAGTCGCGATCTCGGCGACTTCCTCAAAATGACCTTCTCCTGTATTGAGGAAAAGGAAATTGGGGCCGTTCTCATTCCCCACAAAAATATCCATGCGGGTCGTCAAAAGCGGCAGCGAAACTGCACTACGACCGCCGGTTGTCAGCGCCAATCCAACCCGTGGCGCAACATCCTGTAAGCGACCATCTTCGTCCAGCTCATACAAGCGCATCGGCCCACCATAATTGGCGACAAAGAAGCCGTAGATGCCATCACCATCGCGATCAACAGCAATCACAGACCGACCCGACGTTAGATTCATAACATCGCGGTGTGCCGGTAAACCGAATAAATCGGTCCATTCACCATCGCTGCGATCAAAAAGCCGGTCAGCAAATAACTTTTTACCCCGAAAGCTGTCGGTATTTAGAATATAAATTTCCTCATCACCATCCCCATCCAGATCTGCCGCTGCCACCCCTATTGCCTGTCGTCCCGCGTCTGCCAGCGCAGCCGGGGTAACATTTTCAAATGATGTTCCCGTCCATTTTAAGACAATATTTGGAAACCCATGACCGGCGATCAGCCATTCAAACGCGCCATCCCCGTCCACATCGGTGACGGCTACGCCATAATTAAATTGTGCTGGGTTGCGATGAATTAATTCAGTGCGATTAGTAAACATTGATTTCCGTCGGGTCTTGAATGGCATAGCAAATAATATGGGCTGAGTGTAGCCGACTCTGATAGCTAAGGCGAACATATGGGGTGGTTACAAAATGTTGCACTTCAATCGACATTGCCCATCATCCGCGTTGATATCCTTTGGACTATTGGCCTTAAGTGGCACTTCTTCAGACCTTCGTGCTGAGTATGCTTCAGTAATCTATTCACCAGAAAGTCATATGGATGCGCTCAACCTCCAGTTCAATCGCTTCACCCGTTCGCTTCAGCAGGGAAACACGCGGTTTCCTATTTGGCTTTCTGGGTGTGTTGGTCTTCAGCTTCACGCTCCCCATGACGCGGCTTGCCGTCCACGAGTTAGACCCACTGTTTGTCGGGCTGGGGCGGGCGCTGGTAGCATCGTGTTTCGCAGGTGGACTGTTGATTATTACCCGCACAGCCATCCCCTCAAAACGGCAAATCTTGAGGCTGCTCATGGTAGCGGTCGGTGTGGTAGTCGGGTTCCCGCTGCTCTCTGCATGGGCACTCCAACAGGTTCCCGCTTCACATGGGGCAATCGTGGTCGGTTTATTACCGATGGCGACTGCCATCGTCAGCACCGTTTGGGATGGGGATCGTCCACCTCTTCTGTTCTGGATAGCAGCCCTCATTGGTTGTGGGACAGTCATTGGTTTTGTACTATTTTCTAGTAACGACGGGTTAACAGCGGGTGATCTGGCACTATTGGGCGCAGTATTGATCGCCAGTATCGGTTATGTAGAGGGTGGGCGCATGTCTCGCGAAATTGGCAGTTGGCAAACAATTTGCTGGGCGCTCATTGTTTCTGCGCCATTCCTCATCATCCCCATAGGCTACTCGGTTGCCCAAAATGGTGTAGCTGCATCAACCAGCGCTTGGTTGGGCTTCGCCTATGTGAGCCTATTCAGCATGTTTCTGGGATTCTTCGCATGGTATCGTGGATTAGCACTGGGCGGCATCGCCCGTGTAGGACAAGTCCAACTTCTGCAACCCTTTTTGACGATTATCTGGTCGAGTTTGCTGCTTGGTGAACAAATTACACCACTGATGATTATTGCGGCAGTTATCGTCATTTCGATGATTTTCATCATCCGGCGTGTCCCTATGCAAAAACGCGCACAGGGGATAAATCAAAATTTGATCGATTAGCGTCTATGCCGTGTCTCACCGCATGATGCACGGTGGCATAATCCGCTGCCTTTTTATACACTACACATCATTAATCTAAATCCACCATTACGTGAACATCATCATGCCTCACTCTGAATTACTGCTCGAACTGGTCAAACGTTACAGCCCCTCTACACTAGAAGCTCCTGCCGTTCAATATCTTGTCCGTTGGATGAGTGAACGCGGCTTTGAAGCCTATGCTGATGAGGCCGGAAATGCTTTTGGCATCCGTGGTGCGACCAACGCCCCACACACGCTGATGCTGCTAGGGCACATTGACACCTTCCCCGGTGATATTCCGGTGCGGGTCGCAAAAATCACGGGGTCTGACCAAGCGAATGTGACAGATACAGAATCCGCCACACTGCCATTCCCCGACCTCAGCGCGGGTTATGCCTTGCATGGGCGTGGCAGTGTCGATGCAAAGGGATCACTCTGTACTTTTGCTGAAGCCGCCGCACAAGCCACCATCCCCGAAGGCTGGCGCGTAATTGTGGCGGGCTGTGTAGAAGAAGAAATCGCCAGTGGCAAAGGGTCGAATTACGTCAGTGAACACTTCACCCCGGACTACTGTATCATCGGCGAGCCAAGCAGCAGCAACCGCATTACGCTCGGTTATAAGGGACGTGTATTGGTCGAATACATGCTGCGGCGTGAAGTAGCCCATACTGCCCGACCCGAACCCACCGTCGGTGCATTGGGGTCAGAATTCTGGCAGCGGGTATTGGATTGGGCAGAGCGTGAAAACGCAGGAGTCGAGCGTATCTTCGACCAACTAATGCCCGGTTTGCGCTCAATCAACACCAGTTCAGATTACTTCAACGAAACACTTACCATGCATGTCTCGTTCCGTTTGCCACCACGCATTACGCCCGATGATGTGGCCCAAGCGCTGGAGGCTATTGCCCAACCGGATGGTCAGCTGCGGGTTTGGGGGCAGGAAATCGCCTACCAATCCGACCGCGGCAACCCGTTGGTACGGGGGCTGATGGGTGCGATTCGGGCGCAGGGTGGGCAGCCCGGTTTTGTGCTGAAAACCGGAACGAGTGACATGAACACGGTAGCGGCACGCTGGACATGCCCGATGGTGGCCTACGGACCGGGAGATAGCAACCTCGATCACACCCCTAACGAACATTTGCCCCTTGATGAATACGACACCGCCATTGCGACACTCAAGTATTTTATCGAGGAGCTAGAAACATAACCGTCGAATCAACTAAGGCGAGTTGGACGGTCGTTCGTAGACCGCGAACTGCCCCAACTCATAGACTAAGCGCCAGTTGGTTTGGACATCTGTAACCACATCGCTCAAACCGGGAATGAAAATCACGCCCCAATTACGCCACAGGTTATCAATCACCACAAACCGCGCTTGACGATAATCGGGATTAAAGGCCAACCGTTCCGGCGGGATGTTAGCGGGCAGATGGGGCGTGGCAACATGGTCAGCCGCCGCGACCGCCATTTGGAAATCTTCGGGATGCCCGCCAAACTGCCAGCCGACGACTGGCGAGGCCACAATGACATCCTCCGCCCCAATCTGACTGTTGATAAAGGCGGCGACCTGTTTGGCATCCTGCGGGCTAATCAGAAACGAATCAATATCAGTGGTGTATCCATCCTGAACCGCGCTGACCGTCACAGGTACAGAGGCGAATAACACCGATCCGGCTAAAAACAGTACCACGATCCCGGCAATTCCACCTGCCGCTGCACCTCTCAAGCCAGCTATCGGTGGCAAGTTTTCGCGTCCTGCTTCGATTAATGCCCCTGCCCCATATCGCACCAGTGCCGCTACACCCAGCGCCACCAACGGCAGCAGTGGAATCATGTAGTAGGCACTTAAGTTATAAAGCGCATTCGTGCGCCCGATGAATATCACAGGGATAACAAAGAACAGCACCGCAATCCACCGCAAACGGGCAGGTTGCAGCGCGAACAAACCGATGATGCCCGCCAGAATCCATATGCTGCTGCCGATCAATGTTTGATAATTGCCCAACAGGATTTGCCATTGTTCGTTCAGCGAAGCCGTTGGGATAAGGCGCGAGATGGTGAAGCTCAGGTCAAAGAGAAACGCATCCGGCGCGCTGGCTAACATCGCCACTGCGTAGATAGCAAACGGCACAAACAGCAGCGGCACACTCCACACCAGATGAATCGGGCGGCGGGCAGCAATGATGACGAACGGCACAAACAACGCCAGTACCCATACCTCCGCCACCAATCCGGTTCCCAACGCCAGCGCACCCATGCCCAACCACATCAACCGGCTGTTTGCCAGATAACGATCCAGCGCCAGCACAGCTAACAAAATGAGGGGCAGCAACAGGTTATAGCTGAAACCAAATCGACTGTATAAAACGGCCTGCGGATAAATCGCCAGCACCAACGCCGCCGAGATGGCGAGAATCACCCCGCCGCTGTGTCGAACCGCCGCGTATAACATCCCCACCGACAGCACACCCAGTAAGCCCGTAAATGTCCGCAGCGCTGCCATATGATCCGCGTTACCCGACAATTGAAAATAGCTTGCCAACAATATGTGAAACAGCGGCAGCCGCCCGAACATCAATGTCGAGTCTTGAATCAGCATGTACTGTGTTTGACCCATCAAACGATGATTAGCAATATCAATATGGGTGGTTTCGTCGGTGTACCAGCCGGGGTTTTCTGCCACATTGGTCAGACGCAAATACCCCGCCAACAGCAGAATGAGCGCAAGGATTAGGATCTCACCCGCAACAAATGCTGCGCGTGGTACTGCCAAAGTAATCTGTTTAAGTTCATTTGAGGTTGTCATAAATGTCTCCCCTTTTCCATTTATAATCGGATTTAGGGGAGACGGTTCAAGTGGATATAGAAATCAGTGGCGAAGCGGTGGCTATCTTATCAAGCCACGCCGTGACCAACCAGAGCAGCCATCGGCATAACCAATGCGTCGGCTGTCAGATAACGCTCCAAAGTCGGGGTCATATCCTGCTTGATCTGGTCAACCAGTTTAATTTTCGCATCCGCATCCAATTGTGCCAATTCTTGAATCACGGCAGCCGAGCCAATGACCGAGGCTTGAATAAATATATCGATACTCGGAAAACGAATCGAATGCGACACCGCTGTTACTTCAACAGCACTAAATCCAGCTTCCGTCATCACATCTCGCAGGGGGTCGGCATCACCAAAGGCAAACGGGGCTGCTAAAGCGGGCTTTTTCATGTGGTGCATCAACACTTCGTTAAATGTCACGTAAATGGGATTGTGTTGCAGCGATTGTTGAACATTTACGACCACCCGCCCACCCGTTACAAGCACCCGCCGCGCCTCACGCAGTGCTGCCAATTTATCGGGGAAAAATTGTAAGGCTTGATGACACAGTGCGAGGTCGTAGGAACCATCCGGCAGTGAAAGTGATAAGGCACTGCCTTCGCGCCATTCAATCGTTGCCCCTTCCGGCTGTGGTTGTGAACGGGCGACTGCCAACATAGCCGGATTGATGTCGACTGCGGTGACCTGCCCCTCGGCACCGACTAATGGCGCAACAGTGCGGGCAACAATCCCTGTTCCACAGGCAATATCTAGCACACGTTCACCTAATTGCGGCAGTGCATAGTCCAGCATAAGCGCAACACCGGGAATCATGAGACCGGGAACCATGTATTGTTCATATGCTTGGATTGGATTCATGTCGAGTAGCGGATAGCGCTTATCCATTGTTGACCTTTCACAGTCGTGAATTAATGCCGATACACTACCCGTTTAATCCGTTTTGTGTAAGGGACAATACATCAAGACTATGATGAAGATTTTGCAATATGTTATTAGGCTGGCAGCAGTTTATTAATTTCTATGATGCCAAGATCGTAGAGGGCTATGGTTTTGGTATGCAGCTTCAAATCGGTCGTATCGTCAGTGTGATCGTCAAGAAATTTCTTGACCGCTTTTTTCACGACATCCAAACCTTCGGGATCGATTGCAGTTTTGGCTTTCATAGTGCTGACCAATTTGTAGGTCGTATCCCATTCAGGATGATCTTTGGAGTTATATTTTTCTCGGTTGAGTTTGTATAACTCATCAAGCGGCTTCTTCAAATGTTGGCGAACTTTCGGCGCGATTGCCAACAACCAATCGGGCGGGCGATGACCAAAACGTTCCGTCAAACCAGACTCCTTGCGGAGCGCATTTTCGATATTCTCGATGTTGATGA
Organism: Aggregatilineales bacterium; assembly: GCA_038251045.1. Classification (GTDB taxonomy): domain Bacteria; phylum Chloroflexota; class Anaerolineae; order Aggregatilineales; family Phototrophicaceae; genus CFX2. The sequence continues at coordinate 15,371 of JBBSBS010000023.1, read as the reverse complement.
GTTCTTCGGGGTTATCCCATTTTTCAGCCTCGTCACCTTTCCCACCCAAACCGGACAGCTCGTTCGCTTTAAGGGTTGTTGCGCCACCGCGCATATTGGCGGCGTGCCCCAATTCATGACCCAATGTTACCCATGTAGGACTCTGAATTTGATTTCCAGTTCCCTTGGCAGGATGTATTGATGAATCGGCAACATTGGTTACAAAAGCCCCGGTGCGCTGTTTGTTGAACTTATATTTTTTGCCGTTATAGGTAAAGCCTTTTTTGCCGCCCATCATGGCATCACGTATGACCGATAGATGGGCCGCATCAACTGCCGGATAATCAGAGGCTTTGGGTTTGAAAAAGGGTTTAGACTCGACAACAGCCGTCATATTTTCGACCGTGCGTCCATGATCTTCATCAATATTGAGGGGTTGAGCTTCAGCGCGATTTTGATCTTCCAATTCAGGGGAGGCAGCACGCACCTCGGCAGGCAGTTGGGACACCGTTTCGCCAATGTGTATATCGGTCAGTTTTGGGTTTTCGCCCCGTTTATAGCCGCTAGGTGGTGGAGAATTGAGGAAACCTAACATCTGCCTTCCGGTGGGTGTTGAAAGAATTCTGCCTAACTGTGACAGTACATTCTTGTTGAAGTCATCCGAACCAACGAGTTTGATCTTACCGCGATTATTGACAATATCCTGCCATAAAGCTTTCATCGCAGCGATTTGGGTAGGTGATAAGCCAGTGGGGTCAAAGGGCAGTACTTCAGCCAAGTTTTTCGAGCTTTCAATCATGGCTTTGTGCTCAAGCTCCAGCTTGGCAAGCAGATCATTCATCTTGACAACTTTGGCATCCGTACCAAACTTCTGGTTGGTGGCAGTAAACGTATCAAACCAGCTGTAAGCTACCCGCTCAACCTTTTGCATAGCATTAAATGCAATCTGATACATCGGCGCGGTGGTGGGTTTTGCAAGGGCATTGTACTCACCCACGGCTGTACTAACTGGGTCACTCACATCGGTGAATTGATCAGCCGCAGGCAGCGCCCGTTGAATACGCCGCCCAAGTTTGTTTGTAGCTAAAGGTAAAGGCTGCGATTGACGGGTGATGATTTTATGCAGCGCACGGTTGCCAATCGTGCGCTGCAAGTGGTTCATTTGTACGGGTGTAAGTGCCAACGTATCGAGTGCGGCAACAAAGTCCGTAGATCCTTCGAGTTCCTTGCTTATGCGCTTACTGTCCGTCTGCGGCACTTTAGCTTTAGGCTGACTATGTTCAGGGGGAGCTTGATGGGTCTTTGACATAAAATTAACCGTATTGCGCAATGTAATGATTTATCGGATAGTGCAAGTATACTCCCAACTTCAAAACGGGAGTCGCTGCTTTCGTTAGTTTTTCTCCCGCCGATGCCATTCATCTTTGAACAGATCGAAGTGTCCTTCGACATACGGATGTTCAGCAAATAACGGTTCATTCAGCTCCACGCCTAACCCCGGCTTATCTGGCAGCGCGAAATAACCGTCCACGACCTCCGGCACACCGGGCGCAGCGGCCTTGACCCACGAGTCAGCAAAATCGTTGAAATGCTCTTGTATCATGAAGTTGGGCGTACAGGCTGCCACATGCAAAGCGGCGGCTGTGCTGACCGGCCCGCCGACATTATGGGGTGCAACCAGCACGTTATACACATCCGCCCACGCTGCCAAACGGCGCGTCTGGGCGATGCCGCCAAAATGGGTGATGTCCGGCTGAATAATGTCTACCGCTTGCAAATCAAACACCGGACGAAATTCGTTCATGGTGTGCAACCGCTCACCAGTCGCGATTGGGATTTCGACATGCTCGGATACTCGTTTGAGTTCAGGCAAGTTTTCCGGTGGGCATGGTTCTTCTATCCATGCTGGACGGAACGGTGCGAGTTTACGCGCCATCAAAATGGCAGTCGCCGGGTTGAAACGCCCATGCATCTCGACCATGATTTCGCGTTCGGGGCCGATGGCATCACGCACGGCTTCGATAAGTGATACCGAGCGTGCCTGCTCATCCAAACTTAACTCGTAGCGCCCTGCCCCGAACGGATCAATCTTGAGAGCCAGATAACCACGCGCAACCACTTTCAAGGCTGCTGCATGAAAAGCTTCCGGTGTGCGTTCGACAGTGTACCAACCGTTAGCATAAGCCTTGATCTTATCGCGCACCGCGCCACCCAGCAGACGATAACAGGGCTGTCCTAAGGCTTTGCCCATAATGTCCCAACAGGCGATTTCGAGAATGGATAGTGCTGACATGGTGACTTCACCCATGCGTCCATAATCATTGATGCTCATCCGTGCCAGCAGCGCCTCGGTATCAAAGGGATCAAGACCAATCGCATAGCGCGGTACGGCTTCAGTCAGATAACCCAGCAAGGCATTCGTACGGTTATTCAAGCGCACTTCACCCAAGCCATAGATACCTTCATCAGTTTCGACTTTCACAAAGGTCAGGTTGCGCCAAGGTGTTCCTAGAATCAGCGGTTTAACAGCCGTAATTTTCATGACAAATCTCCCGGTTGCAGCCAAATTTTAGAAACAGATGACCCGCGCAATAATTCCTCGAAACAGCCCGTGCCAGCGCTCAAGGGTTCAACCCGCGTCCAGCCAGCTTGCAGGGCAAATGCGCCGCTCGCCAGCCCATTAAGCGCCGCACGGAAATCCAGCGGGGTGTAGGCGAACGCGCCATAACTCACAATCTCTCGCCGGATCAAATCGTTTATCGGCAGCGACGACTCGGCTTCATGCAGCCCCAACCATATGATACGACCGCCTGCCCGTACTGCCTTGGCACAACTGACCCGTGTGCTGGTCGCCCCTACCGCATCAATCGCGATGTCCACCGAACCGTTCCATTCTTTCAGGTTGACTGCCACTGCACCCAGTGATTCAACCATCGCCAAACGTTCAGCGTTCAGGTCGGCGCAGTAGATGGTCTTCAGGCCATGCGCTAACAACGCCTGAATTGTCATTAAGCCGATTGGCCCCGCCCCCACAACCAATACCGATTCACCGGGCTGGGGTGCAGCTACCCGTGCCGTATGCACCGCAAAGGCCATCGGCTCGGTCAGGGCTGCGGTCGTCATCGCCATGCCATCCGGTAAAACCAGCACATTCGAGGCCGCAATCGCCACAAATTCGGCGTTACTCCCCGGCAGACCCGCACTCAACAGCTTGCGCTTGGCACAAAGCTGCTGCCGACCCATCAGGCAATAATCACACTGACCGCAAGTAATGAGCGGGTTTGCTGTCACTCGCGTACCCATTTGCAAATCCGGTCGTGAAATAACAGCCTGTGCCCCCATTTCAACAACAATACCGCTGAACTCGTGTCCCATAATCAGCGGCGGCTTGCGTAATGAATTCTTGCCCTCGAACCCACTTAATTCCGAACCACAGATGCCCGAATAAGCCACCTGAATTAGCACTTCATCAGCAGCAATCGTCGGCTGTGGCACGTCATGCACCGTCATCTGGTACGGCGCTTCATAAACTAAGGCTTTCATAATAATGTCCTTTTTATCGTGGATGTTGGGCGGTTAAGCCACCGTCAATAACTAATTCAGCCCCGTTAATATAACTGGCTTCGTCACTTGCCACAAAGGCCACCAGATTGGCAATATCTTCTGGTTTACCGATGCGCCGAACCGGTTGCAAACTGATAATGTGGGCTTCGGTGGCTTGTGGGTCAGGTTGTTCTTTTAACCAGTCGACTATCGCGTCCGACAGTACCCATCCGGGGCAAATCGCGTTCACGCGAATATTATGCGGGCCGTAATCCAATGCCAGATTGCGCGTCAACCCCACCACTGCCGACTTCGCCGCACCGTACGGAAAATAATTAGCAGATGTGGCGCGGGCGTGAACGCTGGCAATGTTGACAATCGCCCCGCCTCCTCGCTTCAATAGCTGTGGGATGGCATATTTGCAGCATAACCACACCCCTTTGAGATCGACCCCCATAGCCGAGTCCCATTCGGCTTCCGTCATGGTGGTGGCATCATATTTCAGGTCTTTGCCGGCGTTATTCACCAGCACATCCAACCCGCCAAATGTGTCCACTGACTTTTGGATAGCCTGCTGCACATCACTTTCGCGGGTAATATCGGTTTGTACAAACAGCGCCTGATGGCCACCTGCAATTAGATCATTAGCGACCGCCATGCCCGGTGCTGGGTCAATCTCGGCAATCACAACCGCCGCCCCTTCCGCCGCCATCTTATGGGCGATCGCCTTACCAATCCCCCTGCCCGCGCCGGTAATAAAAGCCACCTTCCCTTCTAGCCGTCCCTTTATAAAATTATTTTCATCACGCATCAGCCAATTTTTCTCCCTTAATCAAACCCTCGCTAGCCTATACACCTGAGTATAGGCCGCCAGAAGAACATCCAGCAAATATGGTTATGTTCAGCATATTTAGAAAGGTAATGTGCTTAGGTTAGCGTCTAGTATTCGTCGGTCAACCGTTGTTGACAGTCCGCGTTAGTCACCTCATAATAATGCGCTGGAACTTTGTCACAATCCAAAACGTAATATTAGTGAGGATTGTGCAAGGTCAATTATTTAATCTCATCTACAGACAGCTAAACGGGAAGCATCAACACCGTTATGAGTAATCGACAAATTCAACCGGTTCGCAATCAAGATATACAGATCATCCGTCAAGCCCGTTCCCGAAGTTTATGGGGACAGGTCTGGAATGTTGCGTTGCAACCCAACAACTTCTTTCTAGCGCTGCCCCAAACCCCAAGCAGCTCGCGCCAATGGTTCTGGGTGGCGGTACTCATTCTGGCGCTGAATGGTTTCAGCGCGGTTCGACAGGAAGCTCTATTAGGCAGTACCGGCGGCGGAACAGATACCAGTTCGTTCCAGCAGCGTCCACCAGAGGATTTTTCGTCGCAGCCGGGGGGTGGCTTCTCCATTTCGCCGGGTGGAATCCCCGGTGGCATTCCCGGTGATTTCGGAGCACCTCCGGATACCAGCGCACCGTCGGCTGATATTTCGTCTACATGGGTAACAGCCCTCATTAGCGGGACAACGATTCTCTTAGGCTGGTTTGTGCTGGCGGTCATCTTATGCGAAGTGCCACTCTTTAACGGGGTACGTCCCAGCTTCGGTCAAAATCTGCAAATCGCCATATGGACGACCGTTCCGCTGGGTGTCATGGCAGGTTTGCAAGTCATCTACTTCGCGGCAGGTGGTAAGGTCGGCGCAGGTGGGATTTCCGGCTTGCTTGACATTTGGAAAGGCTACCACGATTTATCGCCGCTTGTACGCAGCATATTACTCTCCTTAACATCACGGCTGACGATTTTCTGGCTGTGGACACTGGTGCTCATTTTCATCGGCGCACGTAATGCCCTCAATGGCAAAGTGTGGGCGGTAACACTGGTGTTGATCGTATGGATACTGGTCGTGGTCATGGTTCCGGTCATCACCGGGTCAATTACTGCACCAACTGTCATCAACGCAGACTCACTACCGGAGCAGATCACCTTACCGATGGACGACTCGAGCGTACCGGAAGCAACCTTTGACGAAAACGACCTGTTCCTTACCGATGGAACTGATGAACCTACCGACAGCAGCAGTTTGGTTACACCGCTGGCCTTACCGGCAGGGAGTGGAGTCATATCAACAGTTGAAGCCCACACAACTCCAGATGAGATAATCACGACCAAGCAACCAGCAGACAATGGCGATCAGGCAAGATCCGAAATCAAACGCGCAACCGCCGCACCTTGAGAACGTGTTGCCCGTTTGACGACCAACTAATCAGGCAAAGAGCATTCACTTATGGCGATCACAACAGCTTCCCAATCAACCCATCAGCCGCATCAATCAGCCGCAGAGCCGATTGTGCAGGTGCGCGGTCTAAGTAAAGATTTTCAACTGGGCGATCAGTGGGTACATGCCCTCAAAGGTGCTGATCTGGACATCCCCGCAGGGCAGTTTATCGCCATCATGGGACCCAGCGGTTCGGGCAAAAGCACCCTGCTCTATATGCTGGGTGGGCTTGATCGTCCCAGCGAAGGTGAAATTGTCGTCGCCGGTAACGCGCTCGATGCCATGTCCAGTGATGATCTGGCAACCTTCCGGCGGGAAACGATTGGTTTCATTTTTCAGGCGTTTCACCTTGTGCCCACATTGAACGCCTTAGAAAACGTGGCGCTGCCGGGAGTCTTTGCAGGAACAGACCGTGACAGCCGCGAAAGCCGCGCCCTACGCATATTGTCGGCGTTGGGCATGTCCGACCGCATCGACCATCGACCCAATCAGCTTTCCGGTGGGCAGCAGCAGCGCGTTGCCATCGCCCGCGCCCTTTTCAACGACCCGCCGATCATCATGGCGGATGAACCAACCGGCGCGTTGGATAGTAAGACCGGTCAAACCGTCATGCGGATGCTGCGCTTTCTGTGCCGCAAACAGGGTAAGACGATCATTGTCGTCACGCACGACCCCACCGTTGCCAGTTATGCCGACCGCATGATTAGCCTGCGTGATGGCGACATTATTGAAGACCGGATGGTGCACCATGAACGTAAAAGTAAACCGAGACCCGTCTTTAATGGATGGCGTTTAGCAGAAGAAGCGCTAGTCGAAGAAGCAGAATATACCGATGAAGAAAGCCAAACTTTTGTCACTCTATAACATCCGGCGCGTATTGCTGGTCACCATCATCGCCCTGTTCGGGCTGGTATCCGCCGTCACCGCGCAAGATCCACCGACCCAGACACCCATACCGCCGATTACTGTAACCGCCGTTACTCCGGGGCAAATCCCCATCGAGCAAACCGGAATTTTAGTGGTTACCGGCACCAACTTCCGCCCGACGACCACCGTTGCTTTAGTTGGCGTGGGCGTAATACCTGTTACATTAGTCAGCCCCGTTGAAATACGAGCCGCTATTCCCGGCAATCTGGTAGCGGGTCAATATATCGTCACCGTCAGTGACCCACAGGGTGGCAGCAATTCGGCCTTTACGCTGACGGTCTACACGCCGACCGCTATCCCGCCAACACAGCAAATCGTTCCGACCGAGATACCGCCCATTCCGACAGCCATCCCGATACCCTCCGAAATACCTGGTGCGCCTACCCTGCTCATACGTAGTTTTTCAGCGAATCCGGCAACCATCAAACCGGGTGATACCACCACATTTACGTTCGACATTGTGAATCAAGGCAGCCGTCCAGCCCAAGGGGTATCGGTAGCAGTTGACCCCGGTGGCAAGTTCGTTCCGGCGAACGGTCAAGCCAACGTCCTGCTGCCCGATCTAGCCGTTTCGGCAGCCTTCAGCCTGCGCTTGGCGGTGGTCGCTGCCAAAGATACACCGGATGGCCCGCAGAGTGTTGGCCTGACGATTAGCTTCCGTGACTTCAGCGGGACAACATACACCAGCAAAGGATTATTGACGGTCAACGTCACCGCAGTACCGCAGTCCTCACAAATTACGCTGGCACGGTATCAATTCAACCCCAGTCCGGTTGTACCGGGAGAAGCAGTCACCGTCACTATTCTGCTGAACAACACGGGCAACGAAACCGCCTCACAGGTTCTGGTTTCAATACCGACCGATGGCATCCTGTTAGCAGGCGCACAGGGTAATAGCTTTCCGGTAGGTGATATTGAGGCGGGTAAGAGCGCCAGCATTGATATGCCACTGATCGTCAGCAGCACAGCTAAGTTCGGGCCGCAGTCGCAGGCAGTTGCCATCAGCTACCTGCAACAAGGCGAAACCAAAAATGTCCCGAATGCCAGCATGACCTTGAATGTCGCCAAAGTGGATGCCCCTGCTCCGGTGATGATCGTCGACTCGTTTGATACCGGTTTCGATGTGCTGACTCCCGGTCAGGAATTTACACTGACGCTGAATTTGCGCAACATCGGTAATGATGAAGCCAAAGGGCTAATCGTCACTTTTGGCGGGGTCGAATCGGCTGGCGGAGCGGACCCGACACCGGGCGCGGGTTCTTCAACCACCACCAACCCCAGCAGCACCTTTGCTCCCATCGACTCGGTGGGAACGCAAAATGTGGGTGATGTGCCTGCCCAAAAAGATAAGGTGATTACGCTCACGCAGCGATTCATCGTCAGCGGTTCGGTAGACAGCGGCATCTACAGCCTACCCATTACCCTGCGTTACCAGCGTTCGGATACCTCGACCTCGCAGGACAACCTGCGTGCCAGCCTCGCGGTGATTGTGCCGCCACAAATCCGCGTGCGCGAAGCCAACCCGCTGCCTGAACAGGTGAATGCGGGTGATGTCTTGGATCTCTCATTAGAAATTGCCAATCGTGGGCGCAAAGCAGTCAACTTTACCAACGCCATCATCACCACCGAAAACGCCGAAATTACCAGTGGCGAACAAACATATATCGGCCCGGTACGAAATGATGACCAAACCACACTGGATGCCAGTTTGATTGCAGTCAATGAAGGGCCAGTCGTCATCACCGTCACCTTAAATTACACCGATGACCTCAACCGCCCACAAAGCATTGTCGAAACCTACAATCTGGAAGCGCTGCCCCCACCGCCGCCGATTGACTTTGGCACACCACCGCCTGACTTTGGAAATGACCCGCAGCAGGAAGAATCCATTAACAGCCGCGATGTGCTGGGACGATTATTGTTGGGGTTATTAGGTCTGGGTAGTTAATCTAGTCTGACGTAGGATGTATTGATGCTTTACGAACTCCTGTTACTCGCCGTCAGCAACCTCAACCGCGCTCGCACACGCCTCGCCATGACCGCTGGCGGGGTGTTGGTCGGTACAACCGCCGTTATCCTGTTGATCGCGCTGACGGCAGGTTTACAACAGGCAGCCGAAGCCAGCATTGGCAACAATTCGCAGCTACTCGAACTGGATGTATACCCGAACTACAATTTTCGACCCGCAGCGGGTGGCGAAACACCTGAAAATATCAAACAACTGACAATCGAAGAAGTCAATAAACTGTGGAAGATACCGGGCATCGCGGTTGTTATCCCCATAACCAACCTGCAAAGTGGTGAAATCAACACCGGAAAATACACCGGTTATGCCAGTATTCAAGGCATTGATCCTAATCTCCTGCCGTACATGGGGCTAGCTGTCCAACAGGGAGAATTAAAGCTGGAAAGTGGGCAAGTGCTGATCGGGCCGCATGTGGGCGATTATTTTTATGACCCCAAAGGTCAGGGTGATCAGCAAAACGTCAAAGTTGATCTGTTCACGACCGCTTTTAAGCTGCGCTTGTACCAATACACTGCCACAACCCCCACCGAGCGCAGTGTTGCGCCTAAACCAACCGGCGTACTGACAGAAAATGACCGCTTTGGTTATGCCATGTTGATGCCAATTCAAGATGTGCTCAATTACAATCAGTGGATTACGGGCGTAAAAATCGATCCGAAGAAGTTCACTTACGATCAGGTAATCATCCGTGCGCAGAGCCGCGAAACCGTCGCAGCAATTTCGGAAGCGGTGCGTGAACAAGGTTTCCAAGCGGGCGGGATGGGTGAGTACATCAGCCAACTGAATTCCTTCTTTACTGCCATGCGTCTGGTACTAGGTGGTGTCGGCGGAATCGCACTGCTGGTGGCTGCTTTCGGGGTCGCCAATACAATGACGATGGCGATTCTGGAACGTACCCGCGAAATCGGGTTGATGAAGGCCATCGGCGCAACGGATCGTGATGTGCTGACGATCTTTCTGGTCGAAGCCGGATTGGTCGGGTTGACTGGTGGCGCGACAGGGGTAGGACTCTCCTACTTTTTGCAGAATGTTATCAATTCGGCGCTGGCGAGTATGGGTACGCCTGATCCCAGCCAACCGAGCGTGGCGAACTTTCTACCGTTTGACACATCGAAGATTGGCGGACAGTTGTTTGTCATCAGGCCAGAACTGGCAGTGTTCGCACTGATTCTAGCAACCGCTGTCGGTTTAGGCGCGGGGTTATATCCGGCGCTGCGGGCAGCACGTTTACCTCCGGTGATTGCCCTGAAGTCGGAGTAGCCTTCGCCGCCGTTCGCTTCTGTTTATTGCAGCGTAAACGCGACCCAATCAACAGCCACTGCTAACTTGCGTGGGTCTTCACTTTGCCCGACTTCCTTCGGCACAATGACCGCATCATAATCGAGCGAAAGTGTTAGGTGCTTGCCCTGCCCGACTAAATCGGCAGGCAGGCTGAAGCTAAAGGTTTGCAGCGTATCCGGCAGTACCGTCACCGACTCCTCAGTGCTGGATGCCACGGATAACGGCACATCATTGACCAGCAACCGGACTTGACGCGCTTCCCAAAAAGCCTGCGCGGCGAATGACACCTGATACGCGCCGGGGGGTAAATCGACATAGAGTTTGGTCTGCGGATATTCGCCCGTCCAGCGCCATGTCGTATCCGCACCAACCTGCTCCGGCCAATGCCATCCCCAACCGATGAAACGCTCATCACCGCTGCTGCCGATGTCGATGCGGTATGCGCCCGATTCGGTTTGCGGCGGGGTGCGGGGTGGGCAGCCATCTGGATGCCAAAAAGTACGGTACACAACGGCATCCCGTTCTACCCATACCGGACAAACCAGATCGGGCAGTGAATTGAGATAACCGATAATTTCCTGCGGTGTAGGGCCATTGCGCCCGATATCATCCTGATGCACCACAATATACCCTACCGGCCACTCGTTGATAATCTGGCGCAGTTCCGGCTCAACCTTATCCGGTTCAAGAAAGCGGCGCTGCCCCAACCATGCCAGCAGCGGATCGTCGTAACGAATCGGCCAAAAGTTTTCCACTGGTGTCCGTGAAATGAATCCATTGAGCATCCGTTTTTGATGTGTCATGCCATAGAACTGATATTGAATCGGTCGTGTTTCGCCCACCAATATTTCGCCCGTACCTGCGCCGGTCGGTACTTCCAGCACCACTTCGTCATCATAGGGTTTCCCCTGCTCACTGCCAATCTCGGTGTAGAACTGGTACGGCTGCAAAACCGGATCAAGGGGTGCGGTCTGATAAAGTCGAATATCGAGCGCAACCAGCAGCAGAATAATCACCAGCGCGTATTTTATTAGCGGTTGAATCCGGCGCGGTGGTGACCCGTTTGAGCGCGCAGGAAAGAGTATAGGTGTCCATGTTTGGGCGATAAATACGGCTGTCGCAGCTACGAATATCGGTGCGAGCCGCCACGGCATCCGAAAATTACCACCAGTGATGGCGTGGAGTAACCGGAAAGGCATCGGAATCGACACGCCAAACATGGTGATGTTGGGTCCCATAGACAGCAGCAGCGGCGGGATCAGGACGAGTAACCAGAACCAGCGCCCGACTCGATTAGGTGTAGGCGGGTTATCGGCAGCAATACGACGGCGCATCCAAAGGCTGACGACCAGCGAGGCGATAAGTAAAACGGTGATGCTGCCGCCCAGAGTCGGTGTATTCCACCACCACCAAACTGGATCAAGCGAGAGATACCCGCGCGGGAATGGTATACCGGGACGATCTTCAACTGGGCCGGGAGCAAGCGCCCCTGTGAAACTGCGCATATAGGGCAGTGGTCCAGCGAACCATAAGAGCGCCCCACCGATGATGAGCGCCAATGCGGCGGCGATCATTACAGTAATCAAGACCCTATAGTGAGTGCTGCGATCCGCAACACCTTGAAAGGTCGGCCTCAACAATTTCCACAGTGTCCACAAGGCATAAGGCACCAGCCAGAAAGCCACGAAGATCGGGAATTGCAGGTCAGTATGCCCGATGCCCCAGACAGCGAGACCGAGCGCTAATCCCCATAACAGTGAACGGCCTGTCCTACCCTGCTGTGCCGCACGAATGATTTGCTGCCAGAGCAGAATGGTAGCCGGAAGCCAGAACCAATCACCGAGGTTGATATGATTGTTGTAGTAGAAATAGCGCGTGACGGGCGAGGCCTGCAACAGCGCACCCCCTATCAGCGCCAACGCCGGTGCTGCCCCTTCCCGCAAAAGCAGCACAAATAACATGTACCCATTCAAGAAACACATCAAAAAGATGATAATCGTCATGGCGGTTAGTGTGCCTGCCAGCGGTTCGATGAGCGCCCATACCGGAAACCAGAAAGCCGTCAAGGCATGATAGCCAAAGTTGCTGACATGCGGAGCCATCACAAAATCGTTCAGGTAAACGTTCAAGCCGGGTGTGCTGATGGCATGGCGAATCCACCAGAAGTTCCAGTTGTAGTTGAAGTAATCAAAGCCCGGTATACGCAGGCCGTTGTTGAAAATAATGGCATACAAAATGATGAAGGCCAGCAGCGCGTAAAAGCCGATGGCAAGCAAGTGCAGGCGGGTTGGGCGCGATAAGGACATAGACACCGTGGGACGCTCCTGCTGGACATTTAACAACCGTTAGACGCAGTATTTAACCACAGAGGAATGGAAAGCAGAGAGGGTTAGTCTGGTCACAGGCGAGGGTACAAACAAAAAGGACGAGCGCTATACCTCGTCCTTTCAAAAACCAGCCTGACTCTTAACTGCTTAATCCGCTTTGCGTTGGTAAACGCGGACAACCCCCACACTAACAAACATCACCACCAGCAAAGCGATTCCGATCAGCAGTGGTGTACGCCACAGCGGTTCAAATCCGGTAGCAGGCAGCGAACCCACACTGATGACACTGGCGCTGGCTGAACCAATGATATTACTAGTCGCCGAACCAGAAAAACCATTCGTCAGGTAAACCGTATTCGTGATGATGAACGGCACTGGCGTACCTGCGCGGATACGGGTCAGCACATTCACCCGTACCGATTGTCCCGGATTGATAACCACAATGGTATAGGTGACTCTGTTACCGGTGACCACCAACGAACCAACAGTGTTATCTGCCGAGGTGCTGATAATCTCCAACTGACTCGGGAAGTCATCCACGAACGTCACATTGTTGATAGCTACGCCGTGCGGGTTGGTCACGATAATCGACCAGCGCACATCTTCACCGGGCAACGCGAAGGCAGGATCAACCAATTTGACGATGGCAGGATCAAGCCGGATAGGCGCAGGCCCTCCGGGGCCGACACCACCGACTGGTGTGCCCACAAAACCGAAATCTACGGTCAGGTTTGATTGGTTATCTGGCGCGATACCCGCCCCCCCCGGCCCCAAGTCGGACTCGCCAGTAGGCTCTGCTCCACCTAGTGTCACAGTACCACTGCGAATGCCATTAACACCCGGTGTTGTACCAATACCATTATCGTTACGGTCAATATCGTCATTCGGGTTCAGCTCATCCGGCGTACTACTGTTCAAACCGACCAGCGGGCCACCCGCCGCAAAATTGCTGGCAGCAACTTCGACGACGTAATCCCCCGGCGGCAAATTATCAAACAGATAGTAACCGTTGGCATCGGTAACCAGTGTTCGGATGGGTGTCGCCGAAACCACACCCCCTGTGACCGTGTACAGGTTTACTGTGACCCCACCGATACCCTGTTCCGCGCCATCAATGGTTCCGCTGTTATTGGTATCCGCCCAAACACGATTCCCCAGACTGTAAGTGGTCGGCGGCGGACCAAAGAAACCAAAATCCACCGTCAGGTTACTACGTCCGGTCGGCAACAGCGTGGTATCGCCGGGGCCAAGATCAGTTGTCGTCGTCGGCTCAGTCGTGCCGGGACCAAGCGTTATCGGATTAGAGTTAACATTTGCGCCTGTCCCTGCGCCGATACCATTATCGTCACGATCAACATCATTATCAGGGTTACCACTGGTTACGGCATCAGCGCTGCTATTTAGACCATTGAGAATACCACCGGCGTTAAAATTAGATGCCGGAATTTGAACGGTATATGAACCCGGCAGCAGATTATCAAAACGATAGTAGCCACCCGCTGCGGTAACCTGAGTTGCGATGATATTACCTACACTGTCCAGCAGGTTGACGGTTACGCCGTCGATGCCGACTTCAGTGCCATTTTGGATGCCATCGTTAGCACCGCCTCCACCTCGCCCATCGTCAAACCAAACACGGTTGCCGAGGCTGTACGGCGGCGTGAAGAAGCCGAAGTCGATAGTGTGATTATTTTGTCCGGCTGTACCTGTCGTAACAGCAGCAATAGCGAGCGAACCGGAAGGAACACCATTCGAGTCCCGCACACCATTCGCACCGGCACCGACGGTCGGCGTAGTCGGGGTATAGCCCATTAACGGCCCTACTGAGGTATCCACTCGCACCTGATAATTACTGTTCTCGGCTAATGGCACACTGTAAATGAAATTGGCGGTAGTCGCGCCATTAGTATCCGAGCTAAAAATGTAGCGTCCTTGGGCATCGGTAGTCGCTGTGACTGGAACCCCACCAATCAGGATAGGGTTACCTGCACCGTCTGTGAGGGCGACCACAACTCCTGCCAACGGTTGTTCATCAGGGCCTTTAATACCATCCTGATTATCATCGAACCAAACGTAGTTTCCAATTTCAATCGGCGCGGCGGCACACAGTGCCACTAGATCGCCAAGACCATTCCCCTTACCGAATGGAGCCACCGACGGCACAATGGTGAAACTACGGCTGCGAGCCCCCGTATTATTGTTGAGCCAGGCAGTTCCAGCGGAGAAAGTACCATTTGGATCTTGGGGATCCATTACAACAGCTGCAATATCAGGTGCACCGGGAAGGTGTACGATACCGCCTGTGATTGTTTCATCATGTAAATTCAAGTAGTTATCACTGAAATAAAATTCACCATTACCTGGACCTTGTTCATTGCCTGCTCCTGTTGCGCTCGCAAATGTGCCCGGCGGAACCGATTGGGCATTATTTTCCAGTGTCCAACCACCCGCGCCGTTAGGACTAGCTCGAAGCAAATCGCCAGCGGTAATTACGGACGTAAGATTGGGAAATGCTCCAGCTGCCCCATCTGGGCCAAAGTCTTCATAGCCATATTGATCGCCCATACGGTCTCGTAAGCTCACCACCATATCATCACCGACAAATTCGATACCTGCTAGAATGGGCTGAGCATAAGAGAAATATCGATCTACGGTGGGATCGGTAGGGTCGGTAATATCGCCCGCTAAACCCGTCCCTGAACCCCCATTTGCCACACTCAAGTTGGGATTCGGCCAAACGCTGGTCCACGGCTGCCAATCTGCTAAACTCCCCTGAGAAGTTGTCCGGCAGTTGATAGGCGCGCCATCCACAAAATTATTTGGGTTGGTATCCGCACAACCACGCGGATAATTCAGTGGGAATGTCAAAACCTGCGCAACAGCATTGCTGGTTGGGTTATACGAAAAGACATACGCCTGAAGAACCGCTGTGGTACCCAATGGCGAATTTTCCCCGCTGCATACACCCCCTACATAGACCAGCCCTTCATGAATACCGAGGCCGAAC
>JBBSBS010000022.1:0-34090 GCA_038251045.1 Aggregatilineales bacterium | reverse complement strand
GGGCAGCGAACCGCGCCGCCTAGTGAAAGTCAACCCATATGAACTTTGAAGAAGTTAATAACAAACAGCTTATGGATCTTGAACGGCTGGGGAAAGAACTCCTCGAGTCGTTGCGGAAGGCCAAGCTGGGAGATGAGCCGTTTTACAAAGAACTGGCAAAGATGATCGAAGAAACCGAAGTGACCCGCCGCGCCCGCTTTGATGCGTCCGACAATGGCTACAAGGGCTTTTAGAGCAAGCGCGTGAAGATCGTATTTTTCGGTAACAGCCTTGTTGAGGGCAGCTACGGCGGTAACTTTGTGGCGCAGGTCGCGGCACGTCTGCCCCAGCATACAGTCATCAATGCCGGACAAAACGGGAATACCATTCTTAATCTGCTTAACAGATTGGACTCGCTGCTGGAGCAGGAGCCGGATATGGTGTTTGTGTTTTGTGGTGGCAATGATGCCATCAGTTACAGCCAGCCGGATACCCGCCGTTATTACGAACGCAGTATGAAAGTCCCCGGTGGTGTAGTTTCACCTGACCAGTTTCGCATCCATATGCGCGATTTGCTGACGCGCATCCAATTGGCACATGCGGTGGCTTACGTGGGGCTTGGCCCGATGGAACATAGTCCGGCAGCAGCCGAGGCCATGCGCGAATACAACAACATCACGGCTG
Source organism: Aggregatilineales bacterium (assembly GCA_038251045.1). GTDB lineage: Bacteria > Chloroflexota > Anaerolineae > Aggregatilineales > Phototrophicaceae > CFX2. Next base: position 33,427 of record JBBSBS010000022.1, on the reverse strand, counting down.
AGGTATGCGGCAGTTTGAATGTGCCCACACTTGATTTGATGTCCGTTTTGAATCCACCGACAATCCCCGAACGCCCGCCGCTGGGACAGGCCACGATTAATCTGATCGGGCAGCGCGTTTCCAGCGGGTGGCATGATTATGAAACTGAACGCCAGCGCGGCGGTTATACCTATTCTTTCGACGGCCTGCACCTGACCCCGGAGTCAGCGGTGCGGGTGGCGGAGATGGTGGTTCATTTCCTCGATTTGTAGTCCATTTCAGTGATTTATTGTTGTGACGGGCGCAGCGCTGCGGATGGCTGACGCTGCATAAACAGCACCAGTGAAATGATGCCGATGAGGCCGAATGCCAGCACATATAAGGGCTGTATCGGTTTGCCAGCGGTGGCGTTCCAGAGGTTTGCCAGCGCTGCCCCCAAGCCATATACAACCAGAACCACCAGTGTGACACGGGCAACATCCGACCCGCGCAGGCTGTAAAGCGCGGCGGTCGTAATCGTCAGCAGCATGGCGGCGATCAAGCGGCTGGTGAGCAAATCACCCGGCCAGACCCAGATCAGACTCACCGGCCCGCTGTCGGTAATGAACAGGGCGATTCCCCATAAGGCAGTTACGGCAGCCACCACGCTTAACCATATGCGAATGGGCTGGCTAGGCGGCTTCTCTTGATGATCATCCAGTATGACGACAGGCGGGCGAACCAGATACCAGAGTGTTGGAATCACCAGTGCGGTGACAATGATGAAGAAGGCATAAGCAATCGGCGCTGAAAAATCAAACTGATCCATGTGGAATACGACAATGGCGATGGCTAATGGAATGAGGTAAACCGCTATCATCAGCAGAACCAAGCGGAGCCGCTGCCGCGTCGGGCGTTGGAGCGCTGCCAGAGTCGTCGCACCGAACGCCCAGCCTGCCGCCGCCAGCATCCGGCTCGCCAGTGGTGGCAGATCCCACGCAAAAGCGCGCGGCTCATCAACCCACCAACCCGTACTGCCGATTAATCCACCTGCCATCGTCATGATGACCAACAGCAGCAGCCCTTTGGCTTGAAGCGTGAGGTTATTATGCGGGCGTACCCAGCGCCAGTATCCGCCACCGATGGCGACAATGAGCGTGATTAGTCCCGCAATTTGAATCACAATATCGTTCATGGACGCCTCGTATGCTGTGTCGCGCTGGATATGACATTATCATACTGGCAGGATGGTTTTTGCGCTGTGCCTGACGTGTGCTGCTTATTCCGAAAAGCTAAACTGGCATACTGCACTCGATGTATACTGAGAACCGCTTAATGTTCGAAATATTAATCAGAATGCGCAAATAATGCTGTGTCTCCGCGCCGGTATCGGCATACAGGTAAGCGGTCATGTGCGAAATGAGCGGCTCATCAAGATAAGTGATGGCTGGTGATGCCTCCGCTTTTGTTTGCCAATCTTTGACAGCGGTCTTCTGCAAAAATGCTTCCAATTTGGCAGGAGACATATCGAAGCGCAGCTTAAGGTTGAGGTTGGTATCGGTGACAGTGCAATCTATGTTCACATTTTTCGCACCGGATGGCAGCCGAAAGCCCATTTGGTCGGTTTCGATCTGCTGGTTGATGTTGGTACAGGCCGAGTCGGTTGCGCTGGCTTTGGTTGAGGGGGTTAAACGCATCAATATTGTTAAGGCAATAATGACGATTACCAGACTCAAAATCCAATAGAGAACCGACTGTTTTGATCGTTCGGTGTTCATGAAACTATCACCACGTAACTACTACTTTGCGATTGAAGAATATTGCTAAATTATGCGGAGAGATAATCGAATTGTGAGTTTAATTGGAAATTGCAAAAGTGCAAGCGAATGCGCACAAAATATACGTTTCTTATAGGAGTCTTATCGTTTCGTTATTACAGGACTTTAGTACTAGGGAGGGGATGCGTGGTTAACCTTTAGGATTCATTAAGAAGCTATTTGTTTTCAGCGTTAAATGCGTGGCTTCCCCGGTATGCGACCGATGGTGTTGATCACAACCTGCCGTGCGCCGTCGATGCTTACGGGCGATCCATCATTGGGCGTGGTGATAGTTCCTTTGTCGGTCGTAACCTCTATAAGAAAGTGGTCAAGTCCGCGTTTGGCTGGTCCTTCAATTACTGGTCCATCTATTTGAAATTTAGCACCACACAAAGGACATTCAAAACGACGGTTCGTAGTCACCCATTTGACAAGGGTTGCACGGCGTGTGGTACACCACCCATCAAGGGCAATTAAACCTTGGGCAGTATTGACCAACCAGTATCGTCCTTCGGGAAAGTTATCTGGTGGCGCTCCGATTTTTGGTATTTGATTGAGGTCAACCTTGAATACGCCGCTGCGTTCACCATACACGGGCGGCGGGTTCAAATACTTTGATAAACCGATACCTATTCCGCCGGTAAGCAGCAACAGGCTGGCTCCACTCAGATAATAGAGGAACTCACGACGGTTAGGCCGCTGAATTTGAGGAGATGGTGAGACGCTGCCGTCCATAAGATACCTCGCATTAGATCTTATCTGAGGATGAAGCCGTCGCGCAGGGGGTCGTCGGGGTCGACGAGAAAGGTGTGCTGTCCGGTGATGAAGGCTGTGCCAGCCACTTCGGGGATGATAGCGGGCAGACCGCCGACCTCGACTGTTTCGATAACACGTCCGGTGAAGCGCGAACCGATCAGACTCTCGATGGTGATGGTTTCTTCCAGCGTTAGATCACCTTTGGCATGATGAATTGCCAGCCGCCCGCTGACACCGGTTCCAGTTGGTGAACGGTCAACCTCACCGTCGGCAAACACGCATACGTTGCGGCTTTGTACGGTTTCGGTGTGCAGCATCTTGACTAGAATCGTGCCGTAGAGAAAGTTCAGATCGGGGTTTCCGGTTGGATGGCGGAGGCTGGTGATATTCATCACTGCCCGTTTTATGCGCATCCCCACGTCGATTAGATGCGTCTGGTGCTTATCATCAATCACTACGCCGCGTAATGCAGGTTGGTCAACATCCACATAGGCATAAAACGCACCGCCGAATGCGATGTCATAAACCACTTTGCCCAGCCCATCGACTTCCACCGTCGCATCCTGTACCAACAGAAACGACGGCACATTCAAGAAGGACACACGCTCAACCTGCCCATCACGCAGATGAGCTGTCGCGGTGACTCGTCCAGCAGGAGTATCAATTTTCACAACGGTTGCATCACCAGTCACCGGGAACATGCCAGTTTGCACACCCACTTTGATCAAGCCGATGATGCCATGACCACACATGGTGCTGAAGCCTTCGTTATGCATGAACAGCACACCGATATCGCCATCAGGGGTGACGGGTGGCGTTAAAATCGCACCATACATATCAGCATGACCGCGAGGCTCCCACATCAATGCCCGGCGCAGGTGGTCGAAATGGGTGCGGGCGTACTGTCGCTTTTCGAGGATGGTGCTGCCGATTAACTCAGGAAAACCGCCGGTGATAATTCGCAGCGGTTCGCCGCCGGTGTGGGCATCAATCGAGGTGATTCGCAGCCAGTTGTCGGGCGGTGTCCAGTTAAGCATTTTGGTTTAGGTATTATTCGAATGACCGAGCGAGACACTGAGTTTATCCTGTATCGGTTTTTCAGCCACTATCAGCGGCAAAATCAGTGGGATGGCAGGCAGACTGAGGCGACCCATTTCACCCCACAGGCCGCCGACAAAGGCGCTGATTAAATATGCCGCCGCCAGCCAACCCAAGCGTTTGAGCATCACTGGCGAACGCCGATAGCCGATGGCTGCGAGTATCCACAAGGGGAGCAGGATGCCGTTGATGATAAGTGCCTGCGGTAAGTTGTCGATATTGCGCTGAAGCGTTCCCATGATGCCGAGGATATGCGGCGCAGCGCCCAATGTGATGTGCAGGCCAGCGGTTATGACTGCCCATAAGCCCGCTAGCGTCAGTGTGCGCATATAAAAGCCACGCGTGCGATAATCGGCGGCGTTCAAAAGAGCATAGATGGCAACCAGAAGCACGCCTGTCTCACGGTTGAAACTGGCGAGGATAACCATCAGTGCGACCAACCAGAAGCGTTTCCACAAAACGAGCGTGGCGCACATCAACGCCAACTCGATGATGCTGTTGGGTGACAGCGGATACTGATGGAAAGCAAATGCCAGAAGCAGCGCCATCAGCACCATACCCGCCATCGCAGCGCCATCGCTGCCCCAACGGCGCAGCCATAGATTGAGGCTAGTATAGATGACCGCAAAACAGGCTGCATGAATAACCAGCGCAACTGAAAACCATGCCCCTTCATTAGCGGGGCTTGTAACCAGACTCATGGCATAGGGGGCTAAGACACGGTACTGATAGGGCGCTCCGGCTGTGTGGTCAAGGATGGCTTGATCGTTGGCGTAACATCCCTCACGGTTGAGATTGCAGGAGGGCAGCACACTGTAGAGGAAGTTGCCGCAGGTGATAAACACCAAAAAAACAATAACGCCAATCTTCATTGAAGACGCTCCTGCCTGTTGCAAGTGAAAGTCAGCGCGATAAAAAACGGGCGAGTCCGGCATCACCGTCTCGCTCGCATACAGTAACTATCGTTTATTCAGCCCTATCGGGCAACTCGCTTACAGAATCACCTTCTAATGCAGCACGAATTTGATTGACCAGTGCTACATATTCGGATTCTGCTAATGTATGACGGTTGATGTTGAATTCGTTTCGCGGCCATTCTTCCCAGATGGGTCGTCCCCAACGCGGATCCGTTTTGTAACGCGGGACAATATGCCAGTGCAGGTGCGGATTGCTGTTGCCCAGCAGTTCGTAATTCATGTGGTCGGGATTGCAGGCAGAGCGTATAGCCTGTGAGGCTGTCCGTAAATCTCCCATAAACTGGCTGTATTCGGCATCGCTGAGCGACTCCATGCTTGTGGCATTATGGGCAGAGAAACTCAATATGCAGTATCCACGAAAGCGCTGCTCGCGATACAGCAGCAGGGTTGAGATGCTTAGTTCTGCAATCCAGAGTGCATCATTATTATCTTTAGGATGCTGAGTCATCAGCGGCTAATATGCCTACCTTTTGATAAAGCCTACCGTCAACAGCCAATTTACTATTCGGGTATTGGCTCCAACATATAACCCAGTTTCTTCAGCGCCTCAATCGCCGCCTTGCGGAAGGTTTCGTTGCCAGAGTGCATGGCAGCCAGCAGCGGGTCAATCGCACGGCGATCACCAATTTTGCCGAGTGCTTCAGCAGCGTATACAGGCGTTTGGAAACCGGGGGCATCGAGCGCTTTGATGAGGGGGTCTACAGCGCGGATGTCGCGCAATTTGCCCAACATAAGAGCGGCGCGTCCACGCGTGATGAGGTCTTCATGGTCATTGCGAACGGCCATAATGAGCGCCCGTACCGCGTCTTCGCCACCGGTCATGCCGAGTTTCATCACGGCTGTGCGGCGCTTTTCTTTATCAAACCCACGAAGATCAGCCAATAATTGCTTGATGAGTGTCGGGTCTGGGTCTGTCATGTGCTGAACCTTTCAGTGCTATAAGGTGTTCCTTCCAGATCAGCAATAAATTTAATTATGCCCAATAACCTTGCATACCGCTAACGATTGGTTATAAGGGCTTCCTGTTTTAATGTTACGAGTAATTTGCCATCATGAACGCGACAAACGCGATCCGCATACGGGAGGATTTCGGGATTATGAGTCGCCATCACCAGCGTTTTGCCAGCATCCCGCGTAAGCTCCAGCAGCAGGGTTAGTACAGTTTGTCCTGTATCTTCGTCTAAATTGCCCGTAGGCTCGTCCGCCAGTACCAACATGGGTTCATGGGCGAGTGCCCGCGCGATGGCGACACGCTGTTGTTCACCGCCGCTTAGTCGGTCGGGATAGGCTTCGGCGCGGTCGATCAAACCCACACGCTCCAAAAGCGCCCGTACGCGCTTTTCGACCACATGCCGATTTTCCCCGCGCAGTTCACCGGGGAGTGTGATGTTTTCGAGAACGGTTAGGGTGGGGATAAGATTGAAAAATTGAAAGATGATGCCGATTTTGTCTCGTCGAAAGAGGGTTTGCTGCTTTTCGTTCAGCGCTGTAATGTCGGTATCGCCGATCATGATTTGTCCGGAGTCTGCGTGGTCAATACCACTGATGAGGTTAAGCAGCGTACTCTTACCACTGCCGCTTTTGCCCAGCATGACGAAAAATTCGCCCTGCTCAATCTCCAGATTAACACTATCCAGCACCACGCGGCTTTGATGACCTTCATCGTAATGCTTGGTCAAGTTGCGTATTTGCACAATCTTCGCCGGGGCGCTTCCATTAGTTGTCATTTTGATTGTTTGTCTTTGGATGCCTCTTGTTCCAATTTTCACATAGTTCATTATAACATAGAGTGATTTGACTGTTTACAGTGAGTGTTAGAGTCTCCTTATAAAAAGCCTAAGTCTAAAACAACCGCGAAAGCATAAACGAATAGTTGAGGTTTTTTACGAATATAAATTATCGTTACGTTTACTGCCTCCGGAAATGTCCAATAGAATCACCATCCTTTGATTTGTATCATGAACAAATATTCTATACAATAACCCGTATATCGTCAATTAAAAAGTGCTGAAGTTATTTATAAGATGAAGGGATTGTGAAATGGGGAAAATTCCAAGTTACACATATTTCGGTGGTCATCATGCAGAAACCGCCTCGTTGACCAATATCCTGCGGGCGCAGGCTGTGCGTTCTCCCCACAACGGCGAACCGTTTAGCGAAGCGATGATCTTTGGAATCGGCGGCGGTTTAGGCGCGGGTTACATACTGTGGGAATTCAAGGAACATCATGCAAAGGTGTTGGTGTTCGGCTGGCAAAACCGCTGGCAGTATACCATGCGCTTTTACGAAAACTTGTGTGAACGACTCAATGCCACACTGACGTTTCATGAAACCGGTTCGCAAAAGACTGCCGCGCAGCAGCTTAATGACGCATTGGATGGCGGTCAGCCGGTTATCGCGTGGGTAGATCGGGCACAGATGCCCTATTTGCAGCTACCAAAGTCAATGGAAGGGCATATTGGTCACTTAGTCGCCATTTATGGTGTGGAAGGTGACGACGTATGGGTTGATGATCTGGCGGCGAGGCCGTTTCGGGTTCCGGTTGAGCAGATGGCTTCTGCGCGGGGTCGTATTGGATCGTATAAAAACCGCTTGCTGCAGGTGACCGCAAACGGGGATGTCGATTTACCGGCAGCGATTAAAGCCGGATTGCAAGATTGTGTCGATCATCTGAGCCAAAGCAGTGACTCTTTTTCACTACCCACCTTCCGGAAGTGGGGTAAAATGATGACCCATCGCAAGAACGCGAAGGGTTGGCCGGTTGTATTCGTAGACCGGCGCGGGTTATATGGCGCTTTGAAATCCGTCTATGAAGGGATCGAATTGGTCAGCACAGGCCGTGGCGGATTGCGCGGATTATATGCCGATTTTCTAGTTGAGGCGGCGGGTATTGTGAATCCCGCATTGGCGGATGTCGCAACAGTCTATCGCAGCCTCGCCGCACAATGGAGCACCTTTGCCAGTTCAGCCTTGCCCGACAGCATCGAACCCCTGCGCGAAACCAAAGCACTTCTGGGCAAGCGCTATGATGTTCTGATGGCACAAGGCGGTGAAGGGTTGGACACGATACAACCACTGACCGCGCAGCTTGGTAAACTATATGATGATTGCAACCACGACTTTCCCATGAGTGATGCAGAGATTGATAACCTGTTTAGCATGCTAGGCGAACGATTAATCGGACTGTATGAGGCGGAAGTGACGGCGCTGGCGGCGTTGAAGCAAGCTGTGACCTAATGTTGGTATAATGGGTGTGGACACCGTTCATATTTACTTCGCAACCTTTTCAGGATGGAAATCGTATATTTAAGTAGGGGATATTATGAAACCTCGAATAGCGATTTTTCCAACGCATGATGGCAGCCTTCACGGAACATTTTATTGTGGCGATTGCGATGGCAACGCTATTTGTTATCATGAAAATCATTCAATAACGCAAGACGATTAATTAGTCTTAAGGAGAGTTATGATGGCTGGTAATAACGGAACTGGTACAAAGGTCGAGGATGCCGCCCGCGATGTATCGAAGGATTTAGGCGAAATCGCCCGCGAGCTGCGTCAAAAGGCGAACGATGTGCGCAAGGAAGCGGTCAAGCAGTTGAATCACGCTGCCGAAACCATCCGGCGCGAAGCCCACGATAAAACCGAAGATGCGTCGGCTCATAAATCCGCTGATGAGGTGGCAAAAGGGCTGGAGAAAGCAGCGCATTACCTGAATAACAATTCGGTTGAACAGATGGAAAAAGAGGCGAGACGGGTTGTTCGTAAGAATCCTTTCCCGTCGGTGCTGGTCGCGCTGGGCATCGGTATGGTTATCGGTTTACTGCTGAACAGCGGCAACAAAAAGTAATCCCTCTGAATTCTAAAATTTTGTGGATATAATCAAAAGCCGGGTTGGAAACAGCCCGGTTTTTGTATTTTCGGCTAGGACGAAGGCAACATGGTCAAATTCATCATTACATTTTCCACGCCTGCTAATGTGGGTGTGTTTGAAAGCGCCTATAACGATCTGCTGGCGCTGGTCGAACGGATGCCGCATATTGAACGGCGGCAGGTGGTGAATGTGCTGGGCAGCCCGCTGGGTGAAGCCCCTTATTACCGCATTCTCGAAATTTACTTCGCCAGTGTCGAACAGATGGAAGACTCGCTGCGTTCACCGGCAGGTCAAGAAACGGGAGGCGAACTGAGCAGACGCTTTACTGCGGGCAAGTTCAGCGCCTTCTACGCCGAAGTGTTCGAGGAACAGGGCGGCAGTACACCGGTGGGATAATTTTAGTTATTGGTAAAGCGCGACTTTGATTGTCGCGCTTATTTGTCATTCAGACATTTGAATAAGGAATAAGGACAATGAAAGCACTTCAGGATCGTATTCTGGCAGAGGGTCAGAATCTGGGCAGCGGTATTCTCAAAATCGACAGCTTACTCAATCATCAAATATATCCGGAGTTGATGATGCAGATGGGCGAGGAATTGGCAAAGCTTTTCGAGGGGGTGAAAATTGACCGCATCCTCACAGCCGAAATTTCGGGCATCGCGCCGTCGTTGATGGCGGGTTATGTGATGAAAGTGCCGGTTGTGTATGCCCGTAAAACCAAGCCGATAACGATGTCCGGGCCGGTGTTTCTGGAAACCGCCCCCAGCCATACCAAAGGCGGCGAGGTTAATCTGCTGGTATCGGCGGAGTTTTTGAAGGCGGGCGAGAATGTCCTGATTATTGACGACTTTCTGGCGACGGGTAAAACGCTGCTGGCGCTGGCACGCATGGCTAGAAGCGCCAAGTGCAATCTGGTGGGTGTTGGGGTGGTGGTCGAGAAGTCGTTCGAGGGCGGGCGCGGATCGATGCTGAAAGCGGGTTATAGCAATATTCCGATCCATGCGTTGGCGACCATCACCAGCATGGATGACGGCAAGATCGAATTTTCGGAGTAGTAGAAGGGCGTGAGCATGGGCGTCATAACGCTGGATACCCAACCGGATGCCAAATGGAAACAACGTTATCGGGCCGCAAGCATTGCGTGGTCGAAGCTGGCAGAAAACAATCCAGCGCGGGGCTTAGTCTGCACCAACAAGGATGGTATCTACCAGCTTTACGGTTGGGATGTGGTCAGCGGCGCGTTGACGCAGTTGACCAGCCAACCAGCAGGTGTGGTGGGCGGCACGATTTCGGCGGACGGCGCATATGTTTATTATCACCGTGACCAGCAGGGTAACGAGTTGGGGCATTACGTGCGCGTACCGTTCGCGGGTGGCGATGCCGAAGACATTACGCCAGACATGCCGGCTTACGCGTCCTTTTTTGTGGAGCAAAGCCACGACGGCAGGGTTACCGGCTTTCTGACAGCGGGTGCTCACGGCTTCGAAATTTTTGTCATCAAAGATGATTCGGAACCGTGGCGTATCGCTCAATTTAACCAGTTATCCTTTGGGCCAGTGTTGTCTCACGGCGGTGAGATCGCGGTGGTGGATACTGCCGAATACAGCGGTACACTCGATACTTGTTTAGTTGCCATTGATACAGTGAATGGTGAGCAAATCGCCCGCCTTTCGGATGGTGATGACGTTAAACATGGGTTTGGTCCATTCTCGCCGCTGCCGGGTGATATGCGTATATTGGCGACCACCAACCACTCTGGTTATGAGCGCCCCCTCATCTGGAATCCGCGCACAGGCGAACGGCATGATCTGGTGCTGGATGATATTCCCGGCGAAGTCACTGCGTGGGCATGGACAGCAGATGCCAAATTCATTCTGGTGGGGCAGTTGTATCAAGCCGAGTACCAGTTGTATGTATATGACATCGCGGCACAATCGGCGGTACGCCTCGATCACCCTTCGGGTGTGCTGGGGGGCGGTGGACATACCGGCAATGGTTATTTTGTGTCATCCAACGAAATATTTGTGACATGGCAGGACTCGGTACATCCTTCTCGTTTGATCGCGCTGGATGCCAAGACTGGCACACTCACACGCACCGTCTTAGCCGCAGGTGATGTACCGGATGGACGCAAGTGGAAATCCGTGACTTTCCCCTCCGAGAACGGGGCAGCGATTCAGGGCTGGTTAGTCACGCCGGAAGGTGATGGCCCTTTCCCAACCATCCTCGATACGCATGGTGGCCCGACGGCGGTTATGTGCGAGTTTTATGCGCCCAACAGCCAGACATGGGTTGATCATGGCTTTGCCTACTGCACCATTAATTATCACGGCTCTGTCACTTTTGGTAAGGAATTTGAGAATTCCATTCGGGGTAATCTGGGACAGGCTGAAATTGAGGATATGGCGGGTGCTTATCAATGGCTGGTTGAAAACGGCATCGCCCAAGCGGATGCGGTGCTGCTAACCGGCTGGTCGTATGGTGGCTATCTGACGCTGCAAGCACTGGGCAAACGACCTGAATTGTGGGCTGGCGGCATGGCAGGTATTGCGATTGCTGATTGGGGACTGATGTACGAAGATCAGGCCGAGACATTACGGGCTTATCAGCGGGCGCTTTTTGGGGGTACGCCTGCCGAGAAGCCGGAAGCCACCCGCCTAAGCTCACCGATTACCTATGCTGAACAGGTGCGTGCCCCTGTGCTAGTTATACAGGGCAGCAACGATACCCGCTGTCCGGCGCGGCAGATGCGGGCATACGAAGAGAAGATGAAATCCTTCGGCAAGAGCATACAGATTGAATGGTTTGATGCCGGACATGGTTCACGGGCGCAAGAACAGAATATTAAGCATCAGGAACTCATGCTGCGCTTCGCCTATCAGGTATTGGGTTAGACGCACCGCTGTGAAGATAAATCCCGTTCACGCAGTTGGCTACCCTATTAGACCGCTCAACGCCAACCGTTAATTGACAAAGGCCATCCATGACAGACCCACGTTCCGGCGGTATTGCCGTCATTGATTTTGGTTCACAATACACCCAGTTGATCGCCCGCCGCGTGCGTGAACTTAACGTGTATGCCGAGGTGTTCCCGTACGATGCGTCCCAAGAGAAAATAACCGCCCATCAACCTAAGGGTTATATCCTTTCGGGCGGCCCCAACAGCATCTATGAAGTGGGCGCACCGCAAATGCCGCGCTGGTTGATCCGCGATTATCCTGTTCTCGGCGTGTGCTACGGGATGCAAGCCCTGACTCATGCATTGGGCGGTATCGTCGCGCCTTCCAACGCCGGTGAGTTTGGGCCAGCACAAATCCACCATACACAGGATAACCCGCTGCTGCACAATCTGCCGGATAACATGCAGGTGTGGATGTCACACGGCGACCGTATCGAGCAGCCACCGGCAGGCTTCGTCGGGCTGGCGGCTTCGGACAACTCACCGTATGCCGCGATGGGTGACCCATCGCGTAAGCTGTACGGCGTGCAGTTCCATCCCGAAGTGGCGCATACGCCGCAGGGCAAAGACCTGTTACGCAACTTCCTTTTTAGTGTTTGCGAATGTGAACCCAAGTGGTCGCCCACGGCTTTCATCGAGGAGGCGGTTCGTGCCATACGCGAGCAGGTGGGGACGGATCGCGTCATTCTGGGACTCAGCGGCGGCGTGGACTCCGCCGTTGCCGGGGCACTGTTGCAACAGGCCATCGGCAGCCAATTGACGGCGATTTTCGTGAACACCGGTTTGCTGCGGAAAAATGAACCGGAACAGGTGGTGCAGGTTTTCCGTGATCAGCAGGGCATGAATATGGTGGCGGTGGATGCGACCGAGGAATTTCTTGAGCAGCTTAAATCGGTGACCGAACCAGAAGCCAAACGCAAAGTTATCGGCAAACTTTTTATCGACACTTTCGCGGCACAGGCGCGTGATCTGGCAGGTGAAGGGGTGAAGTTTCTGGCGCAGGGGACGATTTATCCGGATGTGATCGAGAGTGCCGCCAGCAGCAAATCGTCACACGTCATCAAGAGTCATCATAATGTCGGTGGGTTGCCTGCCGATCTGAAGTTTCAACTGGTTGAGCCGCTGCGTGATCTGTTCAAAGATGAGGTGCGTAAAGTGGGTGTCGCCCTCGGTCTGCCGGATGACATCGTGTGGCGGCAGCCGTTCCCCGGCCCCGGCCTCGCGGTGCGCTGCCTCGGTGAAATCACATGGGCACGCCTCGAAACCCTGCGCGAAGCCGATGCCATCTTCACCGACGAACTGGCAAAAGTCGATATGCTGCGGCAGGGAACCTCGCAGTCATTCGCTGTGCTGCTGCCCGTCAAGAGCGTGGGTGTGATGGGTGATTACCGCACTTACGAGGAAGTGCTGGCGCTGCGGGCTGTGACCACTGATGATTTCATGACGGCTGATTGGGCGCGGCTGCCGTATGATCTGCTGGCCCGTGTCAGCAACCGCATCGTCAACGAAGTGCGCGGCATCAACCGTGTCACCTATGACATCACCAGCAAACCGCCGGGAACGATTGAGTGGGAGTGAGCTGAAAAGGAAACATTATGAAAATCGGCATTGTGGGCAGTGGATTTGTGGGGGCGACGGCGGCTTATGCGCTGGTGATGCGCGGGGTTGGGAATGAAATCGTCTTGATTGATCAGGATGAGAAACGGGCTAAGGCCGAAGCCGATGATATTTTTCATGCTGTACCTTTTGCCAATTCGGTCAATATTTATGGCGGTCATTATCCTGATCTGGCCGGGGCAAGTGTCGTCATCATGGCGGCAGGTGTGAACCAGAAACCGGGTGAAACGCGGATGCAGCTTTTAGAGCGCAACGCGGCGGTGTTCCGCGCGGTCATCCCCAACATTATCGATAACGCGCCGGATGCCATCATCGTCGTTGCCACTAATCCGGTGGATGTCATGACGCACTATACGGCGCGGATTGCCACCGAGCGCGGTATCCCGACGGGACGCGTACTCGGCAGCGGCACAACGCTGGATACGGCTCGCTTTCGGGCACTGTTATCACGGCATTTGAACATCGACCCGCAGCATGTCCATGCCTATGTGGTGGGTGAACACGGTGACAGTGAGGTTCTGTTGTGGTCGCTGGTGGGTGTCGGTGGTGTACCTGTTCATGATTATTTGGTGGCCCGCGGGTTGGAAATTACCGCAGCGGATAAGGCGACGATTGATGAACAGGTTCGTCGGGCAGCGTATCACATCATAGACGGCAAGAAAGCCACTTATTACGGTGTCGGCGCGGCGCTGTCGCGCATTTGTGAGGTCATCCTGAATAATCAGCGGGCGATATTGACGATTTGTGCGCCTCATCACGAGATTGTCGGCATCAAAGATGTGACGATTGCCCTGCCGCATCTGATCAGTGGTGAGGGTGTCATTGGCAGCCTGCCGCTGACTCTGACCGATGACGAAACAGCGCTGTTGGCGAAAAGTGCGCAAGTCGTGCGCGGGGCGATTGATCTGCTGCCGTAGGGTTGGCAACTGTTAGTGGCAGCAAGGTCACCCGCAAAATAACAGTCACAATGAGGTCTGAATCGACTTATGGCATCCCTTCGTTTTTATACCGATGCGCACGTTCCAAAACAGGTTGCTATCCAACTGCGTGCCAAAGGTATTGATGTTATGCGTTGTCAGGAAATTGGTTTTGAGGATGCTTCGGATATAAGCCATCTGATAGAAGCAGCAAGGCAACGACGTATGATCATTACAGGTGATGCAGATTTTCCCCGACTTAGTGCCCAATGGGGTCTGGAAAACAAGTTCCATGCTGGCATTCTCTATTTTCAACATGAAAGTCAGGGTGACATCGGATTGATTGTGAGTGCGGCACTATTCTTGTTTGAGGCGATTGAATTTGGCGCTGCAACACTTGAAGATGACGTGTACAATCGAATCATATTTGTAGAACGGAGACTGTGATTATGCCAGTCATTTCGGTCGAACATATCGCCTTGCGCGAAAATGGTGCGCCTTATATCGCGGGCAAAGGGGTCAAAGTAGCCAACATCGCTACCCTTGCCATTATGCATGGTTGGTCGATAGAAAAAATCGCTGACGAATTTGATCTCACACCCGCCCAAATTCATGCTGCCTTAGCCTATTACTACGATCATCAAGATGAAATTGATTCCGCTGTTCGGGCAGGTGATGAATTGGCAAAACAAACGGGCATATCAATTGATGACTTGCGCCGTCATGTCGGGGATAAAATACCCTCCAAAGATGAATAGTCTCTAACCAACTTAAATCGGACGAACCTATGACACCACGCCTTATAAAACTGAGTATTGTTGTGTGCCTACTTTTGCTTGCGGCTTGCTCCCCTGCGCCGGAACCAACGCCTACCACACTGCCGACTCCGGTTGCATCCTTAACCGCTACCGGCGAAAGTGATGTGCAGGCCGCCGTCAACGGCACGATAACCGCCCTCGCCGCCCAGCAGTCACTTAGCACATTGGATACACCCGACGCGAATGTCACCTTTGTGCCGGATTTTACGCTGACACCCACCGAAGCACCGCTGGTCATTACTTTACCGCCGACTACAGGCGATAAAGTACCACCGCCGATTGACATCACACTGCCGCAGGGATGGAAGGCCGGTTATGATGCGCAAGTGTTGGCAGATGTCGAACCGAATAAATTCCGTGTTATTCCGGTGGCAGTTTATAGCGGGCCGATTAACGGTGGCACGGGCAGCATCATCGTCTATTGGGGTTTCCCTAACCTCGTCACACCCTCGACTGATGTGATGGCTCAGGCTGCGATGGGAATGACGCTATCCGCCGCCGATGCCGCGCCAGATTTGTGGTCGGATGGTGTGCGCTTATTGCGTTCGGCAGTCATCGAGAGTGATTGTAATATTGGTGTGGATGTCCGCCGTACTTATCGTGTCGGTCTGTTGAGTGCGGAAGGAACACAGTGGTCAGCCGTAAGCTGTAAGAGCGGCCTGCCGGATACACGCGGTTGGTTCGCCGGGGTGAAAGAAAACGGTGTCAACTTCATTTTCTACATATTTAGCGATCCGATTAATGCCATGGACAGCAGCAGCGGCGAGTTACAGGCCATACTTGACACGGTGCGCTTTCGTGTCGATACCTTGACGCTGACACCACCCGCCGTCAATGTGACCAGCACACCTGAACCGGCAACAGCCGCACCGACGCTGCCCGCATTTGCGACCAATACGCCCGCGCCATAAATCAAAAGCTGCTTTCCCAATCATTTGTGAAAGCGGCTTCTTCGACTCTAGTGTTCAACTTTAGGCATATGCTGGATGTGACAAGCGCATCCGGCTATTTTCACTGTTCCTGATCTTAAAACCGTTATTTACTTTTGCTCGCGTAACTTGCCGATATTATCGTGCTTCTTATGCTGTTCATTATGAGGTACTGCTGACGTTTACGGCTAACAATAAAACTGGAAATGGATGTGAAATCGGTTGCTGAAGGGGGCAAATAATCTCTTGCCCCCTTTTGGGTTTATCAGATTTGTCGGGAGCTGCGTGTCAGCACATTGTCGTTAACTTGCGGGCTGTAGACACGCGTTCCGCAGTGAGCACACACTTTCTCATTGCCAACCTGCTGCCATGTAGCTTTGTTATGGCAATAGTGGCAGCTATCTATGACATCTTCGGTGTATGGTTTCGGTTCTTGACGCTCACTCTTCATTTTGCTTTTCTCTTTAATCCTTACTCGTATGTGGCCAGAGATTTGAACTCAGGTTTATCATTTTCCACCGAAGCCGCCATGACTGCTGACGTTCGGATCATCATTGCTGCCAGTGCGTTCACCTGTTTTTTCACTGACTGTGCTTTTTTGGCTCTTGCCGGTAGCCAAGTCTTTTAATCGGGATGCCGATGGTGTGCTGGCGCTCCCTCCGCTGTGTCCAAAGCTGCCGTGACTTTCGATATTCGGGTTATCATGCTGGGGGCGATTAAATTGCCCTTGATTCTGATTTGTTCCGCCGAATCCACCATGACTATTGATGTTCGGATCGTCGTAATGGGGCTTTTCTTGTCCCGGTGTGCTGTAGGGCGATTGCTGTTGGCGCATCAGCCGTTGGATTAGCAAGATGACGGCTACCACGATGATGCCGATGAGAATAAGGGTTGGAAGATCGTTCATGATTTACTCCTATGCCCATGTTTACTGGACATTAAATACGACGGATGGTCCGGCATTGCCGTTTACGAAGAACTGCGCCTCATAACTGCCTGCGTCGAATGCTTGACCTGTCGGCTGGAATACAAAATTGATGCAGTTGTTGAAGTAATCCTGATTCGCTGTAATCTGCGGTGCGTCTTCAATGGCGGCACCGTCCCGATACAAACGGACGAAAAGGGTGGTTCCTTGGGGAATATTGCTCTCAGGGGCAACCACATAAATGCTGTTGTTCGGTGAAAACGTGCTTTGTGACTCAATGGCGCAGCCGCTGCTGTCGAGACTGCTTGTGCTGATGGGCGCGCCCAACTGGATGTTATTATCGGTTTGTGGATTTTGTTGGGCTGGAATAGTCTGTGGCGTGGTGGCTGCGTTGTTGTTGAACAATCGGGGTAACAAAACCACAGCCGCGATAATCACCAGAACCACTATAATAATCAGCGGTTTCCGGTCGGTTGTATTTGTTGTTGGTGTCATGTGAACACTCCTTGCATTGCTGCAGCTAATCATTTCCTCATACATGGTATCCGACCGCAAAACGAATCCCCTGTGCTGAGTGATGCATTTATGAGTAGGTCATGTAGACAGGTGGTGTTTAGGACATGGGCTTAAGGAACGTTGATCGGGGATGGATGCTATGTGTTGGGAGGGCTAAAAGTGACAGTCGCTATTGCAGGTTAAAGGCAACCGTTTCTCCCTGACGGCAGTTGTATACTGCATCTTTAGAGAGGTCTACAGAGATGCTTTTGTTAGGTTGCGTGGTGGGAAAAGTGAAACAATTTCGGCTTGAATGGGCTTCAAGCGTGACTTCGTATGAGTCTTCGATGTCGATGCCATCAGGTTGAAGGAACACACCCGTTCCCGATAGTACCTCGCCATCGTATGCTTCAAGAAAAGGGGCATCAACGGGAGAAACATGAGGGAAATATACACCTACACAACCACTGCTTTCTGTGTAACGGGCAGTATCGGCTGAAGGCGGGTTGGCATGAAACGGAACCGATGACAACTGCGGCATCGTACGCTCGTTGACAAGCTGTGGCAGCAGCAGCGCCGTTCCCATGAGCATTGCAAACGCGGTTATAACAATGAGTTTAAGATGCCAGTGATGATGGGTCATAAAAGAATTATCTTTTCCGTTACATCCATAGAAGTGTGCATACTACTGACAATAAATGAGTTTTGACCGTTATGCATGGGAGCGTGGGTGGATTTTGCGATGGGACGTTTGGTCAGCGTTTAAACATAATTTCGGCTTGACTTTTAGTACGTATGTTCTATAATGAAGTGGCTATCATCCTTCAATCTCAAAATTGGCAGGTTGATACTCTCTCTATGTATATATACGTTCATCTTTACGTTTTTGGATTTTGGAAACCCCATTTTGCGGCAACGATAGCAGCCGCAAATAAAAATGATGCTCTCACAAGGTGGCGTTCGAGTAGGCAAAATGGGGTTGAGTGGTATTTTACCTGCCGCCAACAGCAGCGAGTCGTGTAAAATACAAACTGCCGTTACAATAAGTGTGTATGATCTGCAACCAGCATTAAGGAAGAAAACCCATGCGTGAAATCACAGTGGCGACGGTGCAAATGCGCCCCAAATTGGGCGAGGCTGAAGACAATCTGGTCAAGATGTCGGAAACCATCGCCAAGATCGCATCTCAACAAAAAGTAGACTTGATCGTCTTCCCTGAATTAATAACCAGTGGTTACGAATTGGGCGTGCGCTTCACCGAATTGGCGCAGCGCGTACCCGGCCCGACCATTAACCTGATCGCCCAGCGTGCCAACGAGTACGGCGTGTATATCGCCTTTGGCATGGTCACCAAAGAAAAAGTCGAGTCGGTGCTTTACAACTCGGCGGTATTGGTCGGCCCGGATGGTGAACTCTTAGATGTTTACAATAAAATCCATCTCCGTGGTGAAGAGCGCATGGCCTTCCGCGAAGGCTTCAAGCTGCCCGTCATCCCTACCGAAGTTGGCAACATCGGCTTGATGATCGGTTATGATCTGGCGTTCCCCGAAGTCGCCCGCAGTCTAGCGCTGGATGGTGCGGATATTGTCTGCGTCTGTGCCAACTGGGAAGCTGCCAGCATTGACGAGTGGAAAACCTATACCCGCGCACGCGCTTACGAAAACTCGATCTTCGTCGCTGCCGCCAACCGCATCGGTGAAGATGTCACCCTGACGTTCGGTGGTGAGAGCATGATCGTCGGCCCACGGGGACACATTCATGCCTCGCTGGCAGCTGAAACTGACCCGAAAACCGGTGAGCCGATGGAAGGTTTCGCCGTCGCCCGCATCGATCTGGACGAAGTACGCAAGAACCGCGAAGAATATCAGTTCATCCAGAACCGCCAGCCCGCCGTCTACAAGGCGCTGGTGCGTAAGTATTAATTCACAGCCCGTAAACTGATCTTGATACGGGAGCATCCACAAATGCTCCCGCTTTACTTATGCCGGTCATAATTATGTCCCCTGTAGAAGCCAAAACTATCCCCACAAAAAGACCCATTACCGTTTTGATACATGCCATCCTGCTGACACTGGTTGGGTTTATGTTATTCGTTTTAGGTGTTCCCGGCATCTTGGGTGTTCTCGAACGTTCATCGCGCCAAGTTTATTCGGATACACCCGACATTATTTTGTCCATAATCGCGATGTTAGTGGTGGGAAGTTTGGCATTTGCTGCCGGTATCGGGCTGCTTCGAATGCGTCGTTGGGGATGGGTTTTAGGAGTGGTAACAACAATTGGCTTTTTGCTCTATCAAGCCTATATAACACTCACGGTTTGCAGTTGTGCGCCGTTCATTCAACGCGATTACACGCTGGTGGGTTTCGGTATCTTTTTGCTGCCGTATGGGATTGGTCTAGCACTCGTTGTTTGGCATTGGGAAAATAGACACCTTTTCAAATAACTGCCTCAAGCCTCCCCTTTGTTTTGTCAACAATTGACCAGAACACTTGTGCGATTCAACAACACGAAGTAGAATTATTTTGTTTGGATTATATCTTCCGTTAGCATGTGCTCGCTCAAGTTGAAAGGCTAACCCTCAAATGGATGCAACGTTGAAAACAAGTATCTGGCTACAATATGGAGCAGCGATTGATACGCTGGAGGATGCGCTCAACCTGTGCCCTGATTCGCTTTGGACGGTTGCACTTTGGGATGATTCAGAAGATGCGAGGTACGGGCAATTCTGGTATTTGGCGTATCATACGCTGTCGTGGACGGACCTTTTCCTTGGTGGTTCTTTTGAAGATTTTAAACCGCCTGCTCCGTTCGTGCGTGGTCAGCTGCCGAAAATACCTTATACGAAAGACGAGATTCTCACTTACCTCCAAGCCTGTCGGGAGAAAGCCTACGCCATTTTTGAAGATTTAACGGATGAGAAAGCCTACCACCTTTTTGTATTAGAGTGGATTCAAGCACCTTACATTGAGATGCAATTGTACAGTATGCGTCACATTCAGGAACATGCCGCACAACTGAATATGGTGCTGGGCGAAAAAGGTGTGACGGGACAGGATTGGGTTCCGCGGGCGAGGGAAAAAACCGCGTAACAGCGTGATTGCAATAGGCATTGGATATAGAATTACACATTAACAGAAAGAAATTTCATGCAAAAATCACACTTGAATCCGGATGTTGTCTCTAACCCCGGCGGACTCTATTCGCAGCTTGTCAAAGTGGATGTGGGTGATGCCACGTTTCTGTATCTGGCAGGGCAAGTGTCGGAGGATAAAACCGGTAACGTCATCGGTGAGGGCGATATGGCGGCGCAGGCTGAACAAATCTATGCCAACATTCAGGCTATCCTCGCTACCGAAGGCGCAGGTTTGAGTGATATTGTCCGCGCTACTACCTACATCACCGATATGAGTCAGGCTGCTGTCGTCAGCGCCATCCGTAAGAAACTCTTTCCGGTTAATCCACCGGCGACTTCGCTGATTGAAGTCAGCGCTCTTGCTGGTGACGAATGGTTAATCGAGGTTGAAGTCACGGCGGTTATCCCGCGCAAATCGAAATAAAAAACAGAGGTTTGCACGCTGCAAACCTCTGTCAATAACTGTCTTTGTTTACCCGTTGGTCAACCCATGCGGCGGTTCACCATACTTGCCTGAACTAAACACATAGACATAATTGGTGATGTCACCGTTCGGGTTGGATGTCGCGCCTGCCGTCCAGTTGAACAGCCACTTGGCATCACTGATGCTCAAATTCACGCAGCCGTGACTGCGGCGATAGCCAAAGAAGTCGTGCCAGTAGGTTCCATGCAGGCTGATCGAGCCATCGAAGTACATGACCCACGGCACACTTTGCAAATCATACGCGCTCGGTGCGCCGGTTGCGCCCGACATACGGTCGTCAGGCATCCTCGCCCAGATGTTGAATAAACCTTCATTGGTATCAAAATGATCCAAACCACTGGCGACCAGCGTGGCGAAAACCGGCTTGTCTCCGTCATAGGCGACCAGCGTTTGTTCGTACAGGTCAACCGCTACCCACCGTCCCTCGACATCCTGCTCGGCACTGTCTTTGGGATGCGGCGCGGGCTGTACTTTGGCAACAAACGTTTGCTTGAGCCACTGGTTGGGGCCGATCATATACCACAGCCAGCCGTCATTATCATAGGTTTCAGCGAAGATGTTCACCATGTCATAACGGCGTGTCAGGTAGCCGCTGTCTTTGCTGCCTCCGCCTCCGGGGATCAGCGACGAGTAAATGCCGGTGGTATCCAACACCCATGCAAACGGTTGATCCCAATCGTCGGGGAGTATCACACCTGTGAATTGGGATGCGCTGACCAGCTTGGTATTCACGCGAGGAATCCACAGGCCGCCCAGAATCTGCAACCAATCGGGATTGTCTTCATTGATGGCGTTCACAAAGTTGAAACCCTGTGGGATTTCACCGACAATGTTTCCATCAGGCGCATCAAATTTATTGACTGCATCCGGCCCAACTTTGTAGAAGCTGTAATACCCAATCGTTGTGCCATCCAGCGGCGCACGGTCGAATTTGAGTTTTGTCCGCGTCGCCATCAGGTCAAGGCAGGCTTGGCTGGTCGGTTTGTCAGGCGTATAGGCACACGCGCTGGGTTCAAATACGGGCGAGGTGGTGTCCTGCGCGTAGGTCATGGCAGTTATGCTCGACAGCATTACGGCTAATAAGATAACAATACGTTTCATCCGGTCTGATTCTCCACACATGCTGAATTCCATATTGGCAACATAATACCACAGGCATTTTTTAATTTGAGGGCGGCAAACTGACGATTGGGCTACGACTCATCTGTCCTTAATACCATAGCATGGCAATCCCTTGGGCTGGTCATGGCATATCTTCCGTCATCCGTTCATAATAGACCCCATCGACTTATCAGGTTGAAGTGTGGCTTATCCATCTGCACGGTGGGTTTATTTGAATGAGATGAGATAACATGACCCCAAAAATCAGCGGTATCTTCAATATTATGGCGACTCCTTTTACTGCCGAAGCAGCGTTGGACATAACCAGTCTGCGTAAGCTGGTTGAATTCCAATTGGACAAGGGAGCTTATGGCCTAACGATTCTTGGTGTGCTGGGTGAAGCCGCCAAGATGAGCGTCGATGAACGGCGGCAGGTGGTGGATACGGTCATAGAAACTGTCGCCGGACGGGTGCCGGTCGTGGTTGGAACCAGCCACGAAGACCTTGCCACCTGCATCGAACTGAGTAAAGCTGCCTTCGCCACTGGTGCAGCCGGAGTCATGATCGCGCCGCCACGTATGGCTAAACCCACTGACGATCAGATCATCGGCCTCTACACTGACATCGCCGCCCAAATCAGCCAGCCAATCGTGGTGCAGGATTTCCCACCGGTCAACGGCGTGTTCATGTCGGCGGATATGCTGGCGGCACTTGCCGAAAAAATCCCCAACGCCCGCTACCTAAAGCTGGAAGACCCGCCGCTGATGGAAAAAATTGGGGCGATCCGCGCCCGAACCGATCAATTTGAGATTTTTGGCGGCCTCGGTGGCATGTTCCTGCTGGAAGAACTCCGGCGCGGTGCATCCGGCACCATGACCGGTTTCGCCTTCACCGAGATTTTAGTGGCGGTGTATCAGGCATTTCAAGCCGGTAATCACCCACGCGCCGAGCAAATCTTCGATAAGTATCTGCCCCTGATCCGCTACGAAAATCAGCCGATCATTAACCTGACCATCCGCAAAGAAATTTTGTATCGGCGCGGTGCGATGGCGCATCCCACCCTGCGTAACCCTTTCGTGCCGATTGATGCCGGTACACATGATGAAATCGGTTGGGTACTCAAGCGCGTGGGCATCACCGACCCGACACAGAAAATCGCACTCTAAACACATCTACTCAAGGGCAGTTTGCCGCTGGCAAATGCTGCCGTTCCATTAACAATTGGAGGACATCAACAATGGATTTAGGACTTAAAGGTAAAGTGGCGCTGGTCGCCGCTGCTAGCAAAGGATTGGGCTTCGGCGTGGCCCGGGCATTGGCCGCCGAGGGTGCGCGTGTTTCGATTTGTAGTCGTGATGCGGACTCGGTGCAAGCTGCCGCCAAAAAACTAACCGATGAAACTGGCGCGGATGTGCTGGCGACTACCTGCGATGTGACCAACACCGACTCGATTACCGCGTGGGTCAATGCCAGCGTTGCTAAATGGGGTGTGATTGATGCGCTGCTGGTCAATGCCGGTGGCCCCCCCGGTGGTCTGATTTTGGATATGACCGATGCCCAATGGCAGGCGGCTTTTGAACTGACGCTCATGAGTTCGGTACGCATGATACGGGCTGCTGCTGCCCACATGACCAACGGCGGCTCGATTTTGACCGTCACCTCGTCCTCGATCAAAGAACCGATTGAGCGGCTGGGGTTGTCCACCGTCATGCGTTCCGGTGTGGCAGGGCTGGTCAAAACACTGGCGGATGAACTGGCAGGCCAAAACATACGCGTCAATAATCTGATACCGGGGCGCATTGATACCGACCGTGTCGCCCAGTTAGATGCGGCGGCGGCCAAACGTCAGAATATCAGCATCGAGCAGGTGCAGGCCAACAGCGTTGCCCGTATTCCACTCAAGCGCCTCGGCACGATTGATGAGTTTGGCGCGGCGGCTGCTTTCTTGCTGTCACCAACCGCCCAATACATCACCGGCGCGACGCTGCGTGTTGATGGTGGGCAAATGCGCTCGATCTAATGCCTGTGTGCTTTCATGATGCGAAGGTTCATTCATCTAGGTAGATGATCTTCGCATCTGAAGGTCGGCATACGCCCATCTCAAACCCTTTTCGAGCCGTTTTCAAACCAACTTATAACTTGCCTTATGTGTACACTTGTTCTATGATTAACGGATGTGTATGCTCTTGTAGATTTTCATTCAATCTCCATCCACATCCCTAATATCCAACTTGGCAATCATGGCATAAAATTGCCGTTTGCCATTGCCGAAATTGCCGCAATTTTTGCCAAATGTCACTACTGACATTGACGACTCTGACGACATTTCCGACAAAAAACCACTTCCAATCACCATTAGCGCTGAACGGATGACCAACTTCATTCCTCTCTAACACGACTTTAACGACTTTTGCGCTCATGCGGTGTTTTCGCAATTGTGGTGTTTGTAACCTGTTGTGATTCTATAAACCGGACAATGGCTTCGTGGCGGTCTACACTGGATGATGCGCTGATGGGCAGCAGGCTTTATAATGAGCGCCAATACGTTATATTCGGGCTGCAATTTATTAGTACAGGTTATTGAATAAATTTACGTCACTGATCTACGAATGGAAGGATAGGCATTATGAAAGGTTCACGCGTTGTCGTGACCGGGCTGGGAGTCATCAGTCCTTTGGGAAATACAGTAGCTGAAACGTGGGCGAATGCTCTCGCTGGCAAAAGTGGTATTGATTGCTTAACCGGCATCAATGATATGGACGGCAATGTGCGGGTGGCGGGCATCGTCAAGGATTTTGACGCGGTGGCACGCTTCGGCGCACGCGAAGCCCGTCGTTTGGATAAAACAACCCAGTTCGGGATGCAGGCCGCCGAACAAGCGCTGCTGGACAGCGGGCTGAAAATTACCGAAGACAATATGTATGATGTCGGCTGCTTGATCGGAACCTGCGTCGGCGGTATCGAGTCGATGGTTGATGCGACCGTTGATTTTGAGCAGCGTGGGCAGCGCGGTGTGAGTCCGCTGGCGATTCCACGTATTCTGGTTGATAGTCCATCGGGGCGCATTTCAATGGCGAACAACCTGCGCGGCCCGAATTTCGCCATTGTCTCGGCCTGTGCCACCGGTAACAACTGCATCGGTGAGGCTGCGGATATGATCCGCTTGGGACGGGCAAAGGCCATGCTGACCGGATCAAGTGAGGCGACTCTCATACCGATGGTGCTGGCGGGTTTCGACAATATGAAGGCGCTGGCGCATTATCAAAGTGGCGACCCGACGGTTATTTCGCGCCCATTTGACCTTAACCGCAGCGGCTTCGTGGCGGGTGAGGGTGCGGCGGTCATGATGTTGGAAGATCTGGACTTCGCCTTAGAACGCGGCGCACATATCTATGCCGAGATTACAGGCTACGGGCATACCTCGGATGCCTATCACATTACCGCCCCGCGTGAAGATGGCATGGCAGCCGCCGAAGCTATGAAACGGGCGCTGAAAGATGCTGGTTTGAAAGCCGAGCAGATTGGTTATGTCAACGCGCACGGGACGAGTACGCAGCTTAATGACAAGAGCGAGACAACCGCTATCAAACTAGCGTTGGGTGAACATGCTTATAATATTCCCCTGAGTTCAACCAAATCGATGACCGGTCATATGCTGGGGGCAGCAGGCGCAATCGAAGCCTTATTTGCTATCCTCGCTATCCGCGATAACCAGATTCCGCCGACCATCAATCTGGATACGCCTGACCCTGATTGTGATCTGGATTACACACCCAATGTTTCGCGTCAGCACGCTGTCTCCCATGCCATGAGCAATTCGTTCGGCTTCGGCGGGCATAACACCGTGTTGATTGTCAGTGAGTATGCATCTGAGTGATAAGGGTTGATACGTGGATAGTGGATTAGAGGTACTGCGTCCATTCGTCGGGCGGGAATTGAGCGACAGCCCCTCTCCTGTTGGGCGTTGGTTGCAAGGCGTACTGCGAGAGATCAACGAGAATGGGTTGAAGATTGCCTATGTGGTTCGCCCGGAGATGACCAATCCAGTGCATATCCTGCATGGTGGGCTGGTGGCAACCATTCTCGATGACATCATGGGCATGACCATAATGGTCAAATATAATGCCGATTTCACCCACTTTTATTCGACTGTTAATTTGCAGGTGGATTATCTCGCTAGCGCCCGCGAAGGGGAGACCGTGATCGGTACGTCCAATATCATCAAAGCGGGTAACAAGATCATGAACGCCGAAGGTTGGCTGCATGCTGAAGGTGGCAAGCTGCTGGCGCACAGCACATCAAATCTGCTAAAGGTCGAACTGCGGACGTAACGTATATTGAATGGCTAATCTCATCTCAACTCGCAAACGCCGCCTCATCGTTCTCGTGTTACTGTTGATAACTGTCGCTGGTGTTGTAGCCCTGCTGTGGGTCACTAATGTGTTCGGCTGGCGCGTGTGGCGGGTGCAAGAAGCCCAAACATTCATTGGCGCAGCGCTTCCGGTAACTGCATCTGATGTGCAGTTCAGCACACGCAGCCAATACGGGCGCATTATCTGGCTGCGATTCAGCCTGCCGCCGGACGCTGATGTGTCGGCCTTCATCACGGCGATGGGCATCACCGAACCGCTAAAACGGGATTTCACGCCTTTTCCGGCAGCTAACCCACAGGAAGCCGCCCTTACATGGTGGCAGCCGACTTCCAGCACGATCTACAGCGGTCTGTACTGGAATACGGGCGCAAAAATCATTGAGATGCTGCTCGACAGCACCGATAGCAGCAAACAGGTTGTTTATCTGCGTGCCTATGCCATCGGACGCGGATGAAACCCCATTCAAATTCAATTAAGCCCCTGATCTAAAACACGCAGTTTCATTGCGTTCGGTTCTCTATAACCCTCTTTAAGTAGTGATGTCGGCCTCAAATTCTCCCTCATTTTTACTTTTCTTTGTTTTGTATTGAGAAAAATACAAGTATTTCACAAAATTTACGTTTAATTCACGTCAATATTAAGTTTTCGTCATATAATGGCTATATATTGAAATGAATGGCTCAATGTAAGGAACATAGATGAAATCAATTGAAAAACGTATTGTTATCCTGTTAACAATATTTACCCTACTCATCGCTACTATTCTTCCGGTTGCCGCTCAGGATACCGGGTCATCAACTCCCCCTACCGATGGAACGACCCTTACCCTCTCGGTTAATTTGGGCATAACCGGCTTTACTGTGATGTTTTCGATACCGGTGCGCTGCGGCAATAACTGCTAACAATTTAATAAGATAGCTGAATTGAATGTAGGGGAGCTTGTTGCACGAATAAGCTCCGTCGAATACAAGTGTTATAGGCTCACTCCACGGTTTACTGACTGTTGAAGTATCGCTTCTACTTTGCTTTCAACCTATTCACGTTTTGTAGCATAACATATGTTATATTCTGTGCTGTTCACAAGCATTTTTTTGCATACCCTGAAATGACGTATTGTAGAAGTAGTAACGAACAGTCCTATATGCCTAATTTTTTCCAAGAACGTGAAGCTGCCCTTGAACAGGCGCTTACACCTGAAGCCCGGTTGATCGCGCTCAACAGTCTATCTGAAGACTTATGCGAGGTTGATCCATTACGTGCGCTCCGTCTGGCAGAAGAAGCCCATGCTTTGGCGCTGACCCTGAATGATGCTGAAAGTGCAGTTGTCGCCTTGCTTAACCGCGCTTGGGCGGAATTTAATCAAGCCGATTACAGCAGTTCGATTATGAACGTACAGGAAGGATTGCGGCAGGCACGAAAGCATCATTTCGACCAGCAAGAGTTCGATGCGCTGACGATCCTCGGCAATGCTTACAATGTCATCGGTAATCGGGCAGATGCATTACAGGCTTTTACACAGGCGCTGACGATTAGCAAAAAACTGCCTAACCCGCGCCGTGTCGCAATTGCCCTTAGTAACATCGGGCAGCAGTATGCCGGTATAGGTGATTATCAACAGGCGTTGGATCATTACCTTCAAGGCTTAGAGATTATGCGGTCGTCCAGTAATCGCATTGCGCTGGTCAATGTGATGCTGAACGTCACCGAAAATTACAACAAATTGGGTCAACACGAGCAAGCGATTGCCTATGCCCGTGAAAGTTTAGCAATCGCACAAACTGAACATTATAAGGTGGGCGAGGCGATTGCTCTGCTCAATACTGCCAATGCATATCGCAGTATGGGGGATGCCACGTCTGCCATGTCTTACTATGAGCAGGCATTGGCTGATATTCGGCTGGGAAATGCGCCGCTTTACGAAGGACGGATACAAAGGGACAGCGCGATCTTCTTACTTGAACAGGGTAATACGTCGCGCGCTTTGACTTATCTTCTCAACGCGCTCGCTATTTTCCAAACACTGGATGTGAAGGCCGAAATATTTGCGGTTCACCAGCAGTTGGCGTATGTCTATCAACAAATGGGTGACTTTGCCTCGGCCTTCTACCAGCTTGAGCAGTTCCTGAAGATCAAAGATCAGGTCTTTAATGAGCAAGCGGATAACCGTCAAAAGACTCTTCAAGCACTCTATGAAGTCGAGAAAGCACGCTCGGAAGCCCAAACCCAATTCAACCGCAATCTGACTTTGCAGCAAGAAATCCAGCAGAGCGAACAAATTATCGCAGAGTTAGATGCGTATGCAGATAATGTCGCCCATGATTTGCGTAACCCGATTGGTGTCATTGTTGGTTTTGGCGGTCTCATGGAGATGAATCTCGAAGAGACATTGGATGCAGAGAATTTGGGTTATTTAACCGGTATGCTAGCCGCAGCCGACAAAATGAATGAGATTGTCGAGGCGCTGCTGACACTGGCACGGGCGCGTAAAGAGAAAATTCTGCCTCAGGTCGTGGATATGAATCAGGTATTGAGTGAAGCACTTTCGCGCTTACAACCGTTGATGACTCAGCAGCACGCGGAGGTTGAGGTACAGGGTACATTACCACCAGCAATGGGCAACGAGGCGTGGTTGGAAGAGGCTTTCGTGAATTATATCAGCAACGCCATCAAGTATGGTGGGAAACAGCCGTGTGTCACTATTGGATCAACGGTGCAGGATGATGGTTTCATTCGTTACTGGGTGCAGGATAACGGGAAAGGCTTAGATGAAGATGCCAAGCAGTTGTTATTCAAGAAGTTTGAACGGCTGGGGCAGCACAAAATTGATGGTCACGGTTTGGGGTTAAGTATCGTCAAAGCAATCGTCGAGAAGTTGGGTGGTGCGGTGCAGATTGAAAGCAGCGGTGTTGTCGATGAAGGCAGCATTTTCAGCTTCACACTCTCACCACCGCATGATTCATGATTGATGTAAAAGAACGACTGCGCGTTTCTAGTCTCTGATTTTCGCGAGAGATTGGAAACGCGCAGCAGCACACTAACTTGACTCTAGTTTGCAGGCGGCAGGAATGCCAGTACCCGCGCTGGACTGCCCGAACCACCCTCAATGGGTAGTCCGCCGATGACGACTGTTGCGCCAACCGCCGGGAGTTGGTCGAGGCCGCCAAGACATTCGATGACGAAACCATCTGCTGAATACATGGCAAAGCTGGCGGCGTATTCGGTGTCGTTGCCGGGGTCAGCACCATGTGTATCCGTACCGAGACCTCTGGCTTTACGGTCGGTCACCAGATACTCGGCTGCTTCTGCCCCAAAACCGGGGAAATGCAGCACTTCATCTTTATCCAAATTAAGAAAAGCTGCTGGATCGTCCCATTTGTTCTGCCAACCGGTGTACAGAATCACAAGGCTGTCCGGCGCGATTTCGCCATTAGCCGCTTCCCATGTTTTCACATCGTCCAATGAGAGGCGATAATCTGCGTCGTTGGCTGCCTGCGTGCGAATGTCAATCACCACTGCCGGAATCACCAGCTCATCCGGCTTGACCTGATCGGCGCTGCGCCCGCCTTCAATGAATGTGTTGGGCGTGCCCCAATGGGTGCCGCTGTGTTCACCAATACTGAATCGGTTGATGAAATAACCATCATCCGCATACGAAGCCCATGCTTCAACTTCAAAGGCGGGGTCACCCGGCCACAGCGGCAAATTTTTGATCAGCGGTTGGGTGAGGTCAACAACTTTCCAATCCTTGAGGGTCACGGCAGGCGGTGCACTAAGCGTGGTGGAATGGATGCCCCACAGTGCGGCAGCCAATACTAGCAACAATGGGGTATAACGCAAAAAACGTTTCATGATGGACTCTCCTCAATGGTGATGGATGGTTGTGACTTATTATAATGATTTCCAGCAAGTGCATTGGCATAATAATTGCATCAGAATTTAGCAGTCGCCCGTAGACTGTGCTAAAAATTGGTGTATGATGAAAAGGTGTAAAATCTGTTTGATTTGAGGTCGTAATCCGTATGCCCCTGTATACTTACCGCCGTGAAGATGGCACAACATTTGATATTAAGCAAAGTTTTTCTGATCCGGCGCTGACGGTTGACCCGGAAACGGGTCAGCATGTCCAACGCGTGGTGTACGCGGCGGGTATCGTGTTCAAAGGTTCCGGCTTTTATGTGAATGACAGCAAAAGCGGCAGTCGCAACAGTGCGACCAGCCCGGTCAAGGCCAAAGACGGCGAAACGTCCAAGACTGACAGCCCCAAGACTGAAGGCGCAAAAAGTGATGCCCCGGCTGCCAGCAGCGAAACGTCATCTGCAAATACCAAAACCGAAACAAAGAGTGAAAGCAGTGCTAAATCAGCAGCCGATTAGAACGGGTTGTTGGTCAGTAGCGCTTAACTCGCTAATCATGTGAATAGAAAAACGAAACGCCCAACTGTGTTTGGGCGTTTTTAGTTTAATTATATTGGTTGATGTAACGGCGCATAATGAAAAAGACGCGCTTCGATTGACTTTCACAGTCAGAACATTAGCTGCGAGAATTAGATTAAAGCGTGTTTCAAAACTGGAAATCACCGCTCACACGCACGACCTTCTGTTCATAGTTACTGACGAAATCCAGCAGGCGCTCGTGCAAGTGCTGCCAGTCACCACTGTCTAGAATACCGCGCATCATATCAATATCATCGACCAGACCTTCAGTCAAAATCTGGGATTGTTTGTTGTGGCTGTAGGCCGTATACCAAGCTCCGGTGGGTTCCATACCCATGCGGGTAATCCCCGGAACCCACTCACGTACCACAAACTCAAAATATTCCTGCTCGCGCTCCGGCTTAATATCCCATCGCATCAAGAGCTTAACATTGTCTTTACCTAGCGATGCCATAGCGTCATTGCTCCCTATGCCTGCACTTGGGGTTTAAGCAGGACGACCTGAGCCTGTTCCGGGAAATCGCTGCCAGAAACCTTTAGGACATCGGTTTCGTGTACAGTCGTCACGCCCATCGCCTTCAAGAATTTGTCGACAGGTTCGAGATCCACATTGACACCCGGCATTCCGTAATGCATCGGTATGACATAGGCAGGTTCAACCAGCCCGACGACTTCGGCGGCCTGACTGGCGTGTAATCCCATGCCACCACCGACTGGCAGCAGTAGGACGTGTACCTCGCCAAAGTTTTCGATAGCGGATTGATCCGGCACATGTGCCAGATCACCCAGATGTAAGACTGTCAGATTATCATACTCGAAGCGAAAGGCAATATTCCAGCGTGCGATCTGATCCTCAATCTTATGCAGTTCCAAAGCTGTGATAAATACGCCGCCAACTTCGTATTCGCCGGGTCCGGTCAGGACGTGGGTCGCACCTTTAACGGCTTCAATGTTATTATGACCCGGTTCATCATGACTAATCGTAACCACGTCCGCTTTCAGTTTAGGGACGGGCAGGCCGATATTTTCCGAAAAGGGATCTGTCACAATCGCTATTCGGTTGCGTTCCGTTATGCGGAAGCAACTATGACCATACCATGTAATATCCAATGGAGTGTTACCTCACTTCGTATTGTCGATCATCCACATTCATGGGTTACATTATCAGTATAGGTGGATGATCGTATAGATGAAAAACCTATCTATTAATCATACCGAATCCGACGCGTTTTCTCAAGCTCTCATAGCGAATTAGTTGATCATATGTTCGATGACAAGGCATCTATCCTATGCTAAGGTATAGTGCGTTTGAATTACGTTGTGTTTGTAAATTCTGTTGATTCAGTAAAATATATGTCTATCATGCATCTCGAAACCAATTTTCAAGCACCCCTCGCCGCTCCGTGGCACATCACGCGGTTGGGCGAGAGTGTGGTGTCACAGCCGATTGGCGCGCTGCATTTGACGCTGCCCCCTGTTGACGCGAAAAATTACCACGATGCTCAGGTGAGTGATTATGCAAGCAGCAACGATTTTCGATGGAAAGCACCGCTCCGTTTGGAGGTCGTCAGCCACTGCTTGCTGCCTGATGCGTTGCCTCACCCCACATCAACTTATCCGCTGGTTGGCACAGCCGGATTCGGCTTCTGGAATCATCCTTTTCTGCCGGGTAAAGGAAGTTCGTGGCTGCCACAGGCGGTGTGGTATTTCTTTGCCTCACCTCCCAATAACATGCAATTGGCACAGGGGGTAGCCGGGTCGGGTTGGAAAGCGGCTACGCTCGATGCCAAACGCTGGCAATTTCTGGCGCTCGCACCGACCGCGCCGCTAGGCATATTGTTGATGCGCATACCTGCTCTATATCGCGGTTTATGGCCGGTGGGGCAGCAGGCATTGGGTGTTAGCGAGCACCTGTTGGATTCACGTTTGCTGCTGGAGCGACACACTTATGTGATTGATTGGCAGTCGGATCATGTCCGCTTTGAGGTCGATGGGGTCACAGTTCACCAGTCACCTTCTGCACCACAGGGCAAGTTGGGGTTCATCGCATGGGTGGATAACCAATACGCGGTGGTCACGCCACAGGGACAGTTCAAATCTGGCGTGGTCTCTGTTCCACAAACCCAGACGCTGATTCTGGATTATGTCAACATTAGCAGCGGATAATGCCTTTTGGACAAGTTATGTGCTTTTGAGCAACGGAATCGCTGATATCAAATTGATCGAACGGGCATTCGCCGGTACATACCATCTATCCCTGAATTGAAAATGCGCCTCACTCTTAGAGCAAGAGCAAGGCGCATTTGAGAGCAGAAAATTAGCTGCTGGGTGTGGGGATCGGTGTCTCTTCAGGTACAGGTGTGGCCTGTGGAGCAGTAGCATTCGCAGCGCTCTGCATCAGACTGTTCGCATCGAACAGGAAAGGACTGTTCGCAGGCAGCAGGATCAACTGGACATTGCCGCTCAGTTTTTGCACGTATTCGTACTGGATCAAGCTGGGATTAGCGGCGATTTGTTCGCTTACCAAACGCAGCGCTTCGGCCTGTGCCTTCGCATTAATCTCGACAGCCTGCGCATCACCCTGTGCTTCGGCGATGACTGCATTCGCACGCCCTTCGGCTTCGGTCTTGGCGCGTTCAGCATCGGTCCTGGCACGTTCCAGATTTTGGGCAGCGACTACCTTCTGCTCTATGGCGTTGGTGAAGTCGGGTGAGAATACAATATCACGCACGAGCAAATCGGTCAGTTCCAGATTTTCTCTAG
>JBBSBS010000021.1:0-34327 GCA_038251045.1 Aggregatilineales bacterium | reverse complement strand
TGTACAGTGACGGTGCGCTGCAAATCTCGCAATCGCTGCGATTCACGGTACTGCAAGGAAGCTGCGTCGGCGGGACGACGGTAGTCAACAACGCGGTGTGCTTCGATACGCCGCAAGAGGTGCTGGAAGGGTGGAATGATCCACAGGGCAACAATGCGGGCATCGAGATCGATGTGTTCAAGCAGGTGCAAAAAGATGTGCGCAAACGCATGGAGATCATGTCGATTAAAGAGTCAAGCGGCACCCGTAAGTGGGAAGATGTGCTGAACCCCGGCGACCGAGTGGTTGGGGAGGGGGTTGCTAATTATATTCAAGAAAACCCATCCGAGGCGCTAACTTATGACGTGATTGAAGCCAATATCACGGATTGTTTGGGCTGCGGCTACTGCAATATCGGCTGCAAATATGGGCGCAAATTGTCGATGCTGGATGAGGTGCTGCCCAAGATACAGAAGGAACATCCGCAGCAGTTCAGGATTGTGTCCGAGGCGGAGGTCAAGAAGCTGAACGGGCAAGGCGGCAAAATCACCGAGATTATTTGCCAACTGCGGGATGGGCGGCAGTTGACGATTGATAACCCAAACACGGTTATTTTGAGCGCGGGGACGATTGCTTCGAGCTGGCTGCTGATGCAAAGCGGCATCGGCGCGGGAAAGCTGCCGGTCGGTAAGTATCTCTCCTTTAATATGGGCAGCCCGCTCCATGGCTTGTGGGAAGATGACCTCAAGAGTTTCGCGGGATTGCAAATCGGACATTATCTGAAGCCGGAAGGTAAGTCGGGCTTCGTGTATGAGACGTGGTACAACCCACCTATCGCGCAGGCATTGGCGATGCCGGGGTGGTTGGATACGCATTTCAACAATATGCAGAATTATGCCAAGATGGCGGGCGTGGGTGTGCTGATCGGGACGGAAAGCAACGCGTCACTATCCAGTGCGTTATTCCTGCCCGGTGTGCCGGATATTGTATACAGCCCGACCGAAGGCGACCTCAATAAGCTGGTAGATGCACTGGTGCTGCTGGGACAAATCATGTTTCGTGGCGGGGCGAGCAGTGTTTATGCCTCTACACGGCATTACCGACCGTATGAGGGCGGGCATGGCGTGTACTCACCGGAACAGTTCCATCTCTTTGAGGAAGACCTGCGCAAGCTGGTGAAGGATGAGCGCGATATTCTACTGGGCACGGGACATCCACAAGGTGGCAACCGCATCAGCAAAAATCGGGGTACTGATGGGGTCAACGGCGGGGTAATTAGCCCGGAGTTCAAAGTATGGGGGTATGACAACCTGTATGTGTGTGATGCCAGCGTGCATCCGGGCGCAACAACGGTTAATCCTCAGTTGACGGTGATGACGATGGCGCGGTATGCGGCAGGGTTGATTCAGTAGGGGAAAGATGTTTAACTGCAGAGAGGCGCAGAGAGAATAAGGGCAGATGGAGGTGTGCGATGGATGAGATACTCGGTGCAGGGAACAGTCTGGCGAATTATGCACTGGTTTTGGTGGCGGTATACGGTGCGTTGTTCGTGGTGATGCGGCATGGTCACGCGACGGTCGAGCCGGGATTTCGCAAAACTTTCATCTATTTGTATTTCGTGTATGCGATTTCGGTGTTTATTGCTAATTATCTGTTGTACCGTGCAGGGGTGATGAGCTTCCTGCCGTGGCTGAATAATGTTTTCCATACATTCATCTGGATCGGGTTATGCCTGAACTTCTGCTATGCAGGTTCATACAACCGACCGTTATGGGAGCAGTTCGTGTTCTTCTTCATCTTTAGCTTTGTGGTAAAGCTGGCAGAGCATCAGATTTTGGGAACGTGGGAGCATCCGAATTTCTTCGGCATCCCCGGTAATCTGGCCTATATGATGGGCTGGAGTCTGGTGGATGGGATGACACCGGTTGCGAATGCGATTGGCATCCGCATCGTGGCGAAGTTCGTGGATGGATTGGTTGTGCCGGAGCCGAAGATCATTTAATAACCGCTTTGATCATAAGTGAGGATGTGAGATCGATTGCAAGTAGTGTTTCGATTTATCATCATAATTATTTAAGGAAGATTGATCGACGCTATCAATCTTCCTTATGAGTGGTTGTATGAACCGGTATTAACTTGACGGATTCAGAGCGCCAATTGGATGAACTGCTGGACATCGGTTTTCAATTTGGCGAGTGATTTTGCGTCGAGGTAGAGCATGTGCCCGGCTTCATAATCGGCAGTATGGATGTTAGCGCGAAGTGAGGGGTCAATATCCATGTGTGCCAGCGTATATTGGGCGGCAAAATGGGGAGTCGCTAAATCATAATAACCCATTGCCAGCAACACTTTGAGGTAGGGATTTTTGGCAAGGGCGCTGCGGAGTGCTTCGCTGGTATCGGCGTACTTGCCGCGATCCCATTCCCAACCCTCGTTGACGGCAAAACTGAGTGTTTCGTAGGCGAGATCGGTTTGATAACCGAGGGTGCTGCGAGCATAGTCGTTCATCATGGCGGTATAGGGTGGCGTGATCGCCGTAAAAGAGGGGTCAAAGTCTGGTACTTCGGTGACGGCCTGTGCATCTAGACCAATAAAGCGACTGTCGAGGCGGCCTACAGTTTTCTTTTTGTCGCGCAAGAGTTCTTTGCAGAAACGCATGATATGAATACGCAGGTTGCTGTTGTCGATGAATGTGCCGCTGAGGCCGGTGAAGTGGGCTAATTTTTCCATAATCGACTGGCGTTCAGCCACGCTCAGGCGGTCGCCTTTCATTAGAGCGGTGGTATATTCGCCTTCTGCCCAAATTTCGGCTTCGCCCAACACTGCCCTAAGGGATTGGCGTTGTAAAACGGGCGGGAGCATCTTGTGATACCAAGCGGTGGCGGCATAGGTTGGCAGAAAAAGGGCATAGGGCAGGTCATTGCCACGGTCGAAGTCGGCAGTTTGGAAGTTCAGAATGGTTGAAATCAACATAATGCCGTTGAAGGCGATGCCCTTCTCGACCAGATAGCCTGCCAAACCAGCGGCGCGAGTCGTGCCATAGCTTTCGCCGCACATGAACAGGGGCGATGACCAACGGCTGTACCGTGTCAGATAGAGACGGATAAACTCTCCGACGGCTTCAAGATCACCCTGCACTGTCCAGTATTTTTTGTTTAAATCAGGCTTGGATGCACGGCTGTAACCTGTGCCAACGGGATCAATGAACACCAGATCGGTTTGTTCCAACCATGTATGTTCGTTGTCTACAAGTTGATATGGAGGGGCTGGCATCCAGCCTTCATCCTGCATTTTGACGCGTTTGGGTCCTAATGCACCGAGGTGTAACCAGACCGAAGCCGAACCGGGGCCACCATTAAACACAAAGGTCAGGGGGCGCGTGCGGTCAGCATCACCATGCCCCAAGGTATAGGCGGTGAAGAAAAGTTGGGCTTCAATTTCATCGGCTTCATTTTTGAGCGGCATTCGTCCAGCGGCGGCAGTGTACTTGAGCGTGCGACGACCGATTTTGAGTTGGTGCTGGCTAATGACGGGTGGGACTTCAACCGGAGGGGGTAGCTTGGGTGCTTCGGCTGCCGGTTTGGCATCCGGCGATACGTTTGTTTCAGGTGACGGCGTATCCATATAAGATAACCTCTTGAGCACATTCATGTGGATAAAACGGTACGGCGATAATTATAACTCAGGGTCTGGAAACGATGGCGGGTACATTACAGATTGCTCATACCGACTTTTGTACAGTACAAATATTCTTCTACATGGGTAGAATGCCTGTTTCGCTGGAGAAATTCGGCGCATAAGAATTGGGTGATGAGGTGTTACGAGAGACGAAAACTAACAGTCCATATTGAGGGTTCACAAAAAGTCACGAGTGACTATAATAGACCGCCCATTTGCACAGTCTATTGTAAATTGGGACTGGCGCACAGAACCAAAGTTCTAGTATAATAGTCAACTCGATCATGAGCATGAAAGAGGGGTCATGTGGTCGCACAACGCAGTGAGTTTACCGTATCCAACACGTATCAATACAACCGTACCAGTGCCATTCGCTGGATTATGTCACATATTTGGAAGTATAAGGTCTTCTTCATTCTGACGATTACCTTATATTTAACGGCGTGGATTTCAAACACCTATTCCCGTATTTTGATCGGCAATGCGGCGGGCGAAATTATTACCCCAACCGCGGCAGATGGCCTGCTAAAAATCGGACTGGCAGTTCTGTTCATTTTGATTCTGGACAGCTTGTCGGCTCTGGGTGGCAGTTTGTTAATCGAAACCATCAGCCAACGGTTGGAACGTGATTCGCGAGAAGAACTCTACATCAGCCTGTTGGGTAAAAGTCAGACGTTTCATGACCAGCAGCGTGTGGGCGATATTATGGCGCGTGCCACCGACGATATGAAGCAGATGAACTTCATGATTAATCCGGGTGTGCTGTTTATCTCGGAGACGGTACTCGGATTAACCGTACC
Organism: Aggregatilineales bacterium; assembly: GCA_038251045.1. Lineage (GTDB taxonomy): Bacteria > Chloroflexota > Anaerolineae > Aggregatilineales > Phototrophicaceae > CFX2. Next base: position 29,870 of record JBBSBS010000021.1, on the reverse strand, counting down.
GGTCATCTGGATTGCAACGGTCAATATTGAACTGCTGCTCGTCCCGATTATTTTCATTCTCTTTTACATTGTTACCGTGCGCAGCTACTCGCGACGGTTGAACCCGGTCGTTAATCACCAGCGTGAAGCCTTCGGCATCATGAATGCGGGATTGGAAGAAACCATTTCGGGCATTGAAGTGGTGAAGGCCAGCGCACAGGAAGAATTTGAGCGCGGCAAGTTCCGTAAGAACGCGCGCCGCTTCCGCGATTATTTTGCGCAGCAAGGGCATGTCGAAGCCAGTTATCTGCCGATGCTGTTTTATGCATTCGCATTGGGGTTGGGCTTCCTGCACTGCATGGTGCTGTACCAACAAGCCCGACTGACTATCCCGCAGATTATCTCGGTAATGGGTTTGTTAGCGACACTGCGCTTCCCCATTTTCGTGTCGATCTTCTCGTTCTCGTTGGTGCAATTGGGTATCGCCAGTGCCAAGCGCATATTGCACATCATCAACGCCGAGTCGGATATGGACGAGAATCTGAGTGGCTACGCCGAACCGATCAAGGGCGATATTGTCTTCGAGAATGTCGGCTTTGGTTATGAAGACGGCACGGTATTGGAAGGCATTTCGTTCCATGTCAAGCAGGGTGAAACGATCGCGATTGTCGGGCAAACGGGGTCGGGCAAAAGTACGCTGACCGAGTTGATCAACCGGACGTACAGCGCGACCAGTGGGCGCATCCTGATTGACGGGGTTGATGTCAACGACTGGAACTTGACAGCGCTGCGGTCACAAATCTCCAAGATCGAGCAGGATGTATTCTTGTTCACACGCACGCTGGCGGAGAATATCGCTTTCGGTGCGCCGGACACACCACAAGAACAAATTGAGCAAGCGGCGCGTGAAGCCCAAGCGCACAACTTCATTTCGTCATTCCCGGACGGCTACCAGACCGAAGTTGGTGAGCGTGGGGTTACACTGTCCGGCGGGCAGCGGCAGCGCATCGCACTGGCACGAGCGTTCTTGAGCAACCCGCGCATATTGATATTGGATGACTCGACCAGCGCAATCGACAGCGCGACCGAAGATGAAATCCAGCAAGCCATCATGCGGGCGCAGGAGGGGCGCACTACCCTGCTCATCACACACCGCTTGTCACAAATCCGGTGGGCAGATCACATTCTGCTGCTGGAAGGTGGCAAATTGATCGCCAGAGGTAATCACGAAGAACTGCTTCGAACATCGGAACAGTACCGCCGCATTTTCGCCCGTTATGATGCTGCACTGCCACCGGTAGCAGCCGCCGCACCATCCGTTTAGTCACGTCAAACTGTAAGTATCATTTCGGGAGGAAATATTTATGGGCTTCATAATGGATGGTCTGGATGCCGAGGCATACGACCGTAAATACAGCGACGGGGCGCTGGTCAAACGAATCATCGGCTACTTCCGCCCACAGGCCAAGCGGATGGCAGCGATTTCGTTGGCAATTTTGCTGACCGCGCTTCTCAATACCGGACTGCCAATTTTCATTTCCAAGGGGCTTGACCGCCTGAAAGTCGATCCTAGTACGGCTACACTGACAGGGCTGACTATCGGGATTGTGTTGTTGGGTGTGTTGGCGTGGATATTTAACGCGATACGACAATGGTTTTCGGCAGAGGCGGTTGGTAATGTAACGCTGCAACTGCGCGAGGATGCATTTGACGCAGTGGTTAAGCGCGACCTGTCGTTCTATGACAATTATTCGTCCGGCAAGGTTGTCAGCCGCGTTACGTCGGATACACAGGCATTTTCGCAAGTGGTGGCACTGGCAACCGACCTGATGAGCCAAATACTGTTGGTCATCCTGTTGATCGGTTATTTGTTTGTGGTCAATGTGCAGCTTACGCTGATTACACTGGCACTCGCACCGTTCATCGTGGCGACGGCGCTGGCTTTCCGCCGGATTGCGCGGCAGACGGTCACCCAGTCACGGCGGGTGAACGCGGTCGTCAGTTCGCACATTCAGGAAACGGTCAGCGGTATCGGCATTGCTAAGGCTTTCCGGCAGGAACGGGCGATTTACGAGCAATTTCTGGATGTCAACGCACAGTCGTATCGGGTAAACCTGCGTACCGGATATACCTTCAGCAGCATCTTCCCGATTCTAAATCTGCTGGCAGGTGTCGGCACAGCGGCGCTGGTGTATTTCGGTGGGATACAGGCACAAAGTGGTGTGCTAACACCGGGAGAATGGTATCTGTTCATTCAAGGGTTGGCGCTGTTCTGGTTCCCATTGACCAGTATCGCCTCGTTCTGGAGCCAGTTCCAGCAGGGTTTGGCGGCAGGGGAACGGGTCTTCGGTTTGATTGATGCCGAAGCGAAAGTCGTGCAAATCGGTCATGAAAAAATCGACAATGTGAAAGGCGAAATTCGCTTTGAACATGTGGCCTTCAGCTATACCGATGATGTGCCGGTGCTGAAAGACTTTTCGCTGACGATTAAGGCAGGCGAAACACTGGCGCTGGTTGGACACACCGGTTCGGGTAAGTCGAGCATCGGCAAGCTGATCGCCCGTTTTTATGAGTTCCAAGGTGGGCAAATCTTGATTGATGGGCACGACATTCGCTCATTGGACTTGAGCGCCTACCGGTCACAATTGGGTGTGGTGACACAAACACCATTCCTCTTTGACGGTACGATTATGGACAACATCCGCTACGGCAAGGCCGATGCCAGCGATGAAGAGGTGAAACGGGCAGCAGAATTGGTGGGACAAGGTGATTGGATTCGAACGCTGCCGAACGGATTAGACACCCAAGTCGGTGAACGCGGCGGCAGCCTGTCGATGGGGCAGCGCCAACTGGTATCGCTGGCGCGGGTGTTGTTGCAAAACCCATCGATCTTTATTCTGGATGAGGCGACTGCCAGTATTGATCCGCTGACCGAGACACTGATTCAGGAGGGGTTGGACATTGTGCTGGACAACCGCACCTCAATCGTCATTGCCCACCGTTTGTCGACCATCAAGAATGCTGACCGTATCATCGTGCTGCGTGAAGGTGAGATCATCGAAGAAGGCTCACACGACTCGCTGCTGAAAGATGGCGGACACTATGCCGAGTTGTATAACACTTACTTCCGTCACCAGTCACTAGAGTACATTGAGAACGTCAAAAATGTTCTGAACGCGGTGTAGGTTTCGGAGGCAATGTGCTGCCCGGATGCTTAACTTGAGTCAATTTCAGCAAGTGAAAGGCTTATAAGTATGAGCATCCGGGCAAGTAATTTTGCCTATATTGAGTCTACTTTATGAAGGTCAAACGCCTGCTCAACGTACTCGCTGCCGGATATATATTGATGTTCTATTCAGAGCATGTCTTTTGGGCGCAGCACCGCGGCAGTGAGGGGTTGGCGGGTTATATTTTCACATGGCTGCTGTATTCATTTATGGCAGCCATTTTCCTCGGCGTGATGAAAAAATTTCGAGTACGCAGCCTGTGGGCACTGTTTCTGGCAGGGGCTTTGTTCGGCTGGCTGACGGAAGGTGTAATCGTCCAAACGACATATGAAAACCTACCCTTGTCGATTTCGTGGACGGCGCTGGCATGGCACGCGATCATCAGCGTATTTGTGGGTTGGTACAATGTTCGCAGGATGTTGACGACAAGCTTCCGCGCCACGCTGATGACGGCGGCAGGCATTGGTCTCTTTTATGGATTATGGGCGATCTCGTGGTGGATGGAACCGGGGCAAACGATTAAAACGCCACAAGATTTTGCAGTCTTCACAGGGGTGACTACCCTATTGGTTATAGTTGCCTACTGGACGTATGATCGCAACCAAATCGACATCCCAACGGGGCATAGATCGACCACGATTGTTATGGGTTTACTTCTTCTGTATTTTATCTTCGTCACGATTCCTGCCGCGCCGATTGCACTGGTTGTGCTGCCCATCTTACTGCTAATCGTTTACCTGCCACTGCGACGCAACCTGAAAGCAGAAAAACGCGACTCGCTGCTGGTTAGCATGAGTGCTATACCTCCAACGAAAAATTATGTCGCACTGCTGGTCATGCCGCTGGTGGCTGTGGTTATATACACAGTGGCATATGCTCAAGGATGGCAGTGGCAAACTAATTGGGTGGTTTATCTGATTACCACCCCGCTGGGTCTTCTGTTATTAGTGATGAGTGTGGTTAAGACGTGGAAAACTATGGGTATTGAGTCAGCGTCCTAAACCATTCGCTAATCGCTATTTCGAAAGCGTGTTGGGGTCAAAGGCATCCCGCAGCGCATCACCGACGGTGTTGAGTGCCAATACCAGCAGCGTAATGGTCATGCCGGGGAAGAATGAAATCCACCATGCATTGCGCAAATATCCACGACCATCCGAAAGCATCGCTCCCCATTCCGGTGTCGGTGGGCGCACACCCAAACCGAGGAAGCTCAAACTCGCGCCGGTAATGATGGCATCTGAAACACCGAGCGTCGTAATCACGATTAACGAACCCATGATGTTGGGCAATATATGGTTGAACATAATGCGGGGGGCATTTGCGCCGATGCAGCGTGCCGCCAGCACATAATCTCGCTGATAAAGGGAAAGGGTCTGCCCGCGTGACAGGCGCGCATAGGTCGGCAGCGAAAAGAGCGCGATGGCGATAACTACATTAAACAGATTAGAACCGAGCAATCCAACCAGCCAGATAATCAAGATCAGACCGGGGAAGGCAAGGATCACATCCATAATCCGCATGATGATGTTATCGACCTTGCCACCGAAGTATCCGGCAACTAAGCCAAGTGGAACACCGACAATCGCGGCTATCGAGATCGACAAGAAGCCGACTTGCAACGATACCTGCCCACCGTAGAGTAAGCGTGTCAATACATCCCGACCTAACGCGTCTGTTCCGAATACATATTCAATGGAGGGTTCGTGCAAGCGATCTTTGGCGTTACGACCAATAGGGTCATAGGTGGTCAAGTGCGGCGCTAATATCGACGCGACCACAATGAGAACAATGATGAGCAGCGCCACCAACGCAACGCGATGCCGCATGAATTCGACCAACGAACGCTTATATGGACTATCGTGAATGAGTACTTTATCTTCGGTCAAAGAAATGACATCGGACGATAAAGGCGCGTCAGGATTTTCGAGCATGGTGTTGTGTGAATTAGTCATAGCGGATTCGTGGGTCAACATAGACGTAGATCACGTCGATAATGAGATTTACAAATACAAACGTGATGGCGACCAGCAAAACGGTTCCCTGAATCATGGGGTAATCGCGACCGACAATCGCCTCGATTGCCAGCCTGCCCACACCGGGTAAGCCGAAAATATTCTCGGTAATAACCGCACCGCCCAACAAGCCACCGACTGACAGCCCGACAACGGTGACAATCGGGATGAGCGTGTTTTTGAGAGCGTGACCGAATATGACACGCCGTTCAGAAAGCCCTTTGGAACGTGCCGTTTGGATGAAAGCCGCACCGAGTGTCTCGACCATATTCGTCCGCGTGAGGCGTGCGATTAAGGCCGACTGCCCGACAGAAAGTGTGATTACAGGCAGAACGAAATGCTGCCATGACGATGACCCCTGAACCGGTAGCACCCGCAGCCCGACCGCAAAAATGAGTATGAGCACCAATCCCAACCAAAAACTGGGGATCGAATAGAAAAAGACGACGACGACGATGCTGACGCGATCAATCCATGTGCCGCGTTTGACGGCGGTGAGGATGCCAACACCCAGACCGATAATCGTGCCGACGGTAACACTGAGAAAGGTTAAGGTCACCGTGAACGGAAAGGCTTTGGCGATGACACCGAAAACCGGTTCGCCAAATTGGACCGAACGACCGAGATCACCCTGAATGGCCTTCGATAGAAATATCAACAACTGTTCCGGTATGGGGCGGTCTAATCCCAGATTTTTGCGTATTTGCTCGATGAGTTCCGGTGACGCACGGTCACCCGCCAAGATCGCAGCCGGATCACCGGGAACAGCGACACGCAGCATGACAAAGACCAATGTGGAGATCACCAAAACCAGTAGAATGGCGATAAGCGTACGCCTGAGAATATATTTACCCATACATCAATCTATCCCCTTGCGGATAGTTCTGGCAACTTATGATTAAACGTTGACGAGACAATTCGCTCACTATTGGAGCAATAGGAGTGGGGTTCACTCGATAGCAAACCCCACCACAATGATGATCTAGCTGTTAGCCACCGAAGTAGGCATCCCAGTATTGGAAGGAAAGATCAGGGAAAATGACCCAGTCCTTGATTTCATTACGAACACCAGTCAATGCAGGCGGATCAACCAAGAAGATCCACGGTGATTGGTCAATGATGTACTGGCTGAGTTCAGTGATGGTTTCGTAGCGGGTATCCTGATTCAGATCAGTATCGGCCTTTTCCAACAGCGCCGTCAGTTCGTCAGTCGAGAACCAAGCACGGTTGCTGCCGCCCTTACGTGACGGGTGGAAGAAATAGGTCAAGATGCTGGGATCAGTATAACCATAGTTGAGCAGGAACAGATCATGCTTGGCGGTGGTGGTCAGGTCAATCAGCGCACCACGATCCATCGCATCAATCTGGACGGGGATACCAACGGCACGCCATTCGGCATCCAGGATTTCAGCCAAACGCAGGTATTCGTCTGAGTTACCAACGGCTAGTGGAACACTCCAAGGCTTGCCTTCGGGGTCTTCGCGCAGGCCATCGCCATCGACATCTTTGTAACCCAACGTGTCGAGCATTTCCATCGCCTTATCGGGGTCATAATGATAGGAGTCGGCATCCAATTCCGGATTGTGACCCCAGATGGTGGGGGGCAGTGGTTGGTAAAGCGGCTCGGCTAATCCGTCGTAACCGAGTTCGTTCACTTCGTCGCGGTCAGTGGCATAGGCGAACGCCTTACGGAGTTCAGCGTTATCCCACGGGGCTTTAGAGGTGTTGAAACCCACATAACGTATTTCAGCCAGTTTGGCTTTGTTGATGGTCACATCAGGGTTGGCTTCAACATCGGCCAGATTCTGAGTAGGCACATCGGCAACAGTAACTTCGCCGGTTTCCAGCGCAGCCAGAACGGTTTGTTCTTCACTGAGGAACAAGATTTGGAGTTCATCCAGCAGTACCGGGCCGGCATTGTCGGTGATCTCGGAAGGAGCCCATTTGAAGTCGGGGTTCTTTTCCAGAAGAATGTAGTTATTGGTATTCAGTTCCTTCAGGATGAAGGGGCCAGCGCCAACAGGATGAATGCCGAAATTTTCCTTGCCCTCTTTTTCGTAAGCGGTGGGCGACACAATCTCCAAGCCGGACAGCGTGAAGACCAGCGGTGCATACGAGGTAGCGAGGTTCATCTTGAAGCTGTATTCGTCAATAACATCTACGCTGGTCAACAGGCCGATTAAGTCTGCACCTTGAGCCGCGCCCGTGTCCGGGTTGGCATACTTATCCAGATTCCACTTGATGGCTTCCGCATTGACCGGTGTGCCATCGGTGAAAGTGGCATCTTTGATCAGGTTGATGATCAAGGTCTTGCCATCTTCAGAAGCTTCCCATGTGTCCGCCAGAAAGCCGACATAGCTGAGGTCAGCAGCACGTGAAAACAACGTGGAGAAAATGGCGTAATGAGGCCAGCTGTGCCATGCCGACACAAATGGATCAAGCGAGGTATTGGAGTTGGCATCCGAAACGACCAGGCGACCACCTTTGCCGGTGTCCTGTGCCGATACGCCGACCACCATCGAAAGCAGCATGGTCAGGAGGAGCATGATGCTGATGCGTGAAAGTTTTCTATTCGAGAACATATCATTTCCTTTTCGCAACTTAGTAATCTGGATAGTAAAGGTACTCATGTAGTGCTTTGAATCACGCCGTTAAATATTCCTTTCAATGTCGTCTTATTGCTCGATTGAACAATCGATATGGATACCGATTTGAAACACGTTGTCAGACTGATGCTGACCGACAAACTACGTGGAAGAATGGCTATAGAAATCGTAGACCAAACGCCCGACCTTACCGAAGGCCGATTCAACCTCAAACACGCGCTGATAGCGGGCTTCGGGTTTGTTCCAGACGGGCAGATCATCCCATGAGGTGAACATGGTCACCACGGCATGATTATTTTCATCGATGGTCATCACACCGCTGTCGTTGCAGATGCCACCAATCGTGCCGGTTTTATGGGCGAACTCGACACCGTTCGGCAAAAAGCGAGGCAAACGCTGGTTAAGCTGCTGTTTGTACATGATGCCCAGCAGTTCATCCTTGAGTTCACCTTCGAAAATTTGCCCGCTAAACAGCAGGTAAACCAATTTGGTCATCGCCTGTGCGGTGCTCACATTGTTATCTGAGCCACGGCTAAAGGTTACGCCATCCCGAACAACATCGTGGTCGTTATCCCACTGCTCAATCACTTCTATCGGTTGATCTTGAATCTCCGGCGGGAAAAGTCCTTTGAGCAAGGTCTTACAATCCATTTTGAAGTAAATGTCGGTTAAACCCAGTTCGTGCATGTACTGCTCGACCGCTAACGGCCCACCCAGCAGCGCCACATTCATATCGGTCGCGGTGTTGTCGCTAATAATCATCATGAGTGTCAGCAGGTCGCGAAAGGTCGGGCTTAATCCCGCCTCGAACGAGGGTAAAATACCGCTGCCAACACTTTTGTCCTCATCTCTTAGAGTGATACGCTCATCTAGTTTGAGCTTGCCCTGCTGAAGCTGCTGACCGGCAGCGACCAGAATAGGAATCTTGAACACACTCGCCATCGGGAATGGACTATCGCCGTTGATGTCGATCTGCTCACCCGACTCGACGTGCCAGATGGAAATCCCTGCTTCCATATCGGCTTGTTTGATGATGGCTTGAATATCGTCTTTAAGTGTCACGAAACAACCTCACTCTAGATTTATTTAAATTACAGACAATCAATGCTGTGTCAGCTACCCATCGGGTCGGGCACAATCGGATATTGATTGCGGTCAGCATATTGATACGGAATGTTTTTGAAATCCGGCAGCACAGCACCCGGTGCGGCGATATACAGCACTTTGGCGGCGATGGGCGCAAACCGTCCATAAAAGTGCTGAGTTGATTTGACGATGACCAAACTACGGGTCGTCGGGTCGATGCCCAAGTTCGTAAATACTTCGGGGCTAAAGGTTTGGGTACGTAGGGAGATGAGAACGATATCGATGCCATTGACCCGAAGTGCTGCTGTATCGCCCAGCGGATAATCCATCCGTGCTTCGTCCGAGCCGAAGTATTGAATGGCGTTCTCGGCTAAACCGATCACTTCAACATGCAGGTCAAGGGGGTCACCGGACATGGGTCCCATCTTGCCACCAATCCGCATATCGAGATGCGCACCGACACCAGCATCCATCGCGACCGAAACTGCAATCGGATCCCAGATGCAGCCTAAAGCCACATTTTCGATTTTTCGTTCCAGCAAGCGCCGCAGCACGAACGTCGAATCGCCGGGTGCGCCACCCCCTGAATTGTCGGATACATCCGCCAGCACAACCGGAGTTGTGCCGAACGCCAACGCCTCGTCCAGCGCGGCATCAATACCCAAGTAACGCGGATAAACGGTGTCGCGTATGGCGTACAATTCACGACCGAGTGTTTCCGCCAACTGTGCGGCCTGTGCAGGGTTATTATCCGTTACCACCAGTGTCTTTGCACCTAAATCCGGCACATCTCCCCACGGGAAGCAGTGCGCCAGCGATACCGACAGCACACCGTTTTTGCCTTCCAACGCTTTCATCCGCGCCACATACCCTTGCATCGGTTCCTGTGTCGGGTAAAACAGGCCAATCATGCGGCAGTCAAAAATACCCATTGTCGGGTGAATTTTGCCCTCGACCGTCTTTGCAATCAGGTTGAACAACTCCAGCGCCCGATCAGCCGTATCGGTATGCGGATACTCTTTATAGGTGATGATGATGGTGGCGTTACTCACCATTTTTTCGGTAATGTGACAGTGCAAATCCAACTCGACACCAATTGGCACGTTCGCACCGACGACCTGACGAACGGATGCAATCAAATCACCTTCGCAGTCGTCATAGCCATCAGCAACCATCGCACCATGTAAATCCAGCAGTACGGCATCCACCGGCAGGGCTTTACTTAGGTCAGCAATAATCTCGTCCCGAAAGTCCTCATACGTTTTGCGTAAGGTCTTTCCGGCGGGTTCGGCGTTGGCGATCAGGCTTTCAGCAACCTGCCAATCGCGGGCGGATGCCAAGCGCCGGAACAAGGCGACAACCGAATCTTTATAAGGCGGATAGGTACTGTAATCACCATGCCGCGACACGAAGAAACTTTTTGTGCTGGTTGGCATCGGCGAAAAAGTGTTGGTTTCAGTTGCCAAACACGCTGTAAAAAACTTCACTTAGCTTCTCCCTGATGAATTGATGTGTTTCGGTTCGCCGCACCTGACCAGCCCGGCCCACGTACAACCTGCCCCGGCAGCGCACCGGTATGTTCACCGTCCTTGAGCACCTGTGTGCCGTTGACGAAGACATGCACCATACCCGTAGAGAAATGATGCGGATCTTCAAATGTGGCGTGATCTTGCACTTTATCGGGGTCAAATATCACAATGTCGGCGAAGTTACCGGCTTGCAACATGCCCCGTTTTTGAATGCGTAGAGCGCGTGCCGGAAAGGAAGTCAACCGACGAACCGCTTCTTCGAGCGTCAACAGTTTTTCGTCACGCACATAATGACCGAGCAGTCGAGCAAAATTACCATAGGCACGCGGATGCGGGTTGGTCTTTAGAAAAACCCCTTCAGGTGACATAGATTCAGCATCCGAGCAAAAGCTGACCCAAGGCAAAGCGACCTGTTTGCGAATGTTGTCTTCGGACATGGTGAAATAGATGGTGAAGATGCGGGCTTCGTCTTCCACAATCAAATCCATCAGCGTATCTTCAGGCGTGGTTCCGCGCATGGCGGCGACCTGTGCCAATGTTTTACCTGTTAGGGGTTTGAGCGCCTCGGTCGTGAAACCGGCCAGCAGAATTTTTTCAGGCGAGGCAGCTTCTAGCCACATATTTTCCCATTCTTCAGATGGGGTATTCATATCTAGCTTGATACGTTCGCGGGCTTCAGGGTCACGCAGACGCGCCAGCAAGGCTTCTTCGCCGCCGTCATGTGCCCACGACGGAATGCAGGCTTCTAAGCCTGTGCCGCCTGCTGGATACATGTACATATCGGCAGTGATTTCTTCACCGGAAGCCCGCGCTGCTTCCACCACCCGAATCACATCATCCATTTTCGACCAATTTTCGTGACCGGCAGCTTTTAGGTGATAGATTTCGGCACGGATTTTAGCCTCGCGGGAAATGGTCAGCATTTCATCCAGCGCTTGCAGAAAGAACTTCCCTTCGCTGCGGAGATGTGAAATATACAGGCCGTTGTACGCGCCCACGACTTTCGCCATCGCAATCAGTTCATCGGTTTTGGCGTAGGACGCAGGTGGGTAAATTAATGCGGAAGAAAGACCAACCGCCCCTTCTCGCATGGCTTGTTCGGCCAATTCACACATCTTTTCGAGTTCTTCAGGGGTGGGTGGACGGTCATCATACCCCACAGTATGAATCCGCAAAGTGGATGTGCCAACGAAAGACGCAATGTTCGGGGATATCCCTTTGCGAACCATAAATTCGAGATACTCGCCCAATGTCGTCCATTCGACATCGTATTGAATTTCTTTGTTGCCCAAGATGCCGTTGGGTTGTGCGGCTTTCATGGCCTCACTCAAGGGTCCCATCGAGAAGCCCTCGCCCACCACTTCCAGCGTCACACCCTGACGGATGTCGGCCTGCGAACGGCCATCAACAATCAACGACTCGACTGCCCAACTGAGCATGTTGATGAAACCGGGCGCAACAGCGAGTCCGGTGGCATCAATCTCAAGCTCGCCCGCAAGTGTCCCCGGCGCGCCGATGGCAAGTATATATTGACCATCAACCGCGATGTCTCCGACAAAACCCGGATTTCCGCTGCCGTCGTAAATGGTTCCACCACGAATAACTACATCGTATTTCGACATGCATCACTTCTCATGGAAATAGTTTGAATGCTAAAAATAGCCTCAGAATAGTGTAAAGTATATCGCGTGACATAACTTGTGCAAACAAGCCACATTTTTGCACAAAAAATTGCATCAATTAGATAACTTGTAAAAATGGTTCATCATTAGATAATGGTTAGTATCGTTAAATAGGAAAAACTAACATGACCAATAAGGCAGCATCGCAGGACATTATGACCCTTATCCGCGAAGCCTATGCCGGTATGAGCGTCAGCCAGCAAAAGGTGCTGGAATTTTTCCTCAGCCGTCGCTTGGAGGCGGTGTATCTGTCAGCGGCTCGGATTGCCGAGTTGGTCGATGTCAGCCATTCGACAGTTGTGCGCACCGCCCAAACATTGGGCTTTGACGGTTTTCCTGAATTTCAAAGTGCGCTGCAAGATCAGGTTTCGGGACGGATGAACTCGGCAAGTGTGTACCAACTGGGTTCGCGCAAACTCATCAATGAGTTACTGGAACACGAGAACAACAGCATGGGGGCAATCCTTGAACGGGTGATGCTCAACGATGCTAAGAACATCGAGAACATGGTTTCACAAATTCCGGTGGCGGATTTTGAGCAGGCGGTTAATATGCTGGTTGAGGCTGAAAATGTATTCGTGATCGGGCTGCGATCATCCGCACCGATGGCGATGAACTTCGCGATGGGACTGCGGCAAACACGCGGTGAATGTCAGCTTTTGCAACCGGGTGTAGGTGATCTGGTTGACCAAATCGCCGCGCTGACCAGTAAAGACTTGCTGTTCAGCCTGTGCTTTGGTCGCTACACCCGTGTAACGCTGCACGCGATGGACTACGCCCGCAAAGTGGGGGCACGCATTATCACTGTGACCGACACACCCTATTCCCCTGCCGCGCGCCGTGCCGATCTGGTATTCACCGTGCGCTACGGCGTTTGGTTTTATGGCGCGTCCGCCGCCTTGTTCAGCCTGCTTAACGCGCTGGTCGCGGCCATCCTCGTCCTCCAGAATGACGCGGCTCAAGCGCATCTGGAAAAACTCGACACCATCATCGAGGAGTTTGGGATTTTTGACTCCGGCGACCCGCTCACCAATGATGATGTCGAATAACAGGTCATCGCACTTGAACGCGCTTGATAAAGGCGCTTAATCGACGTATGTGCAAGCCTCGCGCCACATTTCTTTGCCGTGCGCCAGACGATCTGGTTCCACATCAACACCAATACCTGCCGCTTCCGGCACAGCCAACGTACTATTTTTACCCAAAACAAAGGGCGGTTCGGTCACATCCGGTGCATAGTAACGGTCGGTCGCTGAAATATCGCTGGGTAACGTGACACCGGGCAGTGATGCAAAGGCGACATTAGCAGCACGGCCTACGCCGGTTTCCATCATGCCACCAATCCACAACGGCAGTTGATTCTCACCACAAATTTTGTAGATTTCCAAACTATCGACATAACCACCCACACGCACCGGTTTCAAATTGAGGATGCGTAACGCGCCGAGTTGCAGCGCCAAGCGCAAGTCGCTGGGTGATTTGATGCTCTCGTCCAAGCAAATAGGGGTTTTCAAACGCGGTTGAAGTTTGCTGTGCTCATAAATATCATCATCGGCTAAAGGTTGTTCGATCATCAGCAGGTTAAATTCGTCAAGTTGCATCAGATAATCAGCATCTTTGAGGGTATAGGCGCTGTTCGCGTCCAGCATCATCACAATATCCGGCAGCGCTGCCCGCACTCCCCGCGCCAGTTCGACATCCCAACCCGGTTGAATCTTGAGCTTGATACGGCGATAACCCTGATCGTAACGCTTCTGGATAACCTTGACGGTGTCTTCGATACTTTTCTGAATGCCGATGCTGACACCGACACTGGCATACCCCGTTGATTGGTTGCCTTCGGGCAAATATAGCGAGAACATATCCACCAAACGCATGTCATTTACTTTTGCCAGCGCGTCCCACAATGCGGTTTCCAAGCCAAACTTGGTATGGTGATGTCCGCGCACCCGCTTCATCAAGACTTGAGCTTCATGCGGTTTGGTAAACGTCTTGCCGATCAGCTTGGGAATCAGGAAGTTTTTGGCGATATGCGATGCGGTCACCGGTGTTTCGGCGGCATAACCGGGGGCAACTTCGACAGTGATTTCACCCCAACCGCTAACCCCTTCGGCGGTAATCATCTCGACCAGCACGGTTACTTTGACCGGATCGTTGCCGAAGCTGGTTTTCAGCGGCTCGACGAACGGCAGCGCGATTGTATGCAGCTTAATGTCTTGGATCGTTACGGATTTCAAAATACTTTCCTCTGCTTGTGTTAAGTTTTTCCCAGTATATACCAGCACCGTTTACCATCGTCTGCAAAATCCAGCGCTTGATAGCCCTGTGCAAAAGCGCTTCTCATGGCCTGACGTAAAGCCACCTGCCACGCCTGTGCCCGCGGAATATTCTCACGTTTTAATTTTGCGAGATGAAACGGAATTTCAGCGAAATACCATTGGCTCGTCCATGTTGACGGCAGTTGAAGGTGCGGCTCACCGGCATCATCGCTGTAGAGTAGAAAATTTTGGTGGGGAAATACATCCACGACCGGCCTGGGTGCTGGATTGGTTTCCGCCGCAATCACCGATTCTGACAGCAAATCCCATGTGGCTTCCATGCGGTCGCTGGGCATTCCAGCATTGATACCATCGGTCATCGTGCCATAAAAATTGATGTGATAAGTTGATGTGTAGGCTTTCAACAAATGCATGTTGAAGTTAGCATTCCCACGCTGCATGGGGTCGAATGTCCACGCGATCACCTTATAACCATGATCAAGCGCCCAACGGCGCTGGGCATATTTGATACCAAAGCCGATGCCCTTGCCTTGATGCGCCGGAACTACGCCTGCCATGTGTGACCATAAGAGGTGGTCTTCACCATGCAGGGCTGCCAGCCCCAACGAAAACCCGACTAATTCGCCATCCAGATCCGCCCGGATGACATTGCCACCCCCATGAATGACCGCAAACAACATATTGTGTGGCACGGCTTCGCTGGCTGGCATTGACCACACCACCGTTTGAAGTTCAACGATTGCTTTCAGTTCTTCGGGGTCGTCTACAACGCGATATTCAATGGTCATAATCGATTTGATGGTTTCCACCAGACGTGCCTATCTAAATGAGAATGGTCAATCCCAGCACAACACCACGGCGCTATGGTTGGAAGGTGAGATAATCTTGCAGCGACAAATATCACCCCAAAAGGACGCATCCGTCAAGAAACTGGTCTTAGCCAGTGGACTCGTACCGCGGTCCGGGTGGTGATTGGTATGCTCCAAAATGTCACGCTGCTTCGCACAAATACACAATATGCTATAAAATCGTCTCGCTCTGGATTTACTTATCTTTACTATCAAAAATATGGACTTAACCATGACTGCAATTGTTCCGGTTCAAAAACAGGCTTTTGGAAAACTGGTCGATGGAACTCCCGTCGATCAATATACGCTGACCAATAACAAGCTTGCCGAAGTCAAAATCATCACCTACGGCGGCATCATCACCTCGATTCGTGTGCCGGATCGCAAGGGTGTGTGGTCGAATGTCGTGCTGGGTTTCGACAAACTGGCGGATTATGAAACCAGAAATCCGTACTTTGGGGCGATCATCGGGCGCTATGGCAATCGTATCGCCGACAGTAAGTTCACGCTGGAAGGCAAAGAGTACACGTTAGCGGTAAATGATGGCCCGAACGCACTTCACGGTGGCCTCAAAGGATTTGACAAACAGGTTTGGGAAGCCACTGTGATCGAAGGCAAGGATCCTGCGATAGCACTCACTTATACCAGCCCGGATGGCGAAGAAGGCTATCCCGGCAACCTAAAGGTCAAAGTGGTGTATACACTGACCATCCTCAACGAACTGCGCATTGATTACAGCGCCACGACCGACAAAACGACGGTTGTAAACCTGACCAATCACTCCTATTTCAATCTAGCAGGTAACGGATCAGGTACGATTTACAACCAGATTTTGCAACTGAATGCCGACAAATATACGCCTGTGAATGAAAAGCTGATCCCAACGGGTAAGCTAGAGTCCGTTGCCGCAACGCCGTTTGATTTCAGGTCACCCAAGCTGATTGATGCCGGCATACGGTCGGGTCATCCGCAGGTGGTAGCTGGCAGAGGTTATGACCACAATTTTGTCATCAACCGCAAATCGAAGAGTGAGTTAGAACTCGCCGCCAGTGTCTATGATCCTGCATCCGGGCGCAGTATGCGGGTCTTGACAACCGAACCCGCTATCCAGTTCTATACCAGCAACTTTATAGATGGCACGTTGGTCGGTTCCGGCGGTGGGTTATATCGTCAGGGTGATGCGCTGTGCCTCGAAACCCAGCACTTCCCCGACTCGCCTAACCAACCAAATTTCCCAACAACCACCTTAAAACCGGGCGAAACCTACCAGACAACTACGGTTTACGCATTCTCGACCGACTAACACTGTAACGATCAACAAGGAGAACACCATGAGGATAGTCGTGATTGGTGGCGCGGGTCATATCGGAACCTACCTCGTGCCTATGCTGGTCGAAAGTGGTCATGAGGTCATCAATATCACACGCGGGCAAAGCCAACCTTACCTGCCCCATGCGGCATGGACGCAGGTTCAGTCGGTGATTGCTGACCGCGAGGCCGAAGATCAAGCCACCACATTTGCGCCCCGTGTGCGTGACCTTAAGCCCGATGTGGTGATGGATTTGATTTGCTTTACTGAGTCCAGTGCTAAACAACTGGTGGAAGCTTTACGCGGTCAAGTACAGCATCTTCTGCACTGTGGCACGATCTGGATATACGGACACAGCACGCAAGTACCTACCACCGAAACGCAACCGCGCCGTCCATTTGGCAATTACGGCATTCAGAAAGCGGCGATTGAAGCCTATCTGCTGAAAGAAGCCCGTCAAAACGGCTTTCCGGTGACGATGCTGCACCCCGGTCATATCGTTGGCCCCGGTTACGCACCATTGAACCCCTCCGGACACTTTAATCCGGCTGTATTTAGCCAATTGGCGCGAGGTGAGGAGCTGGCGTTACCGAACTTCGGTCTTGAGACAGTTCATCATGTTCATGCCGCCGATGTCGCCCAAGCATTTATGCAGGCATTTACTCACTGGAGTGCAAGCATCGGCGAGAATTATCATGTCGTGTCTCCGGCAGCTGTTACCCTCCGTGGATATGCCGAAGCAGTAAGCAGTTGGTTCGGGCATGAGGCCAAGCTCAAATTCCTGCCGTGGGAGGAATGGCGCAAAACCGTGCCGGAAGCCGAGGCCCAAGCCACATGGGATCACATTGCCCACAGCCCGAATGCCAGCATCGCCAAAGCCCGCAGCCAAATAGATTATCAGCCGCGTTACAGCTCACTTCAAGCGGTGTACGAGGCTGTCAATTGGCTGATTCAAAACGGGAAAATTACGGTGTAATCGTAACCTTTCAAACGGCGGCAGCCATGCCCGGATTGCGGATATACCGCAGCGCCACATACAACGCACTAAATACCATCGCCAGCGCAACTACGAATAAGACTTCGTAACCAATCTGCCCGACGATAGTGCCACCGATGAAAGGCGCAGCCAATGAGAAGAGCGCTGACAGCGTGTTGAACAAACCGACATAGATCGGGCGTTGGTCAGGGTTGGCGTGAGATACTACCCAATTCTGATAACTGAAAAACAGATTACTGAGTGCCAACCCCGACATTAGAAAACCGAAATAGAGTGGCGCTGGACCCACCACGCCAGCCAGCAGCGC
The DNA here is from genome assembly GCA_038251045.1 of Aggregatilineales bacterium. Classification (GTDB taxonomy): domain Bacteria; phylum Chloroflexota; class Anaerolineae; order Aggregatilineales; family Phototrophicaceae; genus CFX2. The sequence continues at coordinate 12,009 of JBBSBS010000021.1, read as the reverse complement.
ACTAATTGGCAGCAGCGCCGCGCCACCCAGTGCCAGCCGGATATACAGCACATTATCGCGCGCGCCCAACCATGTATACAGAAATGATCCGAGGATGCCGCCAAGGGTTTGCATCGCCAGAAGAGTCGGCACGGCAACCTGACTCGACAAGCCCAATTTTGCGGTAGCAAAGCCGATGTAGAACGGCCCCGCCATCGCAAACAAGCTGGTCAGCATACGGGTGATGATGATCGCCCGAAAAGGCGCGTCAGTACGCAGCACGTGCCCCAACTGGGGGAAAAATTCACCAAATGATGGCAGTTTCTCCACCGCTGTGCCACCCGGCAGCTCATGGATGAATATCCCCGGCACAATTGAGATGACAAACAGCGCACCAGCTAGACCAAAAAGCAGCGCATAATTATTGGGAAACCCCAATCCGGTACTCCCAAGGATGACCCCAATGATGGGCGTTACCCCCAACATAATGATGCCAGCCCCTGCCGACATAAATCCAAATACCCGCGCCCGCCAACGCTCATCAAGACTGCTGCCCATAAGGTCTGCCCACGGCACACCTACGATGCCATCCCCCGCGCCGACAAGACCATAGCAGATAAAAAACAACACAAGAATGGTTTCGGGGCGATCTTTACCCAGCAGGACAACCACACCCGCAAAGATGAGCATCACAAATCGCACTGGAATATTCGGGCCGATGAACCACCATTTCTTGTTTTGGACGCGAATAATGTAGCGGGCGATGAACAACTGCGGCAGAGTCCAACCCACATCAAACAGGCCGCCGGATAACCCGATCAGAACTTCCGAATTCGTCAGATGCCGCACAAAATCTGGAATCACGGTGGTGGCGCCGATCATACCCAGAGCCACCATGAATAAGATGCCATCGGCCAGAAAAAAGAAAAAGTTGCGGCGGTAAATAGGTTCAAGCTGCCGCTGCTGCGTAACCAATTCGGTCATGCTGATTATGTACTTTCAAGAAAATGAAGCTGATTCTGCATCAGCCAATGCTTACATACAATGACCAGTTTGGATGATGGATGTTGGTTCTAGTTCACCAAGACATCAGGTTTTGATTTGGCAGCGACTATCCTTTAGTACAGTATTTAAAACACAGTCTACAGCCCATACGTATTAGGTGTTAATATTCGACAACATTGACGGAGATAGCTATGCGACAAACCATCATTTTCACATTGACACTGGTGCTGCTCATGTGTGCGGCATGTTCGCCCCCCAGTGCGGATGCCGCAGAATCCTTGCCGTCCGGTGACGCGGGACGCGGCGCAGCCTTATTCACTGAATCGATTGCGGGCGCACCGGCCTGTTCAACTTGCCACACATTGGACGGCAGCACCTTAGTTGGCCCCAGCATGAAAGGTTTTTCGGCAGTCGCGGGAACGCGTATTACCGACACATCGGCTGTGGATTATACTTACAACAGTATTTTGCACCCTGCTGCTTACATTGTAAGCGGGTTCAGTAACCTCATGTACACCCAGTATGCACAGCAGCTTACGCCACAGGAAACCGCTGATTTAGTTGCTTATCTTTTAACCCTTTAGGAGAGAAATCATGGATATTGTCTTAGTCGTCTTACGTCTCTTGCATATTGTTTCCGCTTTTGTCTGGTTTGGTCTGGGTGCAGCCCTGACATTTTATGTAGCTCCGGCAGCAGTCGCCTCCGGTGAAACTGGTTTCCGCTACTTGAGATCGCTGTTCACCCAAACGGCATTTGCCAAAGTCATCCCGATGGTAGCCGGCCTAACAACATTAGCAGGAATCCTTCTTTACATCGTGGGCAATTCGTCCAGCCATTTCTCGCAAACGGGCAATATGGTGCTGGGGATTGGTGCTGCCGCTGGTCTGATCGCCACAATTCACGGTGGCGCAGTGACCGGTCGGGCTACCACTGCACTAGCCAAGGCATTGACCAGCCACATTCCGGACGGTACCCCAACACTTTCGGCTAGCACATTGACTGAACTGAATGATCTAGCGTCCAAACTACTGAGCCACTCACGCCTGAGTATGGTCCTAATGATTATCGCACTGGTGTGCATGGGCAGCGCCCGTTACTTGGCCTAAGCCAAATCACCCAGAAAGGAAATCCTCACCAAGCAGTGGGGATTTTTGCTGTCCACCTCACCCATTTCAAAATGGTGCATTATGCCCAAAGAGGAGCCGCTGTGGCTCATTTTGCACACAGGAATTCCTTTTATAATTGAGTTGCATATTGAGGAAAGGAACGTCAAAATGCAATTCAAACAGGGTACAAATGTTTACACATCGGATGGGAAAGATGTCGGCGCTATTGATCGCGTCGTGCTTAATCCCAATACCAAAGAAGTCACCCATGTTGTCGTGCGCAAGGGCTTTCTGTTTACCGAGGACAAAATCGTCCCATTAAGCTTAATTGCCTCGACAACTGAAGATGAGGTGAGATTACGTGGAGCGGCTGACGATTTAGAGTCGCTTTCACCATTTGAGGAAACCCATTTTCTTCCTTTGGATGAATCTGAAACGAGTACGGCAGCCTATCCGGCAGGTTGGGCAACACCGGTTTACTGGTATCCACCTGTTGGTGATTCGATGGCCTATGCCAATTACGAATCAGCCTCGAACTTCCCCTATCGCAGTGAGACTTCGCAAAATATCCCGCAGGGTACGGTTGCCTTAAAAGAAGGGGCGCGGGTCGTCGCAGCGGATGGTGAGCATGTCGGCAGCGTCAAGCGCGTTTACACTAGCGCCCACACGGATCAAGTTACTCATTTGCTGATCGCTGAAGGTCTGATCTTCAAAGATCACAAACTCGTCCCTGTGAGTTGGATTCGCGACATACAGGAAAACGAGATCCAGTTGAACGTCGGGGCGGACATGCTTAATGCCCTGCCGGAATTTCAACAACCGTAATTTGTGATCTGTATCTACACTCCCAACACCAATCAGTAGCATCTAAGCAAAAATCCTCACTTTATGGTGAGGATTTTTGTTGCCCATATAATGCTGTATGTAAAATAAGGGTACTTTGTTAAACTTACACATCCCTTTTAGCCGACAGTAAGCCTAAAACGTGAACTTTTACATCAACGAACGCGTGCCTTCATCCATTCGTTACTGTTATGGAAGTCTGCCACCGCCGTACCGGGATGCACCAGTTCATCGAGCACAGCGCGGTCTGCGTCATCAAATTTCTTGTCGGCAATAACCAGTGCATCCTCAAGGTGGGACATGGTACGCGGCCCTACAATCGGCGCGGTGATACCGGGTTGATCTTTACACCACAGCAGCGCGAACTGCGAAGCGGTCATACCCCGTTCTTGTGCCAATTCACCCATGCGTTGTGCTGCACCAAGCCCGCTTTCGGTCACACGCTCCTGAAAGGTTGCGCCTGAGCGCTGTGCCCGTGAGCCTTCGGGGAATTGTCCGGCTGCCGAACCATTTGCGCTATAACGTCCGGCAAGGATACCGCCTGCTAACGGCGACCACGGCAAAATGGCGATGCCGTATTTCTGGCATAACGGTACCAGTTCATTTTCAATGCGGCGATCCAGCAGGTTATACGGCGGTTGTTCACTGATATAACGGACGAGGTTATAGCGTTCGCTAACCGAGAGTCCTTCCATCACCATCCACGCGGGGAAAGTCGAACTGCCAACATAACGCACCTTTCCGGCACGCACCAAGTCATCCAGCGCCCGCAGCGTTTCATCTTGGGGGATGGTCAAGGATGGTCGGTGGAGTTGGTAAAGGTCAATGTGGTCAGTTTGCAAACGCCGCAGCGAATCCTCGCAGGCTTTCATGATATGGTAGCGAGAAATCCCGCGGTCGTTCTGGCCTTCGCCCACCGTGCCGTTGACTTTGGTTGCCAGTACAATCGAGTCACGCTTGCCGTTAGCCTTGAGCGCCTTACCCAATACCACTTCACTTTCACCTGCGTTGTAGACGTTGGCTGTGTCGATAAAATTAATTCCCGCGTCCAATGCGCGGTCAATCATGGCAATCGAGTCCTCGGTATTGGTGACCCCACCGAAGTTCATGACACCCAAACACAAGCTCGAAACCATCACACCCGTACGTCCTAAAGGTCGGTATTCCATCAATCCACTCCTTTTCGCTGTACTTTTGCAAGGCACTCTATCTTAACGCGTCATACCATCTTCGCTAGACACATCTAAATTGGACGGGCTTTGAGTCCATTGCCTTTGGTATGGCTAAACAAAAATCCCCACTAAAAAGTGAGGATTTTTGATATGTCCGAATTACGACAGATGTTTAAAGCGGACTAGGAACTCGCGGTTGGTTCGGGTGTCATTTCTTCCATCATGGCATCCGGGCAGGCGTATGTGTTGCAAACTTCCTGCGCGTTGGACGGATCAATCGACGAGAATGGCAGCTCGACCCACAGCGGCGGGACGACAGCTTCAGTCAGGATGGCCTTCGCCCATTGGATGGCCTGCAAACCGCCGGTCGGGTAAACGAATGTCACACCGATGCGGCCCTGCAAGACCGATTCGATACCACCATCAGCCGTGGGTAGACCATCAATACCAACGAACAAAATCTTGGAAAGGTCGCGACCAGCCGATTCTGCGGCAAGGTAAGCACCCTCTGCCATCGGGTCGTTATGACCGTAGATGACATCCACCTGTTCGTTGGCGCTCAACATCGCGTCAGTGGCAGGGACAGCCTTCTCGCGCAGCCAATCTGCATTCTGGCTGGCGATAATCACGACATCCGGATTATCCATGATGCCTTCGCGGAAGCCATCACCACGATCTTTGGCTGGCGGTGCGCCTTCGAGGCCGCGCAGTTCGAGGACGTTACAGGGCGATAGACCCTTATCCTTGCACCACTGAGCCACATATTGCCCTGCCGACTTACCGATCGAGACATTGTTCGCGCCGATGAACATCGAGTAATCGTTGTTCGTGATATTACGGTCGAGGACGATGACCGGAATACAGGCGTTCCACACCTTATTGATTTCGTCGGTCAACGGTGCTGCTTCGTTGGGCGACACCACCAGCAGGTCGACACCTTGCGTCAGGAAGTTTTCAATATCGCTCACCTGCTTGGCGTTGTCCTGAGCAGCATCCGCGAATACAATATCATAGCCTTCAGCCGCAGCAGCAGCTTCTAACTGTTGATTCATGGCAGTACGCCACGGCTCGGCTTTGTTGGCCTGCGACATGGCGATGGTATAGTGATCTTTCGGAGTCGGCGGCGGACAGCTCTCTGGTAAAGCACTGGCGCGCGCAGGCAGAATGACCGTGCCATCGACCATGTCGTCTGCATAAGTTGTCCAGCCCTCCGCAGCCGGGGCGCTGGTTGGTTCCGCATCCTGTGCCATAGCACGGTGCAGACCGGGTGCGAATGCCAGCACGCCGAGAGCCAGTGCTGGAACGGTTGCTACTGTCAAGAACTTTACAAATCTATTTCGCATTTTCGATTCTCTCCTTCATGAAAAACATTGACCTTTTATATTCGTTGGCTCGCTAGGCCGCCCCAAGCATGTGCCTCCTTTGCAGCCCACATCAAACTACGCTTCGGATTCTTCTGGACGCAGTTGTTGTAGCGCTACTGCTGCGATAACAAGTAAACCTTTAACGACCAACTGCACATTACTGCTCACGTTGTTGAGTCCCATAATGTTGTCAAGAATTTGCAGAATAAGTGCCCCGCCGATGCTGCCCCATATTGTGCCTTTACCGCCCGCTAAGCTGGTGCCGCCGATGACGACCGCCGCGATGGCATTCAACTCGTAGCCGATAGATTCGTTTGGGCTGCCCTGATTAAGACGGGCGGCATGGAGCATCCCGGCAATCGCCGCGAACATGCCGCACAACATAAAAACTGTGACTCGCAAACGGCTGACATTGATACCGGACAATCGTGCGGCAGTCGGGTTACCGCCCGCGGCGTACACATGACGACCGAAAGATGTGTAATTGAGAACTAAACCAACGATCAGCGCCCCCAGAATCATCACAATAGCTGGAACCGGAATTCCCGTATCAGCAAACGATTGACCGAGTGCTTTGAAAAGCGGATCGCCGAGGTTCGGCCCATACGCCAACGGGATTGAGTTATCCGCTGAAACAACATGGGCTAAACCACGCGCAATACTGAGCATTGCCAGCGTAGTGATAAACGACTGCACATTAAAACGCTCGGATGCCCACCCGTTGACAAAACCGATTGCCAAACCAATGATGAGCATGAATAGGATGATCGCGATGGCAGGCCAATGCCCGATGACAATATCGCCAATTATCGGCAGACTGATGGTGTTGTCTTGCATCAGCAGCACACCCGCCGCACAGCCCACCAGCGCCATCACCGAGCCGACCGACAGGTCAATCCCCGCCACCAGAATCACCAGCGTCATACCCACTGCCAACACACCCGTTTCGGACGCATACAGAACGATATTCAGTAAATTATTGGGTTTCAAAAAAAGGTTGGCATCATTCCGTATAGGCGAGATTAATATCGCCAGCAAAATAACAATAATCAGCCCAAAATAACTTTGAAAGCGGAAAATTAAATTAACAATCTCGCGCCGCCGGTTTCGAAACCCCACCGCTGCGTCAGGCATTGTATTCATTACAGATCATTCTCTCCTTGTGAAGTGCGTCCGCTCACGATGTGGCAGCCGATGGGTTTTGAAAGAAACGAGTCGCCGCATCTAATATTTTTTCCTGCGTAGCCTCCGCGTGGGTAAATTCTCCAGTCACACGTCCTTCGCACAACACCAATATCCGGTCACACACCGCCAGCAGTTCCGGCATTTCTGAAGATGCCATCACGAACGAAGTGCCCTGCTGAGACAATTGATCCACCAGTTGATAAATCTGAGATTTGGCTCCCACATCAATACCGCGCGTGTGTTCATCCAAAAGAAGTATGTCCGGTCTCGTTAGTAAGAACTTGCCAATAACCACCTTCTGCTGGTTGCCGCCGCTGAGGTTAGCAACGATGGTTTCCATATTCGGAGTGCGAATATCGAGCTTCGTGATTTGATCATCAACAGCTTTGCGTTCACTGCTGCGATTGATGATGCGTAAGACACGGGTGAACAAATGGAGCGCCGCCAACGTCAAGTTGACACGCACCGGAAGCCCACCGATCAAGCTCTTACCCTTACGATCCTCGGTGACGAAACCAAATCCTTGTCGGATTGCGTCCGCCGGATTCCGAATAACCAGAGCCTTACCGTTGAGGACAATTTCGCCGCTGCGCCGGTTGAGTGGATGCACACCAAAAATCGTTTCGAGTGTTTCCGTGCGGCCTGCGCCCATCAAGCCTGCCAAGCCCAAAACTTCACCGCGCCGGAGTTCAAAAGAGATGTCGTGCAGGCTGCGAATACCGGGACGTTTGAGGCTTAAATGGCGCACTTGTAAGATCGTGTCTGGCTGTCCGGCGGACTTGCGTTCAAAAGCCTCGTTGATGCTTCTGCCAACCATATACTTGATCAGTTCAGGGCGCGTGACCTCACTCGCTAACAGTGAAGCCGCCGTCTTACCATCCCGCAATACCGTGATGCGGTCGGCAATCGAGAATATTTCATCCATCCGGTGCGAGATGTAGACAATGGCTACACCGGTCGCCTTCAAGCCCATGATGACCGAAAACAACCGTTTGGTTTCTGCATCCGTCAATGCTGATGTCGGCTCATCCATCACCAGAATGCGGGCGTTAAGGCTCAACGCCTTGGCAATTTCGACCAATTGGCGTTCGCCAATCCGCAGTTGGCGCAGCGGGCGGCGTGGGTCGATATTGACACTCAAACGTTGTAATAGGGCGGATGCTTCTCGCTGCATTTTGCCGCTGTCCAACGTACCAAAACGGGTATGAAGCTCCCGTCCAAGAAAAATATTCTCATAGACGCGCAGTTCAGGGACGAGGTTGAGTTCCTGATGAATCATGCCGAGGCCGTAATGTTGGGCATCTTTGGTGGAATGCAGATGAATGGGTCGCCCACCTAAAAGGATTTGCCCCTCATACTCAGTGTAAATGCCGTTCATGATCTTCATGAGGGTTGATTTTCCGGCACCATTTTCCCCCATCAAACAGTGCGCTTCACCCTCATATACGTCAAAGCTCACATCATCCAAAGCGACCACACCGGGGAAGCGCTTGGTGATATTTTGCATCTGAAGGACAATGCGCTGTTGGGTTTGAATCGGAGGAACGGGGTTAATATTCACACGCAAAGCTCACATAAATAATAAGTACGCTTATCTCACGACTTTATTTAAGTTGGTTAGCCACGAGATGGAAATAGTTTTCAACATTTAGCACTATCATAAGTCCAAACGAACCCCAGTCTCTCATCTTGCAGCATGATCTTTTCCTCATCATTGAGGATGATTTTTGGGGTGATCTCGGGAATGGCGGGGCAAAGCATGTTAAACTGTGGGGAAATACGGTTTGCAGGTTTTTATTAAATTGGGCAGGACTTCACCCTACTTAGAAATTCGGTGAAGAAAATATTTCCGACTTACAACACTTTTTGGTTTTGCGGAAAATTGCTTATAAAACCTGTACACCGGAGTCGGCTCTTGAGTATTGCGGAGGCGCACGGTGGCATTAGTCAGAGTCGGGGCGGATTTCCTCGCGCGGCGCATCAGTTACCGGATACTGGGCGGCTATGTCATGCTGCTGGTAACGATGCTGCTGGTCTTGCTATTAGCAATCAACCGCCTCATCAGTTACAGCGACAGCGTTACCCAATCCATCACCCGCGCCTCACCGCACATTCAACTCGGCAGTACTGTCGCCCAGCAGATCGCGACTGTCCAACTAGCCATCGCCAAATATCTACGTACACAAGCCCCTGTTGATTACAACGAAGCCACTAATTCCCTAACCTTGTTGGGTGCGAATATCGACAATGCGTTGGACGGGTTATCGGACTCGGCACAGATTGAGCCGCTGCGGCAGGTACAGGATAGTTATGTAATCTACCTCAACTCGTTCCGTAATCTGGTCGCCGTGATTTCGCGGCGTGAACAGCTTTATATCAGCCTCCTAAGTCTACAAACCGCCATCGAAACTCGCCTCTACCAGATTCCCAAAATCGCATTCACCGATACCAAACCGGATATCGCCGCCATCGAAGCCAGCAATCAAGTAATCGCGCACATCCAGCTTGCCAGCAACGAATTCACCGTTTTACGTTTGCAACCGCGCGAAGATTCGGTGATCTGGTTGCACAGCGAACTGCTACAAATTCAATTGTGGTTCGACATATTAACCACCCATGCCAGCTCGCTAACAAATGGCGCTAAAGATTTATACACACAGGTCAGTGAACGACATACGGTGTTCCAGCAGCGGGCAATCGAGTTCATGAACCTTTATGAAGGTGATGAGCGGCGGGCCCGTGAAGGTTTGGAACAAGGTGGCATCCAACTGGAAAACAGCAGCAACATTGTGCTCAACCAGACTCTGAACGCCCTGAACAGCACCGTCGCAACGCTCACAGTGGATGCCAGCAGCAGCCAACGCGCGTTGCTGTTGATGTTGGTTGTGGCCTCGGTAGCGAGTATTGCCGTATCGATTGTGCTAACGATCAGCCTTACCCGCCCCTTACGTGAGCTTTCGCGTGTTGCACAAGCCATCACCGCGGGTGATCTGGCTATCCGTGCCCGTATGAATGGGCGCGATGAAATTGGTCAACTGGCTACAGCCTTCGACCAGATGACCGACAGTTTGCAGCGTTCGTTGGAAACCGAACGTACCGCAAATGAGCAAATTCGCGCCCAGACGGCCCAAATTGCCCGTCAGACACAAGCCAACGCCGTCATGGAGGAACGGCAAAGGATAGCGCGCGAACTGCACGACAGCGTCAAGCAGCAGTTGTTTAGCATCAGCCTTTCGGCAGGTGCGGCCTTGAACCTATTAAACACCGACCCCGAAGCCTCGCGCAGTTATATGGCACACATCAAGCAGGCCGGTCGTGAAGCCCAAAGCGAAATGAAAAATCTGCTGCAAGAATTGGTGCCCGCGCCGCTGCAAGGACACCGCCTCGATGAAGCCCTTGACCGCTTTTTGCGCTCGATTTGTGATGTCCATAAGCTGCACCTTAATTGGGTCGCGCGCGGGTTAAACACCCTATCGCCGTCAGATGAACACGCCTTGTTCCGCGCCGCGCAGGAAGCCATCGCCAATGTCATCCGTCACAGCGGTGCCACCAGCCTGCATGTCGAACTGAGTTTCGGAACCGAGACAATCTTGCTGGTAGAAGATAATGGCACAGGATTTGATCCCCGCGCTGTGTCACCGGGTTCAACCGGTTTAGCAATCATGCGGGCACGTTTGGAACGCGTTCGCGGTTCGGTAGATGTTCGCACGTCACCGGGCAATGGCACACGTATTGAAATGGTGATTAATCCTGAACCAATGAGGGAAGGACAATCTCTATGACCACCAAAAATCAATCTGATATTCGTATCCTCATCGTAGACGACCACGGTATGGTGCGCTTCGGCCTACGCGGTTATCTGCACTCAACCCCCGGCCTGACGGTTGCCGGTGAAGCCTCCAGCGCGGAAGAAGCCTTAGCCCTATTAGAAACACTGGACATCAACGTTGTACTGATGGACTTAGCACTGCCGGAGATGAGCGGCGCGGAAGCCACCCGCCTCATCCGCCAGCGGTATCCTGATGTACGCGTATTGGTGCTGACCAGCTTTCTGGATGACGACCACATTCTGCCAGCCATTCGAGCGGGCGCTGCCGGTTACTTGCTCAAAGATGTTGACCCCGATGATCTAGCAAAAGCCATCCAGTCTATCTATCAAGGACAATCGGTGCTGCACCCGCATGTTATGAACTACTTAGCCGAACGAGTCACCCACGTTGGCGCAGCCGATAATGACCCATTTGCTAATTTGAGTGACCGTGAGATGGATGTGCTGCTGGCGACAGGCGAACAAACCACAATCGCGCTCACAGCGATGGCCGTTCACGCGCTTGGCGGCAAGGCGATTTCCTTTACCGGTGCGCAAGCCGGGATCACCACGGACGGAGTCCATTCCCGGGCGAAGATCTCAAACATCACGCCCAAAGAGGTCCACAGGTACTTGGACGACGGCTTCGCGGTGATCATCGCGGGGTTCCAAGGCCAGAGCACGGAAGGGCGCATCACTACGCTCGGGCGAGGGGGCTCGGACTTGACGGCGATCGCCATGGCTGGTGCGTTGAAAGCCGATCTCTGCCAGATCTACACCGATGTCGATGGCGTCTTCACGTGCGATCCGCGCGTAGTCCCCGAAGCCAGGAAGATCGACGAAATTTCCTACGACGAAATGCTGGAAATGGCGAGTTCCGGCTCGAAAGTCATGCAGTCGCGCTCGGTCGAGTTCGCCAAGAAGTTCAACGTCGTGTTCGAAGTACGGAGCAGCTTCAACACCAACCCCGGCACCATCGTGAAACAAGAATCCCAGAACATGGAGAACGTCGTCATCCGCGGCGTCAGCATCGAAAAAAATCAAGCGAAGATCACCATCCGCCAGGTGCCGGATCAGCCGGGCGTCGCAGCCCGTATCTTCAATGCCATCGCGGATGCGAACATCATCGTGGACGTGATTGTGCAGAACGTTTCGGAATCCGGTGCCACGGACATTTCTTTCACGCTAAGCAACGACGAGTTAAAAAAAGCAGCGGGGGTCCTCGAACCCATCGTACAAGAAATCGGCGCAGGCAGCCTCGTCTCACGCAGCGGAATCGCGAAGCTGAGTGTGGTGGGGATCGGCATGCGCTCGCATTCCGGCGTCGCGGCGCGCCTGTTTACTTGCCTCAGCGGCGGAGGGATCAACATCCAGATGATCTCCACTTCGGAAATCAAAATCGCGGTGATCATCGACGAAGATCGCATTGCGGAAGCGGCGCACCTCGCGCACAAAGAATTTGCGCTGGAGGGTTAAACGCGACGGGGCGATGAGCTGTACGGCTGTAGCGTGCGCTGTCGAGACGGACCAAAGGAATCGATCCGGG
>JBBSBS010000020.1:0-34375 GCA_038251045.1 Aggregatilineales bacterium | reverse complement strand
GGATGTGGGCAATTTTACCACCCATTTCCCGAATGACAGACCGCAGTAAATCATGCGTTAAGGGGCGTGGTGTTGGCAAATCTTGGAGTTTAACGGTTATGGCTTCTGCCTCGCACGGACCGATCCAAATAGGCAAGTAGCGTTCATTATTGGAATCTTTTAAGACAACTACGCGGTGCTGCGACATCAGGCTTACGCGGATGCTATCAATAATAACTTCTATCATAAGGTTTGGTGAACCTTTCATACAATAATCAGCGATGTTGCGAGACTTAAGAATCATTATAGCGCTTTCAATGTGTCCACAGCAACTGCTAAACGCTGGCAGCGTTGAATTCTCAACAACGACCAATTTATGAGAATATGCTTTCTATCATGGATTGTGTGTGCTTACCATAACTGTCATGTAATCATGGGTCGTTCTAGACTGAGTATATGGATTGATTAGCACTGTGGAGAACAAAATGAAAGTATTGGTCGGGTATGCGACTATGCATGGATCAACTGAGGAAGTGGCACGGCGAATTGGAGCCGTTTTGACGCAAAAGGGACATGAAGTCACGGTACAAGATGTTAAGACTATAACCCACGTCGATGAATATGAAGTGTTTGTTTTGGGTTCGCCTGTTCACTCTGGAACATGGTTGCCAGAATTAAAGACGTTTCTGAAGGCCTTTGAACCTCAAATCGTTGGGAAGCCATGCTACATATGGGTTACATGCATCCGCGTGCTTGAAGAGTACGGTATGGAGCATGTCATGGATTTTTATATGGAACCAGAACTTTTGGCGAACCTGAATGTACGAAGCAAGACGGCGTTTGCTGGAAAGCTTGATCTGCCGTCTGTCGATTGGACTGAACGCTGGACTTTGGCTTCACGCTATGATGGTCATGCATGGCCGAGCAATTTTGACGGTGATTTCCGTGACTGGGATAAGATTACGGACTGGGCTTTTGCGACTGCGGCGGACATTCACGCTATTGCAGTTAAGTAGCAGTATTCTCCCCGATACACACAAACGACATTACGATTCGATTATACTGAGGCTGCCGAAGGACGATGAAAGGTAGCCTCATGTTAATGGTCCGCCACAGTTTGTTGATGCTTGTGCTGACATTGGTGGGTTGTGCGAGTATTGTGGATAGCGTTCGCACGCCGTTGATTGGATTTGGCAATATCGAGGCTGAATACCATTTTGATACGGCTGCTTCGAGTTGGGACACCTTCCGGCTGCCGGACGATGCGGCGTTTTTCAACATTAGCGACGGGGCTCTCAATGGCGCGGTGCTGGGCGATAGAGGATACATCTGGTCACTGAATAGTCCGTCATACAGCGACATCAGTATTAAAGCGACTTTACAGCAGACGCGGGGCAGCGAAGGAAATGGGTTCGGGGTTATGTGCCGGGCGGACAAGGACGGCAACGGCTATTATTTTGTGCTATCCAGCGCACAGCAATTTGCGATTCTGAAAGCTGAACCGGATGTTCCTGATCCGATGCAATTGGTCAAATGGCGGTCGAGCGGCGCGTTGAAAAAAGGTGATGGTGTTAACGCCATTGAAGCGATTTGTTTGGATGATTATTTAAGCTTTACTGTCAACGGGGTGTTTATCGCTGAGGCGCGCGATTCGACATTCAAAGCGGGACAGGTGGGAGTCGTGTTGGGGGCTGTGGGGCAACCGGCAGGGGTGCGCTTTGACGATATTGTTATCCGTGATGTACGGGTGATTGGCGGTTAAGTATTTCCCCACGTATCAATTGCCCACGCCAGTTCATTAGGTGCAGGAGCATAGTTTCCGACGCGGCGAACGACTAGACCACTGGCATAATTAGCTAGCATGGTTGATTCGGCTAACGGTATACCCGCACTGACACCCAGCGTAAGAACGGCAATGGTGGTATCGCCTGCACCGACCGTATCGTAGACATCGGTAATGGCGGGTGCAGGGCAATGTTTTATTTCACCGGAGATTGTGCAGATGGTCGCGCCATCCACACCACGGGTGATGACCATACCTGTAGTCAATTGAAGTGATTGGCAGAGTTCCTGTGCGGCTTGAGCGAAGTCAGAATCGGAACGAAGATCGCGCCGAAGATAATCACTAGCTTCATCAGCATTACATTTTACCACTCCAAAACCCTTATATTTTTCTAGTTTACCCTGTGCGTCGGCAGTGAGCAGGGTTTTGGTTTTATCTGCCAATTTGCGGACAGTTGTGACGAGTGAAGGTGTAAGCAAGCCGGTGTGATAGTCGGAAAGCAGCACGGCGTTTACCTGACCGATTTGCTCGTTGATGGCTGAACGGACACTGCGCTCGACGGCTGTGTTGATGGGCTCACGCGAAAGGGTATCCAAGCGAGCGACTTGCTGCGGGAAGCGTAAACCCATGTGTGCCATAATGCGGGTTTTGACTGTAGTAGGACGTGTCGAGTCTATAACCAGCTTATCGGTTTCGATGCCACGGGCTTGAAGCACCTGCCGGAGATTGGTGGCGTTGGTATCCGAGCCGATGACACCGACCTGAATGGCTGTGCTGCCGAGCGCAACAATATTAGCGGCGGGGTTGGCAGCACCACCGGGAATGAGCTGCCGCGACTCAAATTCCAGCACCGGAATGGGTGCTTCACGACTGAGGCGGGTGGTTTTGCCTGTCAGGTATTCATCGAGAATTAGATCACCGATGACGAGAACCCGTTGAGCCGCGAGTTTAGGTATCCACTGTTTGAGGTTAGCCATGTTCACCATTGCGTAAAACCGCCAGCACAAAACGGGGCAAGCGTAACATGCGCCGGATGCGCCACGGTTGCAGGTAAAGTCGATACAACCATTCTAACCCAAATCGGCGCATCCAATGAGGGGCGCGAGGCACGATGCCTGCGATGAAATCGAACGAGCCGCCGACACCCATCGCCATTTTGACCTGTAAGCGTGGCAGGTTACGGGCAATCCACTTATCCTGTTCGGGTGCACCATAGGCAACAAACAGGATGTCCGCACCGCTGACATTCACTTTTTCGACAATCGCATCTTCCTCTGCGGGCGAAGGACTGCCACTGTGGATGCCGACGATTTGAAGTGCAGGATGCTGCTGGCGCAGTACAGAGGCGGCTTGGTCAGCTACACCGGGGGCAGCGCCAAGGAAGTAAAGCTTCCAGCCCAGTTGGGTGGCGCGTTCCGCGATTTTAGGTACACCATCCGAACCTGTAACACGCTCTGGCAGCGGCTTGCCGAGATGTCTCGCTGCCCAGAGTAAACCCACGCCATCAGGAACACAGAGATCGGCGCGGGAAAGAATGTTGTGAAAGTTAACATCCTGACGCGCGATCATGATGAATTCAGGATTGATGGTACAAACGTGGTGAATGCCATCCGATGCAACCCATTCAGCGATCAAATCAAGCCATTGCGGATAGGTGATGGCATCCATGGGCAAACCGAGGAGGCGAATTCTTTCCACTCGATAGGCGACAGTACGACGCTTCAATGGGGCAGAAGGAAATTGTCGCGTTCCTACGAAGTCGTCGGTACAGATTTGTTGGACGGCAGCCAGAACGTGATTGACTGTGACCATTCGCATACAGGTACGGGCGGGGCAGCCTTCACGCAGGCCAATGCCATGCCCGACATAGCTGCATGGACTACACTCAGGCGCGCTGCGGACGATGATCGATTTGGTAGTAGGTGTCCAAGGACCCCACGCATCGGCATTACTGGGGCCGAAAATAGCCACAATGGGCGTGCCGACTGCTGCGGCAAGATGCATGATTCCGCTATCCGCACCGATGTAAAGATCGGCGGCTTGGATGATGCCTGCAAGTTCGGCCAGTGTTGTTTTGCCGGTTAAATCCAGCACATCGGCATCAGATTTCATGGCTGATTTAACTTCATCACCACCATCATTTGCGCCACCGACAAGGATAATTTGAGCGTTGTACTGTTGGCTAAGGGCATCAGCAAGGGCGGCAAATTGGGCAGCATCCCAACGGCGGGCGAGGCTGTATCCACCACTGCCGGGATGGATGACGATTGTGCTGTGTTCCGACGAGACAGGAGGTGGAGTGACTGCGACGGTAGCAGGGTGAGGCGTAGAAGACGCGCCGAGAAGGGCGACTAAATCGAGCCAATACTGCACTTGATGTTTTGCACCGAAGCCATCATCTGGCAGGCGACGGTTGAGAAACCAACCGTTGCCATTGTCGAGGCCGATGCGCTGTTTTGCGCCGGAAGCAAGGGTGATGAGGGCGAATTTCAGTGTGCCAAATTTTAGGGTGAAGTGGTGAAAGAATATGACTGCATCATAGTGACCGTTCCGCAAGCCGAGGACACGACGCAGGTTAGCAGGATGGAAGAAAGCACGTGAACTATTGAATTGCTGGCGGTCGAAGGTAATGATTTCGTCAACAAGGTTCGTGCCTGCAATGGCTGGAGCGGTATGTGTTGTAGTGAGTAGGGTGATATGGGCATCCGGCTGGGCTTCGCGAAGGGCCGCCAGTGCGGGAGTTGAAAGAATGAGGTCGCCAATATCGGCGAGTTGAACCACTAACACTTTCTGAATAGTCAGTAATTCAAGCGCGGGTAGAAGGCTCTTTTGATGAGGGTCCAACGAGTCGGCTAATCCGTCGCCTATCACAGTAATTTCTTTCGCTTGCTCTAAAGACATGCCGTAGACGCGCCGTAGGATTTTGATGCGTTCAATTAGTTCGAAGTTGTCGGCTTTTGCGGCTAAATAAACTTCGTTAGGCGATGCGCCTGCTTCACGCATCGTTTCATATTTCGAATGCTCGCTCATATCGTTTGGCTACCGTTGTTCATAGAGTTTCAAGAGTGTTGAGCAATTGGTGAGCCGCGGTTTCCCACGTAAACTTTTTAACCTGCTGATAACCGCGTTGTCGATATGACTCGTGCAGGGTATCGTCACTTGAAAGCTGGCTCATAGCGGCAGCAATGGATTCAATGCTCAACGGATCAACCAGTAGGCCAGCCTCAGCGACGAGTTCCGGCAGGCTGGATGTATTGCTGGCGATAACGGGTGTGCCGCAATACATGGCTTCTAGTACCGGAAAGCCGAAGCCTTCGTATAAGGATGGGAAAACAAGGGCTAATGCGCCCGCGTAAAGTGCCCCTTTATCGGCATCATCAATATAGCCTGTCAGATGGATGCCTTCAACACCAGCTACCCATGAAGGATCATAAAGCCAGCCTTTTCCGCCTGCCAGCACAAGAGCGGCAGAGTCGTTGGGGTTTTGCTTCTTCCATAGGATATAGGCTTGCACGAGGCGGGCGATATTTTTGCGCGGCTGAAGTGTGCCGATGAACAAGAAGTAGCGTTCGGGCAAGTCGTATCTGGCACGGGTGGATTCTATGTCACCGATGGTGGGTTTATCAGCGCCGGGGTAGACGACACGGATTTTAGCGGTGGGCGTGCCATAAAATGTGTGCAGGTCGTCAGCCGTGGCCTGACTATCGGCCAGAATGCTGGTGGCACGGCGGGCGCTGTAACGCGTTGTCCAATCAAGATAGAGGCGCTGGGTAGTGGGATGTGCCTGTGGAAAATATTTGAAACCGAGATCATGGACAGTGGCGATAGAACGTCTGGGAAACAAAAAGGGTAGGGTGTGGGCGGGGACGAAGGTTACATCGGGCTTATCTCGCCAGATGGCGGCAGCAAAACGTAGATGTGTCCATGCGCGGCGGAATGGGATTACGCGCTGCTCAACCAATGGTGAGGCAGGGAACAAATCGGGGCGCGGTTGGTCACGGAAATAGAGCGTCAGATGATGAGTAGTGTTGCGTTGTATCAGCGCACGGATAAGCTGAATGGCATAGTTTTCAGTTCCGGTGACGTGCTGAACAGTACACCGGCTGGCATCGATCGCGATACGCACTACTGACGCTGCCTGAATACCAGTGGGAGCAACCAGATGAGCACGATAATGACCAGTGCGACAGGCCAGAGTGAGGCCGCGACGACAGTTATGTTACTGTTCAACAGGCCAAGCGTGATAATTGAACCTGCCAAACCTGTTACGAAAAGGATGAAGGCTGGATAGGTCAAGCGACGATCTTTGGTGATGCCCAATATGCGGGTAAACAGCATGGCAAGGCCAATGGCGGATATGAACAGCGGCCAGCCGCGATCAAGACCGGGTGCATCCGGTTGAACAAGAAAGAAGAATAAGCCGCCGGAAAGTAACGATACTAAACCAAAAAACAGCGACCCACTGGCCCAACGGCGAGAGGCAATCCAGCGGGCTATCAAAGTTAGTCCCAAGCCAACAGCGATAATTAGAATCAAGAGGCTTGTATCGGGCTGAACGCGAAGGGTGGTGGCACTAAAAGTCAACCATGCCCCTAACCCGATCAACCAAATGGCGGGGATAATGGCTGCCAATTGTCCTCGTTTGACGGTAACCAGCGGGGGTACAGGGAAGTATCTTTCTGGATGATCCATCCTCGCTTGACGCTCAACCAGTGCCTCGTTTTCAGCCTCAATGCGTGCAAGGCGTACTTGCTCGACCGCTTCTTGCTCGGCTATGACATCACTGAGGGTGGAGACGGCGGCTAGGGCGGCTTCAATATCCAGCCCATCGGTTACATTCACAGGGAGCGAGTCGCCTGTTAAGTCAACGGCGGATTCGATTTCAACCGGTGGTGCATAGGCTTCATCTTCCGGCAGGGGATCGGGAAGCGCTTCCTCTACCTCTATTGCCTCGACTACATCGACTTTAATTTCGACTATTTCTTCTTCGGCTGTGACAGGGGGTTCAGCAGGAGGGGCATAGCGTAAATCATCGTCGCTCTGGTCAAAGTCGGCAGACGGTTGTTCTGTTTCGGGAATAAGATCTTTTTCGTCGTTAGTCATGGTGGATATTATGACGGTTTTTGGATTTGTGCGCTAGAGTGAGGACATAACTGTAAAAGAACCATCAGGTGTGCCAAGATACGGCGACAGGAAGCTGAACGAAAGAGTCGTTTCAGAGCAGGTTAAGGGTTGATAGTGGGCAATTGTGCCTTTATAATTTCACACTCATGGCGACGTGGCCAAGTGGTAAGGCAAGGCTCTGCAAAAGCCTGATGCGCCGGTTCAAATCCGGCCGTCGCCTCATTGATAAGGGTGGGTATTATTTACCCGCCCTTGTTTTTTTGTCTGTACCGGAATATTTTTGAGCAAACCTTAAGAAATAAGGGTTGAGGGGTTTACAAAAATAAAATCCGAAGTATTATCTAAGTGTTGGGCGGTACTTTTCTCCCAATAAATCTATCAATGTATGTATAGAAGGATCAAATGGACGAGGGCAGTAGTCACAAGGAACAGCCGCACTTATGCAGCGGCGATAGTGCCCAAGGGTAGCGATCCCCTCTAGACAGTTGTGTCACCGGGGGTAGCGCCAAA
Source organism: Aggregatilineales bacterium (assembly GCA_038251045.1). Classification (GTDB taxonomy): domain Bacteria; phylum Chloroflexota; class Anaerolineae; order Aggregatilineales; family Phototrophicaceae; genus CFX2. The sequence goes on along the minus strand of JBBSBS010000020.1, from coordinate 26,979 downwards.
AGCGTTATCGCCGTCCCGCACCCCCCGCGGGATAAGAGTGACGAGTTCCAAACTAACATTCGCATATTTGTTTGGCGGGTAGACACCGGGTAACTGACTCATGTCTGCACTCAACACAACTGTATGGAGGACATTATGTACAATGATCTGTTACTGAATCGTATTGGCGCGACTCCAATGGACGATCCAGATGAGCACATTCAGGACCTGATTGAAGAAATTGAAGAATTGCAGAGTTTGCTCGGCCCGGAAGCACAACGGCTGATCAATGACCTGCGTCCACGGATCGTTACCGACGATGTGTATGAGGAGATGGAAGAGCAGGCGACACTTGGCGACCGGATGGCGGACAAGATTTCGTCGATAGCCGGTAGTTGGCGCTTCATCATCTCTTTCTGTTTGTTGATGGTGGTATGGATCGGTACAAATGCGGCATTGGGAAGTCAAGCGTTTGACGCATTTCCGTTTATTCTGCTCAACCTCGCGCTCAGTACATTAGCGGCCTTGCAAGCTCCGGTGATTTTAATGTCTCAGAATAGGCAAGCGTTAAAGGATCGGGCGGTTGCACAGAATGATTATCAAGTGAATTTGAAAAGCGAAGTTGAAATCGCGGATTTGCATCGCAAGATGGACTCGCTGACCGAGGCGTTGACGATGCAGACGCGATTGGTGAACGCGTTGGTGGCAGCACGACACAAGGAATTGAGCGCGACGGTGCGTGCTATAGAAATCAATCGGACAGCATCTGTTCCGGTGACGAATGGCAACCACAACGGGCATCATATCGAGTAGTTGTTGTGGACAAGTTTCAAGATACAAGCTAGAAGGGCGCGGCTGATAGCAGTTTCGCCCTTTTTTGTTATAATCCGCCTAGAATATATGTTCATAAAGGCGGAGATATGAACACTAAACGTGGCGTAAGTTTTGATGCGGTGCAGAAAATTGCGCTGGCACTGCCTGAAGTTCGGCAAGGCATTACACACGGCAGCCCATCATTCTTTATCGGCAAGAAGTTTATGGGTTGCTTAGGGGATAACGGTGATATTTTGATTATGAAATCGGTAATTATGGAGCGTGATTTACTGGTTCAAGTGGAACCGGAGAAATATTTTTTGACCGATCACTATGTTCCATTTGATTATGTGCTGGTGCGTTTACCGGAAGTTGATGAGGGCGACATTGATGACTTGTTCCGCAGGGCATGGCGGAGGCTGGCATTGAAAAAGTTGGTGGCGCAACATCCGGATATTTAAGGTAGACATGAGGGAAGGGCTTGCCAGCGACAAGCCCTAAATTGCGATGGTTAGGTGTTGGATTCGATAAAAATTTTACCCGGGTTGAGGATGCCGTTGGGGTCGAGTGTTTGTTTGATGGAGCGCATGACATCGAGGCCAGCGCCATGTTCAGCCGACATATATTTGGCTTTGCCGATGCCGACCCCATGTTCGCCGGTAGCAGTACCGCCGAGTTCGAGGGCCTTGAGGACAATCAGCCCGTTGGTTTGTAGGGCGTTCTGGTACTCAACATCGCCGTTAAAGGGGAATTCGACGTGGATGTTACCGTCACCCGCGTGACCGATCATATAGCAAGTGATATTGCGCTCATCACGCAACTGCTCGACATAGGCGATGAGTTCAGGATAGGCGCTGATGGGAACGGCAACATCATTAATGAAGAAGGTTTTATCAGGATGCGAGCGCACCATGATTTCGTAGCTGGCGTGGCGGGCGTGCCAGAGCTTCTTGCGCTCGGAAGGATCGGTGGTGGATCGGAAGCTGATCGCGCCCATTTCGTCGCAGATTTCTTTCACCATGTCCAAGCCAGCCGTGAGCGAGGCCTCCTGCGCGGCGTGAAATTCCATGAATAGGGTGGGATGATCGCTCAGGTCAACGCCTTCGGCTTCCCGGAGCATTTTGGTGTGCGTGGCATCAATGAGTTCGAGGGCAGCCGGATCAAGACCACTGCCACGCACGGCGACGACGGTTTCGACAGCAGCCTGAACGGATGGGAAGGCGGCAATCGCAGCACTCATGAAGGCCGGAATGGGCACGAGTTTGAGGGTGGCTTCGGTGATGACTCCGAGGGTTCCCTCGCTGCCAACAAATAGATGAAGCAGGTCATAACCCGCCGACTGCTTGACCGAGCGCGAACCGACATGGATGAGGCGACCATCCGCAAGGGCGACCTGCATTTTGAGGACGTTATCTTTACTTGCACCATACTTGACGGTGCGGATGCCAGCCGCGTTATTGGCGAGCATGCCACCGACGGTAGCGTTCGCACCGGGGTCGGGCGGGAAGAATAAGCCGTAACGGGCAAGCTGGGCGTTGAGGTCTTTGTGACCGATGCCGGGTTGGACAGTGACTTGAAAATCATCGGCGTGGACGGCGACGATATTGGTCATGCGCTCGAAGGACATTAGGATGCCAGCCCGCACGGGAATGGAGTTGCCTTCCAAGCCTGTGCCCACGCCCCACGGGGTGACGGGGATGTGGTGTTCGTTGGCGAGTTTAAGGACATCCGCGACCTGTTGGGCGGCGGTGGGCCAGATGACGACTTCAGGCGGGACGGCATGGTGCTGCGACTGGTCTTTTGCGTGCAGGTCAATATCGGCGCGGGCGGTGCTGACCGCATCGCCACCGAGGATGGCGGTTAGCTGGTTTATGAGATCGGGCGTGACCGAGTTGAAAGTGGGCATGAGGATCATCCAATGGTGTAAAGCAAATTGATCTCCATTTTAACCGCCAAGAGTGGAAGTATGCCAAGAATGGTGTTAGTTGGTTGTGAGCCCTACCCAGTTTATCGGAGAGTGGGAATGTCCGTTTGACTGAAAGTAAGGATCAGGAAAAGGGAAACTACAAGAAGTATTGGGCGCTGTTTCGATAATGCTATTATAGCGGTCTTATGGGTGACCGGAAAACGCGAATGTGCTAACCAAATGTTCCCGACAAGCGCCTTGGCTCGGCAGGCCATCTTTGATTACATTGGGGTTGGTACAACCGTCAACCACGGCATTCTGCGCTCGTCTATCTCAACCCCTGCGCTTTTGAGGCAGCGTTCTCGTTCTGACAATTCTCACTCCCCATAATTTCGGGTCAAGTCCATGAGCAATACTAGCTATGAAGGCAAAGGGACAATTTTACTGATAATCCCAAATAATTAACCCGACGTTCCTCTCTTCTTCTGACTCGTTTGTGACAAAATGCACTTATGATTCATTACTCTGCTTACTACGTTGATTATGCTGATGTGATTAACATAGGAATGTAGGTATATGCGTTTATTCATATAAACAAAATTGAGCAGTTTTGTGCGATTGAACATATTGAATACAGAAAATCGTTTCCCATCCATCAGCTTCCTTTGGAGCGTATCATTCAGTATTTTTTTGTAGATTCTTATACTACTTGTTCAATTTCAGAACGAAATGCATTTTGCTTAACTCTTAGAAGGACAAGATATGATTTCGCAAACCTTAGCGCAGGAAGTTTCACAGATGGAAGCTGATCTTTGTTCAGCATTTGCTGATCCGACCCGCATCCTCATTTTGTACGCCCTCGATGAAAAACCATGTAATGTGGGCGAGTTGGCAAACGAACTCAAAATTCCACAACCTTCTGTATCGCGGCATCTCAAAGTTTTGAGGGATCGCGGATTGGTTAACGGTGTTCGGCAGGGGACAAATGTCCAGTATCACATAGTCGACAAACGCTTAATTCAAGCGCTCGACATACTTAGATCTTTAATGCGTGACCGAATTACTTATCGGGCTAACCTGATCGAAAAGGTAGAGAACTGATTTGTAACTTTGTCTGCATAGGCTTCGTTTGAGGAGAAATATATGCGACATAGAAATGTATTGTTCCTTCTGGTTACGGGTGGGCTGCTGGTATTTGTGGGGAGTATGCTGCTGCTGACTCCTCAAAGTGTATTGGCCTCGCCGGCATCACCCTACCCGCTGCTGGATAATCCCCCGATTGTGAACTGCTCGTCCAATTCATCGGTACTACTTCAATGTGGTTCACAGGCCTCTTCTTGCAAGAGCTGTCATGAGGTTCAAGCCGAGAAACCAGTCAACAACGACGGTACAGGCTGGCACGAATCACATGCTTTTGGTGATTTTTGCATTTTCTGTCACGCCGGCAATGATCAAGCAACCGATGAGATTGCTGCTCATACCGGTATGGTTCCACCGTTGTCGGATGTAAAGGCAGCATGTCAGCAGTGCCATTCGGCTGACCTTATGGAACGCGCCCAAGTCTATGCCAGCGTCCTAAATGTCAGTTTGGGAAGTGGCGACAGCACACCGATTCCGGCGACTGCCACGGTTGCACCTGCGGCAGGGGTAGGCGAAGTGCAGACCACACAGAAACCGCCCGCAGCAGAACCGACAGCTCAATCGGTTGTCAGTGCCCAAACTATCAATGAAGTCGTTGTAAACGATCCGAATGCAGTTGATTATGTACAGCGTTACAACGAAATCGTCCTCGGTGAACGTCCCGTTAATTGGGGGAACATTGGTCTGATAGGACTGATTGGTTTGGTAATTGTCGGCGGCGGATTCTTCGTCATATTCAACGAGATACGCCTGAGAGTGCCAACGGTTGCCATGAGAACTGTTGAAGGCGAATATCCGGCGGAAGTCTTGGAAATGCTGCCTGCTCTATCCCGATTGAAATTACAAACGCGGAATGCGCTGAAGAAAATCCTGAACAATCCAAATAAGACGGACAAAGTTCTAAATCTGGTTGACACACTGGTTTCGGACGAGTCCGAGGAGCAAACGCTATGAAACGAATCGTCAACTACATCCGCAGGGATGAGTGGTCACCTTATGTCGCTGGAATTTTACTCGGTGTGGTCGGTGTGTTGGCTGTTTGGCTGAGCAACAGCTTGCTCGGTGCTTCTGGCGCTTTTGAGAACATTGCTGGCCTGATCGGTAAATCCATTGCGCCGAAATTGTTCGACAACGTGTATTTTAACTTTATCATGCCACCCGAAATCACATGGGGCGTGGTGTTACTGGTCGGCGTATTCTTTGGCGGCATGATCGGTGCTGCTACCAGCGGAACCCTCAAGTGGGGCAAAAAAGATGCTGCCAACAGTGACGAACAATGGAAGAGCATCTTCGGGAAACAAACGTGGAAGCGTTGGTTATTGGCATTCATCGGAGCCATCATCCTTGAGTACGCGGCTGGTATCGCCGGTGGCTGTACCAGTGGATTAGCGATCTCAGGCGGGATGGTATTAGCGCCTTCAGCATTCCTATTCATCGGCGGGATGTTTGCTTCCGGTATTGTCACCGCGCTGATTATCTATCGTCGGAGATTTTAAGATGAGCACCTATGTAATCGCCTTGTTTTTAGGCGTTTTCTTCGGTTTTTCGCTGAATAAAGCCGGATTAACCAAGTACCACAAAATCGTCAATGTATTTCGGTTGACGGATATGGCTGTTCTCAAGTTTATGATGACCGCGCTCGTGGTTTCGATGAGCGGCCTCTATATCTTACGCGGTCTGGGACTGGTAACGTTCCCGAATGTTCCAGCGACTTATGTGGTCGGGAATATCGTCGGCGGGTTGATTTTCGGTGTAGGCATGGCACTGAGCGGGTACTGCCCCGGTACTTGTGCGGCGGGCAGCGGCGAAGGCAAGCTCGATTATCTGATCCCCGGTTTACTGGGTTTCCTTGTGGGCGCAGTAATTTATGGCTTGACCTATCAACAGATTTTCCCGGCTATATCAGCGATTGCCAATGTGGGAAATGTGGTCATTCCCGACATTTGGAATCTCAGCCCATTCCTGACTGTAGTCTTTTTCGCTCTGCTGTCGGGCTTCCTGTTTTACCTGATTGATCGTGCAGGCTTGCAGCGCAAGAACAAAGGATAGCCAGTTTTCAATAGACGCTGTTCTTCAATTATGACATGAAGACTGGAGACACTGATGATACATGAATTATCACGGCGCGACTTTCTTAAGATAAGCGCTTCTACAGCCGGTGCATTTGCGGTGGGGCAATTGCTCCCGCCGATGGTGGCACGGGCAGCCCAAGACGCAGGGTTGTTGAATGCGTCGGGTGACGGCTATATCCCCAGTATGTGCGAGATGTGCGTCTGGCGGTGTGGCTTGATTGCCAAGGTCAAGAATGGACGGGTCGTCAAGCTAGATGGTAACCCAGACCACCCACATTCAAAAGGACACTTGTGTGTACGCGGTCAATCGGGCTTGATGAACACCTACGATCCTGACCGTGTACTGACCCCACTGATACGCGTCGGTAAACGGGGTGAGGGGCGTTTCCGTAAGGCCAGTTGGGAAGAGGCGTTGGATTTAACGGCCAGCAAGATGCTGGAAATCAAAAACACCTATGGCCCGGAGGCAATGGTTTTCTCGTCTACACACAACTTGAGTCAGGTTCAATTTGAAAACCTGCTCTATGCTTACGGCTCGCCCAATTATGGTACGCAGCGTAGTTTGTGCTTTAACGCCATGATTGTCGCTAATTTGATGACCTACGGCATGGAAGAACCGGAACGTATCTACGACGATAAGCTCCAGTACATCATCCTGACAGGTCGTAACCTGATGGAGGCGATTTCGACTTCCGAAACGGGCGATTTGAGTGAAGCCATAACGCGCGGGGTGAAGGTCATATACCTTGATCCTCGTTTTACCAAGACGGCTGCCAAGGCGACGGAATGGCTGGCAATCAAACCCGGAACCGATCTGGCTTTTCATCTGGCACTCTTGAATGTGATTGTCGGTGAAAAACTGTACGATCAGTCATTTGTAGAGAAATACACCATCGGCTTCGATGAACTGGCGAAAGAAGTCGAGAAATACACGCCTGAATGGGCGGCAGCTCTCACTGAAATACCCGCCGAGACAATCCAACGAATCGCACGGGAATTCGCCGCGGCTGCACCGTATGCACTGGCACATAACGGCTGGCGCACATCTAATTTTATAAACTCGTTCCAGACCGAACGGGCTATCACCATCTTGAATGCACTCGTGGGCAATTGGAACGTTACTATGAAAGCCTCTGGCGGCGAGTCAAGCGGTGGTTTAGGCAAACCTCCTCAACCCCCTTACCCCCGTGCCTCGGCAATGCGGTTAGATGGCGTTCCGGGTAAATTTCCGGTTGTTCCGCTCAAAATCGGGGTGTTTCAGGAACTGCGCGACAACATCCTCACGGGGGAACCGTATCAGGCGCACGGCTGGTTCATTGCGCGTCAAAATCCGGTGATGTCTTTGCCTGATCGTACTAAGACGCTACAGGCTTTCGAGAAGATGGATTTCATCGCTACCGTAGATATTATTATGAATGACACGGCGTGGTTCTCGGATGTAGTGCTTCCCGAAGCCTCATATCTCGAACGTTATGACCCACTGCTACCGATGGGCGACAAAATTTTCTTGCGCCAGCCAGTGATCGAGCCGCAAGGAGATGCCAAATCTGCATTGTGGATTTACAAGCAGTTGGGTGAGCGGCTCGGACTCGGTGATTACTTCCAATATGAAGACGAGGAAGATTACATTCGCCAACAACTTGCGCCCCTTGGCGTGAGCTTTGAAGCGCTGAAGTCAAAAGGCTATGTTGAACTCCCTGCTACAAATGAAGAACCGAGTTTTAACTGGAACACGCCCAGCGGCAAGATCGAATTTTATTCGGATACGCTAGCCAAAGTGGGCTTCCCCGGTGTACCAGAGTGGCAAGCGCCGCCGCAACCGCCGGCGGGACAGTTTTATCTGCTGACGGGCAAAGTTGCCCAATCCACACAGTTTGGAACACAAAACAATCAACTGTTAAACAAATATTCAGACGAACCTCGCCTGTGGATGAATATCGATGTGGCAGCAGACCGCGGGCTTGAAGATGGTGATTGGGTTGAAGTTTTGAGCGAAGTGGGCAAGGTTCACATTCGACTGAATGCTACCCAAGCCATCCGCCACGATTGTGTTTACATGACACCCGGCTATGGTCATCTGTCGAAGGGTTTGACCACAGCATTCGGGGTTGGCGCGAGTGATTCGGTACTGCACGTGACCTATACCGACCCGGCAAGCGGCGGGCAGGCACTCAGTCAGACTTTTGTAACCGTAAGAAAGGTATAACATCATGACCGAAACTTCCAAACCGCCTCGCTATGGTTTTCTGATTGATGTCTCGCACTGTATAGACTGCCGTTCCTGTATGGTCGCTTGCAGCGTCGAGAACAATGTGCCGATGGATAGCACCCGCATCTGGATAAAAGAAACAGGTGTCACCGGTACTTTTCCTAATCTGAACCGTTTTACAGCACCCTATCACTGTATGCATTGTGTTGATCCGTCATGCGTTTCGGCGTGTACGGTGAGCGCACTCACCCGAAATGAAGATGGGATTGTCGTCTATGACAATGAGATTTGCATTGGCTGTCGTTATTGTATGTATGCCTGTCCCTTTGAGGTGCCGAACTACGAATGGGATCAGCAGCTGCCGCTGGTGGTGAAGTGTGATATGTGCTTCTCGCGATTGAGTGAAGGGCAGCAGCCCGCTTGTGCGGCGACGTGCCCTACCGGAGCAATCAAGTTCGGCAAGTACGACGATATGCTGGCAGAAGCTCACAAACGCATCACTGACCAACCGGACAAATACATTCAACACATCTATGGTGAAGAAGAAAATGGCGGTACAGCCACCCTTTATATATCACCGGTGCCGTTCGAAGATCTGGGTTTCCCGATTGCCGGCACAACATCACCCGCTTTCTCCAATCGTTTGGTTACTGAAGGGACTCCGATGGTCGCGGGCATGATGCTGGTGGGATTGTCCGGTACTTATCTGACGATCAAACACCTCAAAGAAGAAGCCGAAAAAGAACGGTTGGAGGCCGAAAAACAAGAGGCCATGCAACCTGTGGCGGAAGAGAAATAACGATGCTTCAAAAACTACTACACGAATTACGCATCCTACCGAAATACATCTATGTTCTGGGAGCGCTTACGGCTTTTGGCGTAGCAGTAGGACTCTACCGCTTTTATGCCGGATTGGGCGCAACCACCAATCTGAGTAAAGCTTTCCCGTGGGGTATCTGGATCAGCTTTGATCTTTCAACGGTGGCGTTATCCGGTGGCGCATTTACGCTGGCGGCGCTGGTCTACGTGTTCCAGTTTGAAGATTTGCATGTCGCCACACGTCCTACCGTGTTGGCGGGACTGCTGGGATATAGCTCCGTCTTGGTGATACTTTTGTTTGACCTCGGACGCTGGGATCGTTTTTATAACGTATTCCTGCATCCGAATGTTAGTTCAGCGCTGCTCGAAGTCAGTTGGTGTATTGCCGCTTATTCGTTGATCCTGCTATATGAACTCAGTCCGGTGTTCTTAGAGAAATCGCGTTGGAAATGGCTGCTGCCGACTATCAAAAAATTCACAGTGCCGATCGTCATCGTAGGTGTAACCCTGTCTACGATGCATCAATCGTCGCTGGGCACCATGTTTGTGATCATGTCACCGCGTTTGAATCCACTGTGGTATTCGATGCTGCTGCCAGTTTTCTTCTTGATCAGTTCATTAGCCGCTGGCATTTCGTTAGTGATTGCAGGGGCGAACATCAGCTACTGGCTGTTTGGGCGCAGCTTAAAAACCAAGACCCTCGCCAAACTCGGCTGGTTCCTCCCGTGGATTTTGGGGTTCTATCTGGTTATAAAATTTGGCGAGCTGCTTATTGCCGGTGAATTGGATTTGCTGTTCGAGGGTGGCATTTATACAGTGCTGTTCTGGATAGAAATCATTGTTGGTGCAGTCATCCCCATCATCCTGTTCGCATTCAAACAAACGCGGTACAGCCGTCAAATCTCGCTGTTTGGCGCATTCCTGATTATGGGCGGCGTTATTCTCAACCGGTTTGATGTGACATGGTTTGGCATGAACCCCGTTGCCGGACAGGTTTATTCGCCGCATTGGATGGAAATTGCCATCCTTGCGGGTGTCTTGTCAGGCGTGGTCATGGTTTACAGTCTGGTGGCGCGTTACTTCCCTGTATATGAGGAAACCGATACCTACAAAGCGACACCAGTAGAGACTAAACGTATTGATCAACCGTCACTGGTTCAAGAGAAGAGTACACACGCAGTCTAAAACACAAACCATCTGATTAAACAGCGAAACAATACAGACCTGATGACGACCAATTGTTCATCAGGTCTTTTGTTATCTCGATTATGATTAATGGTGGTTTGGTTTTGCTTCGGCTGCCGCTAAAGTTTCCGCGTTATTCACATTGATGAACGAGTCCAAATGAGGATCATAATTCCGCAATGTGTCCTCATCAACCCAACAGGTATTGAGCAGGCTGACCAAATCACGAATTCTGAGGTGTTTTTTTTCGAGCCGTTTGAGCATGACGGGCAGGCAAGTTTTTCGGTAAAGGGCATGTAACCCTTGAGGATGACCGCCAATCATTGGCACGACTGCATCATAACCGGTGCGAAGGCTTAACAAATGATCCAGCAGGGGAGGGTTGAGGAATGGCATGTCACAGGCTACGCACAAGGTGTAATCGGTCGGGCTGTGATAGACAGCCGAGTACAAACCGGCTAATGAACTGCGGTCTGGTAAGACATCTGTGAATACGGGAAGGCCAAGAACCTGATAGGTTTCCGGCTGATTGGCGATAATTATTATCGGCAAGGCCAGTGAATTGACTTCTTCGATTACACGCGCGATGAGTGGTTTACCTGTCAATTCTACAAAGCTTTTATCACGACCCATACGGGTGGATTGACCCCCGGCGAGGATGGCAACAGTCACATCCTCATTCATGATGACCCACCGCAATTGGCTCGATAATCTGGTAATACCCGCCGTCCGCACAAGAGTGACATAAAGTATGTCCATCAATGGTGAGGTGGCGTTCATTGAGGATCTCTTCGCCACAATCAGCACATATTTCACGGAGACCGGGACGGCTAATCAGTGCTTTCATGGATAGGTTCATATGAACTTCGGCGGCATAAAATAGATCACTGGTTGGCATCGTCTGATAGGCTTCAAGCTGGCTGTGCCAATGTCCTTGCGGGTTCGGTGCGAAACAGACTGCCGTTTCCCGCGCATTGGGATGAGGCCAAATACGGAATGCCCGTTCAGTTTGGGTATCCACAAAGGTGGCTGCGACCTTGCCATAGTCGATTAGCCGCATGGTACGGTGACCGAGCCAGCAGCCGGTTGCGACAGCGACTCCATCCGCAAAGCAGCCATCGGTTTCAACAAAGGTGTAAAGCCGTTTGTCCGATTGCGGGAGCGCTAAATTCAAGAGTTCAGCCGCGTAGATTCCCATTCGGATGCCCAAGATTTGTCGCGGGCAGAGATGATTGTGTAAGGCCGATGCATGGTCAAGAAACGGTTGGATCTCAGTCATATATGATCCTTTAAGCTATGAAGCGCTCATCGGGTGATACCAATTGATCGCGCTGAATAATCAATTTGCCGTCGGAATCCAAAGCAACCCGTAAGAAACGCAGGGAATGCCGCGCTGGCCCGGTCGTAACGGTTCCTTCGATGGTAAAAATACTGCTGTGACAGGGGCACACAAACGCATTTTCATCAAACCGCACCAGACCGCCGAGATGGGTACAGGTCGCGTCAATGGCATAGAAGCCTAAGGAATCGCGCCCTAACCACGCATGAGCTTTTTCTATGAACACCCATGCATGGCGGGCGTATTCACGCGGATAACCGGCTGAGCGAGTCGAAACGATCGGTATATCACGCTTGACCCGTTCGGTTTGGGCGGATGTGGAAGATTCGTTCGGGATATTAAGAAAATCGCGTCGGTTCATGGTGTAGGTGCTTCCCGGTCATAGCTGTGACACTCGTGACAATAGCTGCTGGCTTGTTCATCTGGTTTTTGTTCACATTTTGATCCTGTGACCAGTGGTAGGACGTAACTGGTGCCGTCGACTTTCGTTGTCAACGTCCATTGGTCATCCAATTTGCGAATGTTATAAAGGGGTTCGCCACGACTGGTCACCAGAATGGTATCCCCGACTTGTAAATCCACGAACGGATTGAGATTGGCGCGAGTCATGGCTTGTTCTTTGTCGTACTGAATGACTTTTTCGAGCGGCGGCGTATCCAATGTTCCATGACAGGTTAAGCATTGGGTGTATTGTGCTTCAGCACGATTGTTATGTAATATGCCGTCGCCCATGATTTCGAGCGAGGTGTGGCAATCGATGCACTCCAATTCCCACTCGCAGCGCGTAAATTTGCCAATCGGTTGGTAGTAATCATGGAGGCGTTTTGCTTGCCCCGACAGGGGTTCTGAGGCCGGAATATCAGGACGAGGGACGAATGTCATTGTACGCAGGTCGTTGTTCCCGCGATTGTGGCAGTGGTTACACTGTGTATAAGGAATGGCCGTGGTAAATTGATGTTTTTGCGGATACCCAACTTTATCTTTAGGTATGGTGGGATCATTCCCTTGATATAAGCCTGTCTCATCATAAAGCACGTGGCAGGTTGCGCAGCCTGTGCTGCGATAGAAATAATCGACCTGCTGCGGTTGACCATCTACATGGCAGGTTAAACAATTTGCGGCAAAGTCTTTTATCGGTTGCGGATCTGTAGGATCAGGAACAAATGCCTTTAGGTGGTCGGTTTCCTGTATGGCATACTGCGCTGTTCCGTCAGTCTGCGCCCCAAAAGCACGCCGAACCAAACTTATCGCCCCGCTGTAGGTTGTCATGATGTTGTGCTGGACCAGATAAATCTGCCCCGAATGGCATTCACCGCAATATTGTTGAGCCGTATCCAGCGCGCTGGGGTTTCGTACCATTCCTGAGTGAGCTGTTTCCGCATCCATCCCCAAAGCTTCCCCATCATGGCAGGATACGCAGCCGAACTGCTCGGTTGGGTGGGATAAACTAATGGGTTCAATTCCACTGTGACAATTCAAGCAGCGTTCGGGGTTGCCGGTAAGAGTGGGGATTATCTCGATTGTCGGCTTTTGGAGCAAGAGTATGAATCCAACCAACATCATACCTATCCCACTGAGCATCAGAATCAGGTTGGTTGAGGGGGTGATTCTAATGGGGGTTGGTGTCTTCATAGATGATAGCATCGATCTTTATGGGATTCACTTCAGGTGCTGCAAATTCCGGGCCGAAATTTTATCCTTGAGGGATAGCGACGCATCAAAGATTTAGCATTAATCACTCGCTCGCTTGCTTTATTCGATCTTCCATTTGTTCGCTTATATGCATTCTCGAATAAATAACGAGAAATTACCAGTAACAAATCACCTGCGATACAGGTGTGAGAAGTCACATCTTTAGGCTGTCTTTCTCCCTCAAAACAGGCAAAGTTTGATGAGTATTGTCGTGTGGAGAAGGTGACCTAAATGACTGGGTGTAATGGGGCATTTCATCTATGATGCATTCATTGGTATAAGTTTGATATGGAGTATGAAAAGAAGGAAAGGAAAATGAAAACTTCAAAGAGAGGCTTATTTTTTAGTTTGGTCTTAGTGGCAATTTTGGCTCTGGGCACGCGGGTGATGGTATTTGCCCAAGATGCAGTCGCTGAAGCAACCGCAACGACAGCATTTGATATTCAGCCTGTTCTAGTTGACTATCTGCAAAATCTGCCTGATGACTTCTATGGTGTTAAGCCGGAAAATCTTCTAAAAGAGCTTTCGAGTGATACGAAGCCCTTCCTAATTGATGTTCGCGAAGAAAAGGACATCGCTGACGGCGGATATATCGCCGGTGCAGTGCTTATTCCGCTTCGCACACTCACCCAAAGTCTGGATATGCTTCCAGCTCAAGACCAGCCCATTGTTATTTACTGTGGTATTGGGCATCGTGGCGGTATTGCGACTGAAGTTCTACAACTGCTCGGATACACCAATGTACGCAGTATTTTTGGCGGCTTTACGGCATGGAAGGCAGCCGGATTGCCCGTAGAATCGGGAATGCCTATGGCGGCAACTATTAGCGATGCCGCTGCGCCAGTATTTGATGAGGCATTGTTTGAGACTGTTGATCAATTCGTGACGGACTTGCCGGATAATTTTTATGCCGCTGCACCGACAAACGTCCTCAAGAGCCTTGGCGGTGAGCCAAAGCCATTCTTGATTGATGTTCGAGGGGCGCAAGAATTGAAGGATACAGGTTATATTGACGGCGAGGTAAACATTCCATTGAAAACCTTGCTGGACGATTTTAGTGCGCTTCCCACGGACAAGAGTCAGCCGATTATTGTCTATTGCACAATTGGTCATCGCGGAGCAATGGCGATGACGACACTTCAACTGCTCGGCTACACCGAAGTAACCAGCATAGGTGGTGGTTTCAATAATTGGATTAAGGGCGGTCTGCCTATCGTGAACCCCTCGTAATGTTTAGGGCTGAGTCATCAGCGTTTATTTCTAAATAAACAATGATGCTCAGCCAATCGGTCGTGAATATTTGATGGCTAATTTCTATTAGCCATCAGAATTAGGTAAGTAATATGATGTGGTTTGGTCATCGCTCTAGAATTGTCAAAATCGCGTGGATATTTGTCGCTTTGTTGATATTTTTTCCCTTACCTGCCCGAGCGCAAACGTCGGTTGTGTACGGCGTATTCTTTTATTCGCCTAGCTGCCCACACTGTCGGGATGTTATTACCAATCATTGGCCCGGAATTCAAAGTGAATTTGGTGACCAGCTAAAAGTATTGTTTATTGATGTCACTCAAGCTGATGGCAGCCAAATCATGAGTACCGCCATCAATGCCATGAATATCCAGTCGAATGCTGTTCCTATGCTGATTATTGGATCAGATGTGATGATCGGGTCAAGTGACATACCACAACGTGCGCCGGGGGTTATTCGCACCGGATTGAATGCCGGTGGTGTCGGTTACCCACCCATACCACATATCGATATCCTTTTTCAATCCGTACTGCCTGCTGCGTCACCAACTCCAACCGAAACTCTGACACATGCACTGCTAGAAGACCCGGCTAATATCGCTGCTTTGATCGTCTTATTTGGTTTGGTTATAGGCATAGGCGTGATTGGTGCTGCGGCTTGGCAGTTCGTTAGACAACACAATCGCCGTCTTTTGGGCTCTATCAACGGGGCATTTGGTTGTCGTATGGCATTAATCGGTACACTGGTTGGCATGGTGCTGAGCGGTTCGCTAATTTTAGGTAGTTTTGAAAACCCGGTAACGCTTGTCATTTCGATTGCGGTGTTGTCAGTCTTTGTTTATCTGGCCTTCTACCTGTTTCGAACTTCGTCTTTGGGGCAACTTTCAAGCGGGCTACTGCCACTCTTTGTAGTGGCTGGTATTCTGGTCGCAGGCTATTTGACCTATGTGGAACTAACCCTTGTTGAGGCCACCTGTGGTGTAGTGGGGAATTGTAATGCTGTGCAGCAGAGTTCGTATGCCCGCATTCTGGGTGTTCCGGTAGGGATCATTGGTATTTTAGGGTATGTTGCGATTCTGTTCTTGTGGACTATGAAGCGGTTCAAGAACGAGCGCCGGATTGATGGTGTGTTATTTATTGTGGCCTTACTAGGTGTTGGCTTCTCGATTTACTTAACCATTTTGGAACCCTTTGTTATCGGGGCAAGTTGTCTTTGGTGTCTGACCTCAGCGGTTATCATGGGTATATTGCTTTGGATGACGGCTCCCGCAGGTTTGGATGCTATGTTTACTACGAGTCGATCAAAGGAACAGCACCGGAAGTTTATGTAAAGTAACCCAAAAATAATGACCAGAGTCTACTTCGACGCTTTTCTGGTCAAATCACCATTTTGTTCAATGATTTTGCTGCTCTAGAAGCATTCACTACCGGGATTTGACCCCAGTTTAGCTATTGTCACTCGCACCACTGATCTTCATCAAGGTGATATTCACATAGAGAGTGCATTGGGCGAAGGCACGGTAGTCAGCGTTAGCTTGCCAATAATCGAAACTTGCTCCTAACCGAGTATGTGGAAAACACTCACGTATTTGATCGGTTGTGCCTGCTTGACACCGCTAAAACAGGCTCATATTAAGTCGATCCAAGTCATAGGTGGTTTGTTTTTCGGCAGATCGGCGCTTACATTGCACAGTGCTGATTGCCACCCAACAAGAACTTTGGTTGTTCATCTCCGATTTATCACCGTTTTAAGCTAGCCCACGTTGGTATGTCGTACGCAATTATCATAAATACCGCTGAAGAGCGCCGCGGAACTGAGGAAGTAAGGCGCTGAAACGACACAAATGACTGGCAGGAATTCCGGCTGATTCCGCTGAGCGCCGCGATTGGCTCGGGTATGTCCGCCGCGTCGCAATTGTCACTGTCGCAGCCGCGAATGTGAGGGAGGAAGTCGCTGAAGATGCAAAGACAAATGCGACTCTAAGCACAGAGACACAGAGGAAAATAGAGAGAAAAAGAGACGTGATTGAACACGGATGCTCCGAGGTGCTTAGACACGGCGATATAGACAGTTTAGCAGAAACCGAGTGGTTAAGGGTGACATTTTGGTAACACTTAAGCGAGGAACTTGTTAACTGATTTAGGGGAGCGGGATTGTTAATTGGGTTGGGGGATAGTTGGAAAAGGGTTTGTGGACATCCCATGAGCTTGATCGTTAAGGCGAACTTTGAAATCCGGCTTGAACATAACCTACATACTCACCGCCTACATTGGCTGTATTTTGCACCAGCGTCCAGATACCTGTTGCGTCATCCAATGTTGGTGCGTCGTACAATTCATCATCCGATGAGGTAATGGTGGTGTGTTGAAGCTGGGCGATAAGGGCATCAAGTTTTTATCATTTGTTGAATTGGCAATCAAAGTATCTAAGATGTCATTAACGCTCATTTTATATCAGTCCTCTAAGTAGCTTTGATCGCTTGTGGTTTCAAATTACTTGGGATAAAACAGCCATCTGGGTTTTCAAGCAAAAATTGGATAAATTCATGACTATCAATTGGTGTGCTGTTCAGATCTTCTAATCGTACCCAATGCGGTGGGTCTTTATCTTCAATGGATTTGCGCTCTTTAATATTCACTTGGTGATTAGCATTGGGGTCTTGTACAGTGATTTCAATCCCGATAGTGTGACTTATATCAAGGCAGTATTGCCATTGATGCATATCATTCGGTTTCGATAGGGTATCAAATATATTAAAGTTGTATTTTGCCATCACACCGATGTCGTCTGCTACGACGAGGAATGGTAAATCAAGAGATGATGATGTACCACCGATGAACATATAAATCTCCGGCGTTTGGTTTAAATGATTTAGTCGGGTCAAAAACCCAGGTCATGAAAGTGACGTAACATTTTCTGATAACCATTCGTTTGGCTCATTGAGCTGTATATTGACCTTTGACAGCAGCCCGTCTTGAAAATCGTAATGAAGATAGGAACTGCTAGTGCTTTGTGGAGATGGAGGCGACGAAGAGCATGGGAATAAAGCAGATGGCAGTCGCTACATAGCCCATATCCCCTTTGGACAAGGATTCGGACATGGCCCACAGGCAGATGCCAATAAAAAGGGGTACGGTGTTGTGCCATACCCCGAAAGTACCTGAGCCGGATGGCGTTAGTTGTTGGTGACAGAGCAAGTTATTGTGAGCAGCACCGTATTTGAAGCATCACGGATTTGTAAAGCCCAGTCCAACAGGGTGTCGCCTGCCGAAGCGGCGGGTGGGGATGCCGAGATGGATACCGCGCTTGAATTGATCTTCGTGTTAATAAACTGAAAACCGGCTGTCTTAAAGTTGCCATAGGCTATTAGATTATCCTGTCCGGTCAGCGCTGTATGCCAGTTTGCATCCAGTACAACGTTCCCTGTTGCTGACGTGTATGTATAGGAACAACTATTAGCGTTAGCGCTAGCCGCTGAAAGGGAAGGCAGCACTGACTCAAATTCCTGCGGGAAATTGGCACGCGAAATCTGCCCACGGTTGTAACGTGCCAGATACCAACCAGCCTTCCAATCCCAGACCGTCGGGCAGCCGTCTTGATTTTCCTCGCGATACAAGACACCGCCCGTATAGCATTCGTTATCGTCGGAAGTGTAACACTGTGGTAAGCCGCTGGGGTCGTTGGGATTGTTGGCGCAGGTTTGGCTGATGTCTTCAGCATGGAGGGCGCTGAAACCCAGCACCAATGTAAACAGAGTAACAAAAAGCAGTATAAAGCGTTTCAATGTAGTTCCTTAATGGACGAGTGCCGTGAGATAGTCAGTCCATTATATGCGTTTCCAAACTAAATACTCGTGGCATATCCGGATATTACAAACTGGATTTGTTTTGGTTTATTCACCTACTCTATCAATATCAATAGAGGCAGGTGGTTCGGGAAGTTAGAAATCGTAAATTTCCCATCCGATAGACCGGCTGGCGAGGCGCATGTCAGACTTCAATCCTGTTGGAAGGCGGCGTTGTAGGCGAGGTTGAGGGCGGCCTTGCGCAGCCAGCGGTAGAATGCCCAGAGCAGGATGGAGGCGACGAAGGTGATGGGGATAAAGCATATCGCAATGGCTACATAACCCATGTCGCCTTTGGACAAGGATTCGGACATTGCCCATAGGCAGATGACGGTGATGACCTGCGAAAAGTGGATCACCGATAGAAGTAGTAATCCAGTGAGGAATGCCAGCGGTAAGTTCCGAATGCGAAAAGCGATGACGAGATGGACAGCGATAATCAGACGGGTGCGGACGAGTGGTTCAATGGCAAAGGCGACAGCGATAAAGGCGATGATGACCCATACGCCCAAACATATCGGGCTGAGAAAGGTTTGTGATATGAATTCGGATGGCTGTGCATAGGAATGATATAGATTGTAAAAGTTATTCAATGTGAATAGGGCGACGATGGCGATGCGTAGGCCGATTTCGGCGGCGATAAACGGCCAGAGGCGTAGTTGGGCGATGGCATCGTGCGCCATGAGGATGATGCTGTTGTACTGTGGAGTCAGTTGGAGCGTATCCCAGACATTAGAGGCACGTTGGGTGTTCAGTTTGCCAATGACTGCCGGAACGGAATAGAGGCTGGATAAGAGCATCAGGGCGAGACCCATTATTATCACGAGATTTAATAAGCGTGAGGCGAAATCCGGCGGCACAATTCCGAAGTTGAGGTTAAGCCGCTCGATAATCCACCAGATAATTATGACCAGTGGTAAGCCCAAGATAACTACACGGTTGTAGCGTTCCACACGGGCTTCGGTGTTCAGCCAGCGTAAACGCCGCCATTCGTGTTGAAAAATGGGGTTTGAGGTGTCAACTAAGCCATAGGGAAGCAGTATGCCTTTGAGCATTATTTAGCCAAAGAGACCGCGGCGTTCTTTTATAGCGAGGGCATGTGTCAGCGTGGTGAGTCCGCCGAGCGCCGGATCAAACAGCGGGCGCTGTTCATCTAATAGGATTTTGAGATCATGCGGGCGGGCGTGACGATTGACCATTTCAAAGAAGCTGCCATGCTGCTTGTAGAGTGCTTTGGCTGCTTCGTCCGCAATTGTTCCCCAACGCCACTGGGACGGATAATAATAGTAGTAGGTCATGTAAGCGGCAGCGGTGGTAATGGATATGCCGCGATAATTGTAGCCCCAAAGGTCAACGCCAGTGTGTGTGGCGGCCTCCGCCATACAGACCAAGGCGGCATCGACAAAAAATTGATGGGTAAAGCTGTTTTCCGGATTGTCTTCAACAGCAGCAGGTAGATAACCTTCGGGACGCACCTGCTCGATGGTGTGGCGAAAGACTTCGCAGCCAGCCTCAAAGCGATCTTCGGCATCCAGAACAATGCCGGACACCAGATTAACGAAGCCGAGCCAGATGTGGTCAACGATGGTGCTGTTTTCCGGTGGATGCTGCAACTGATCCACAAAGTAAGTGTAATCGGTTAGCCAGCGCGAAAGATCGGGCGCGAAAGCCGGATGATCGCGTACGAGTTCGGCGGCATGGGCAAGGGTAACTGCACCGGCGAGTGCATCAAAATAGGTTGGATAGGTGGCAATATCGAGGCCGAAACCGGATTGAAGCACATGAACAGCTTGTTCGCCGGACTCGTGGCTGCTGCCCAGCCGATAGCGGAAGGCCGCAATCATGAGCGATTGAGATGGGTTATGCGGCTGCTCATCATTTAAGAATGACCATGCAGTTTGGAACGGTTCGTTTTTGGCATATTTGTGGGCAGCCTGAATATGGTCAGGAGTGAAGTAGAGACCGCAGTGCTGATAGTTTGGCATTTGGGCGTTTTAACCTGTTTGCGGATAGTGAGCCATGTAAGTGAAGTCATATGAATTGCGCGGCGGCGTAAAAATGTTTGAATTTGTGATGATTATAGCTCATTTATGCAACACTAATTCATGTTCGGTGTATACTTAAGGTGTGTGAGAATTTTGTAATATCAAAGCGGATATTGCCTTGACAGATCAGACAAATCAGCCCATTTCACCTGAACCCGGCACCGAAAAAGAAGATGGCGGATTGCGTTCGCCCATCCGACCTGTACATCCCGATGCAGAGGATACGACGCGACCCGCAGCACCGCCACGCAGCGGATTGATTGCCAAAGCAGCCCAACTTTCGGTTGATAAGGCGCTGGCGGACGCAGATGGTATGGCATCCGACAAGATGCCGGAAAATCCACAGGCCGCGTTGGAACTGCTGCGGCGGAAGATGGAAATCATTGCCAACGAATTTGGCGAGGGGGCCATTAATCGGGCGCAGTTTAATGCCATGTACGGGCGTTATGGTGAGCAGCGGACGATTATTGAAACGTTATTGAAACGTAATCCGGAAAATCCGGCGTGGAAACAAGCGGCAGCACCGGGACACACGTCATTTTTGCGGCAGCATTTTGAAGCGCGGTTGGTGTATTACCTTGTATACCAGCACAATTACGCAACCCCATTAATGATGGGTGGTAAACAGCAGCCGAATATGGATCAGGTTGGCGGGGTTCTGCAATCACTGTGGAATATGACGAAGCGACCCAAGATCGGGTTGGCGCGGAAGGAAATGGACGCTGGTCAATGGATGGTGCTGGCGCTGGGTGAGTATGCGGTGACGCTGGCGATGTTCATGTTGGAACCGTCGGTGGCGCAGGCGACACTGGTGCGCGATTTACATAATGACTTTGAGCGGGCGAATCGTCGTTCGTTGAGTAATGGTACACGGTCGCTGGATCGGTTTGTGTTCCCGCAGCGGGCGCTGGCAGAGAAGGATATTGGGACGTAGTTAGGAGTTGCAAGATACAAGTTGCAAGCAAAATCACAAGACTGGGAGCAGCTTAACTAGAGCGATTTCAAGAAACTGGTTGTCTGGGAAAAAGCCTACCCATTCACATTAGATGTTTATAGGATGACTTCCTGTTTCCCGAAAGAGGAAATATATGGTCTCACCAGCCAATATTGCAGGGGGTTCTGGCAGGGGCGGAAGCAAGGAAATGGCCTATTTTTTGCGCATAGCACAAAGATCTGCGCATGAGGCCGAATATCATCTTTTGTTGGCGCGTGATCTCGACTTGATTGAAGTTGTGCTGCATCGCCAAATCGAGCAAAAAATTATTGAAACCCAGCGGATGTTGGCTGGTTTAATTTCAACTATTGCCTCGAAAAACTAACCTCTATAATCTTGAAACTTAAAACTACAGTAAGGGCTGAGGGCGTGGGAGCGCGGCGAGCTGCTTGAGGGTGGTGGCGCAGACGACACCGGAAATATTAAAGGCGATGTTGCCTTTGTCATCAATGGCGAGTGCGCCGGGGGCGGCATTGAAGGGTGGCAAGTCGGCAATCAACTGTAACTGAGCCGCATCCTCTAGCAAATCAAGGGCGTGGCGTTGATGGGTCGGTTGGAGTTCGTCGCCGGTATAGACGCGAATCACCCCTGTTTCGGGATCGCTGGTGACGACACGTTTGCCATCCGGCGAGCAGACCATACGACCGATGAAATAATGCACAGGCTGACGTTTTTTCACTTTGCCACTGGTATCTGTAAGTACCATTTCATGCCCGTCTGAAACGAATATGGCAGAGCCACCGTTGGCGATTGCTAAGGAGGACTGCGAGTCTTCGTCCAGATTGAGTTTGAGGTCGAAGCTGCCGACGCTGATGTGCTGTTGGAAAATATGCAGCTTGCCTTTGGCATCAAGGCCGACAATTGCACCCATCAGTCGATCTAAACCAAGGGCGATGAGGTTGGCCTTGGCTTTAAGTTCGAGCTTGACTTCTTTACCGTCCAATTCCAATAACAGTTCATCACCTGCCATCCAGTACAGGCGAAGTTTGCCGTCGTCAGTGGTGAACAGTGAGGCTTGGGCGGTGCGGATATAAGGTAAATGTGCCCCGTTGGGGGCGACTAGACTGGCGATGAACTCAACCCATTTGTCGCTCTGGCGGCTGACGGCTTTATGTTGATGCTCACCAATTTCCACACCGCTTTCGAGGTCAAAATAGGTGGCACGGTCACGCTGCGTCCATGCGGCGAGTAAGGTTTGTTTTCCGGGCAGAATGTGGAGACTCTGGATCGCTTGATTGGTCAGATGAACTCGCCAAGGCATGATTACTCTTTACGCCGCTTGGGATATTTGACAGGGACAACTTTGGATAAGTGTAGTAGAGAATGGGGCAGGGTGCAAGAAAGGTGAAGAAAGCTTAAACCATTGTTATGAAATGCAACGCTCATAATGGGCGGTTCAAATGGGTAAATAAGCCGGATGTTACAGTGCTTCGACTGCTTGAAGCCACGAACGGGCGATCAGTGCCGCGCCCGCCGGTGTCGTGTGTACACCATCAGCCAGCCAATAGGCGGCTTCGCGCTTTTTTGCCGCTTCGGTGAAAATTGTGTCAAGTGGAAGCAGCATGGTATCGAACTCGCGGCTCAGTTTGCGGACGACTTCAATCTTCGGATCCAAATCTTCACGCCAGCGTTTCTGGTCTTCGGTGACAGGTAGTAAAAATGGTTCGCATAAAATGATTTGCGGATTCAACCGGGCGCGGGTGCGTTCGAGTAAGGTGCGGTAACCCTGCTCATAAGCAGCGGTGGAGGTTGGATCGTTACTGTCGTAGCGTCGCCACGTATCATTGATGCCGACCAATATTGAAACCCATGTCGGTTTCAAAGCAAGACAATCCGCGTCCCATCGCTGGAGCAGGGCTTGGGCGCGGTCACCACTGACACCGCGATTGATAAATGTCACCCGCTTTTGAGGATGGAGGGCTGAAAACCAACCGGCAGTCATCAACGGATAACCGGAACCCAAATCCGTCAGGTCTGTGCGACTGCGACCGTGATCGGTAATGCTATCCCCTTGAAAAAGGACTACGGCGTAATCTTGAATTTTGATGGGCATATCGAGAATTTGTATCCTACTATGAACCGGCTGTTTCAATGGCGATTTGACCGCGTGGGGCGGTGATGGCATAGCGCAGTTTGATTTCAGCCGAGTCGAAATTGCGAGCTTCGAGAATATCCCCCACCAGATAATTGAAATCAAGGGTATTGAAGCGCGGTTCCAAACCGCTGCCACCACGATTGAGTTCAAAGCGGGTTGCAACCGTCGGCGGGACGAATACGGTAATATCGCCTTCGCGGACAACAAATGTTCCCAACGAGGCATCGCCACGCGCACCCAACGGTTGATAATCGGGTATGGTGACGAGGGCATTCCCTTTGGTTAGATCCATATTGAGGCGTTCGAGCGCCAGCCCACTCATATTCAGGCTGAGTGTGCCGTCAGCGCCTTTGAAGTCGACATCTACGGCGACGTTAGCAGGGAGTTCCAGTCGAAAGCGCCCACGCCCCATGCGGTCTAAGAGGGGGAATTGATTGGGCTGCGTTTCGGTGATGGTTAAATTGGCGGTGTTATCGTCACCTTCGACATAAGTGGTTTGGAGCAGACTTTCGCTGCTGCCGACAAACTCACCTGTGACGATGCGTGTGTCCAATGATCGGACGATTTCGACATCGGTGGCGAGGGTTTGAACACTTACCCGTACCAGATTAATGCCATCGGCGACCGATTGGCTAATGGGCGCGGTATAGTCGGTACGCTGCCCGGTTGCGCGGCTGGAAAATGCTGTCGCCGCCATGCCACCGACCAGCAGACCCCCGATAACAAGTGCTATCAGGCTGCCGAGCCGAACACGATCCCGAAAGAAGATGCCCAAGCCGAAAAGCACCAGCACGACAGGCCATGACCGATTGATGAGGTCAGCTATGCCGGATGGAATGACATCCAATGTGCCTAACAGAAATACGATGGCGGCAGCGAGGACGATTAGCCCAAAGAGAAGGTTGGTTCGACGAGGCACTCTCATCCGCGCACCTGCCTGAGGAAGAAGGCGACTGCCAGCACTAGGAGCAGAACAGGCGCATATATACTTTGTCCGGAGGGTGCTTGCAAATTACCGGTAACCGCACCCACCCAACCGAGCAGCGTGAGCAGCACCAGTACGATGACCAAAAGCAGGCGGCCTGAACCACCACGCCGTACTACAGCGGGTGATTCTTGAGGAATAATCCACCACAGCAGCAAATAAAGCGCCGCGAAGGCACCCATTGTAATAATGGAGAGCAGCGCGAAGGCGAAGCGAAACCACCAACCATTAAGTGGAATGATGGACGCAAGGCCGCCGCAAACCCCGCCAAATACGCGATCTGTAAAGCTACGATACATGTATGACAAGTCGTCCATTGGTAGTTGCTAATGGCATTTTGCAGATGGCAAGCCGCTTTTAGCAAGTCATAAAAATAGAGTCACATCACTATAACCTCTGTGGGTAATTTGTGGCAAGCGATAAATGCAACCTCAGTTGTAAGTCGATAGAAACTTGTTGTTCTCGATAGGCGGATGACATTAGCCGGTGTGATCATAAAGCGGGTATATAATTACGACAGCCATTACGGTTGCCTGCTTCATATAGTCATTACAAACACAGGTTATTGGCGGGAAAGATGGGTGAGAATGAGGGTAAGGTTGCCGAACTGAAGTTCATCACCTTCCCGCAGGCGGTAGGGTTGGTCGGCGTTTAGCAGCAGACCATTGATGCGGGTTCCATTGGTACTCTGAAGATCGGTGATATAGACCATGCCATCTTGATCGTGGATGGCGGCGTGAATACGGGACACGCCGCTGCCTTCGCCACCATAATGAGAGAGTTCAAGCATCAGGTCATTGGCGGTTTCCTCATCATCCGCCCGACCGACGAGAATGCGCGAGTTATGGGGAAATTTTAGAGTTCGGGTGCTGTTGGGAAGAATTTGTAAGCTCAACCGAACAATACGCGGGAAAACCGAATGTTCGGTGTTGGGGATCGGTGAAGACTCGTCCGATGAGTTGGTCTCAAGCGACTCGGTATCAGGCATGGATGAATGCTCCGAGTGTGGCGCATTCAAAGACTCACCTGATGGGCTATTTTCAAGCGGCTCAGATTCAGGCAACATAGTCTTTCATTTTCGCGTAATGATGTTCAATGCAATTGTGGCAGACGATGCGAAAATTGGCAACCAGTTGTTATTACTCGTACAATCGGGGCAGCGAAGGAGTTTGTTCATGCGACGATTGGTGTTGGGTTTCGTTTTCATCAGCATACTGCTGCTGGCAGGGCGTGGTCATGCGCTGGCGCGTGAGATTCGACAGGGCGATCAGTGCGTAATTGGTGCAACTGAAATTATTGAGGGGAATTTATTTGCCCTGTGCCGCACGCTGCAAATATTGGGCACCGTGGATGGTGATGTGTTAGGCGCTGCCACCGAAGCCAAAATTAGTGGAAAAATTACCGGCGATGTTTATATGCTGGCGGGGCAGTTACAGGTATCAGGTGAAGTTGGTGAAGATGTGCATTTCGTGGGTTCGGTACTGCAATTAACGTCAACTGCCAAGCTAGGGAGTGACACGTCTACGTCGGATTTAATCAGTTTAAGCCTGAGTACGCGGCTTGATGCGGGAGCCAGCATTCCGGGTAACGTGACATCGGCTGGATACCAACTGGTTTTGAACGGCGCAGTCGGCGGAGAGGTCAGCTTCTGGGGATCCGCGCTGATCATTAATAACAACGTCGGCAAAGGTGTGGACGCAGTAGTGGGTGATCCACAATCCACAGGTGTTTCGCAACTGCAAACGCTGATTGTACCGTTTGGCTGGGATGTGGAACTGATTAACCCCGGACTGACGGTAGGTGAAAAAAGCGTAATTAGCGGCGATTTGAAGTATTCGGCGGTTGCAGAGGGCACGATCAACGGTAAGGTGATGGGTATAAACCTCTTTACCAAGGTCGCGACCCAACCGGACTTAACCCAGATTATCCAGAACGATAACCGGGACAGCGTTCGATTGCTGGGAAGCGAAGCCGTCCACGAATTCGCCATATTGGTGTTGATTGGCATCGTCGCGTTGTCATTTATGCCGCGACAGTTCCAAGCACCGCTGCGGGCATTACAAAGCCGCACACTGCCCAGCGCAGGCATGGGATTGCTGGCGTTTATTATTTCGTTCCCGATCACGATTGTCATGCTGATTTTGATCGTGCTGGTGCTGATCGTACCGATGGTAGTGCTGCAACTGGACAGCCTGTTTGTCTTTCTGTTTAGCGGGACTGTGCTGGGAGCATGGGGCGGAGCAGCGAGTGTATTTTACTTCACGGCGATTTTTATTAGTCGGGCGGTTGTGGCGCTTTTTGTGGGGCGCATCATCGTCCGGTCAACGATTGGGGATGATGGCAGCCAACGGGTAGCCTTCATTAGTCTGGTCGTTGGGATTGTGCTGCTGTCGGTCGTGGTGTCGCTGCCTGTCATCGGGATTATCGTAAGCGCGGTAACAGCTTTTATGGGCTTGGGTGCGATATTGATCGTTGTCAACAATCAGATGCGGATGCTGCGCGAACAGGTTCCGGCATCAGCACTTCGGGTAAGGGCTATTTCGGGGTCACGCCGCTCGGCATCGCGTCCGTTAGTACCGCCGATGTTGGATGATGGCGGCGGGCCGGGCATGG
>JBBSBS010000019.1:0-34420 GCA_038251045.1 Aggregatilineales bacterium | reverse complement strand
TTAGGGATGAGTGACCGTGTCTTGGTCATGCGCGAGGGCACAATCGTCGCCGAGTTCACCCGTGAAGAAGCGACACAAGAACGGGTAGTAACGGCGATGATGAGTGTGACGGCTCAGGTATGACAATGGATTATACGAACCTTCTTAACCTCCGCGAATATGAACCCTTGGCTCGTGAAAAACTGAGCCAGATGATCTTTGAGTATTATGCCAGCGGAGCTAACGACGACCTGACGCTCCATGAAAACGAAGATGCTTTCCAGCGCATTTTCCTGCGCCCGCGCATGATGGCGGGCATTGCCGAACGAACCATGCACGCTACGGTGCTTGGGCAGCCCATGAACGCGCCCATCATGGTCGCACCGATGGCCTATATGATGATGGCGCATCCCGAAGGCGAGTCGGCTGTAGCGCGTGCCGCTGCCGCCCGCCGCATCACGATGATTGTCAGCAACAGTGCTACGACATCGTTAGAGGATGTTGCCGCTTCCGCGCCGGATGCCACACGCTGGTTTCAACTCTACCTCTATAAAGAACGCAACGATGCACGGGAATTGGTGCAGCGGGTTGAAGCGGCGGGTTATCAAGCCATTGTCTTGACAGTTGACCGCCCTTACCTCGGACGGCGCGAAGCCGATATACGCAACAACTTTGCCTTACCAGCCCATTTGCAGGTTAAGAACGCGCCAGCCAATTCCAATCGTACTGGCTTTGCCGCCTACCGTGCACAGATTTTTGAGGATGATCTCCGTTGGTCAGATGTGCAGTGGTTGAAGTCCATCACCCGTTTACCGGTTCTGGTGAAAGGCGTTTTGCGTGGTGATGATGCCCGCCTTGCCATCGAACACGGTGCCGATGGAATCATTGTTTCTAATCACGGTGGCAGGCAGCTTGATGGCGCATTGGCGACCATTGATGCGCTGCCGGATGTGGTACAGGCTGTTGACGGTGCGGTTGAGGTGTTGATGGATGGCGGCATCCGGCGCGGTACTGATATCCTCAAAGCGTTGGCAAACGGTGCGAAAGCTGTGCTGCTCGGTCGCCCGCTGCTGTGGGGGTTGGCGCTGGATGGCGAAGCCGGAGCAGGCCGTATACTCGACTTACTCATTCAGGAATTTGATCTGGCGATGGCCTTATGCGGTTGCCGTTCGCTTGCGGACATAACGCCGGATTTATTGGCTGGGCAGGTATTGCTTGAACCGGCGGCTCATCCCAAATAATGACAGTGGACTGGTGAGAGAGGAATATATAACGATTGCAAATTACTTTCGATAACACACTTAGAACCAACGACGTAGACGTTAAGCAAAAACTATTCGCGAGAAAGAATACCTTATGACCGCCACGCCACTGCCGAAAATCATACCAGCGCCAACCACTGCCACCAAACTAATGCGCGGGTTTCGCAAGTTCATTCTCTCGCAGGAAGGTATTCTGTTACTGGTCATCATCTTCATCATGGTGGTTGTCGGCGCGAGCAAACCACGCTTTAGAGCCCCCAATAACCTGATCGATGTGTTCCAGAGCGAAGCCTATATCGCTGTTGCCGCCGTTGGCATGTCGATTTTGATTATATCCGGCAACATTGATATTTCTGTCGGCGCACTCGTTGGCGTGCTAGCGATCTTGAGCGCAACAATGGCGGTGAACGGCTTTCCGGTATGGCTGTCGTGGTTAGTGCCTATTCTGGTTTCAATGATCGTCGGGGCGATCAACGGATTCTTTGTTGCTTACCTGCGGATTCCATCAATCGTCGTGACCTTAGGCATGTTAAGTATCCTCAAAGGGGGTCTGATAATTGTGCTGGGTGGCACAACCATTATCAACATGCCGACCGAATTTTTCCTGTCGCAGCGTGATTGGCTCGGTATTCCTACGCCCATCTGGTTTATGATAATCGCCACCATACTCGGCGCAATCTGGATGCGCTACAGCGCCGCCGGACGTTCCATCTATGCAGTCGGTGGAAATGCCGAGGCTGCGCGGCTTTCCGGCATCAACAGCCGCCGCGTCACCATGACGGCTTTCATTGTGAATGGCTTGTGTATCGGTGTGTGCAGCATCATGTACGCCACCCAATTGAATTCCCTCCAAGCCAGTGTGCCTGTTGGTTTGGAACTGCGGGTGATCACCGCTTCTGTCGTCGGTGGCGTAAGCATTCTGGGTGGCATTGGCACGGTCATTGGCTCGACTCTGGCAGCCATTTTATTGAGCGTCATCCGTTCTGCCATGATCTTCGTTGATATTCCAGCCACTTGGATCAATGCCGTGCGAGGCTCACTCATTCTGATCACCGTTCTGGTCGATATTCTTCGCAATCGCCAATTGAATCGCCGCTAAAAAGAAAGAAAACATTATGGCCGTTAGCGAAAATCCTCTCCAACCAACATCTCGCCCCGGTGGCACAGGCATTATGCGTGTGCTGCTCAAACAGGAAACCGTACTGGCGATCATTCTAGTCGTCGGTGTGCTTCTGCTTTCGACGCAGACCGATAAGTTTCTAACCAAGGATAATATTCTCAATCAAGGACGCTTGCTGACTGAAGTCGCCTTAGTCGCCATGCCCATGACCTTTATCATCATCACCGGTGGCATTGATCTGTCAGTCGGCTCGATATTAGGCTTAACCGCTATCATGCTCGGCTATAGTTGGAAGAATTTAGGAATGCCGCTGGAAGCCGCGATTGTATTTGCAATTGCTGTCGGCACATTCGCCGGATTTGTCAACGGATTTTTTATCGTCCGCATGGGTGTCCCCCCCTTGATTATGACCCTCGCAACCCTTGCTCTCTATCGTGGATTAGCCGAGGGCATCAGTCAGGCACGCTCGGTACGGGGTTATCCCGAATGGTTTTACCAACTCGGACAAAAAGATGTGGGTGGGGTACCGACACAACTTTGGGTCGCGGTTATTGCCATAATCATTACCGCCATTGTCCTCTCACGAACCACCTTTGGGCGTGGTTTATATGCCATCGGCAATAATGAATTAGGCGCTCGCTTCTCCGGTATTCCGGTCAGCCGTTACAAGTTGATGATATACACATTCTCCGGCTTCATGGCGGCTCTGGCAGGCTACATTTATGTGTCGCGCGTTAGCACCACCCGTTCGGATATGGGTTCCGGTTTAGAATTGGATGTCATCGCCGCCGTTGTGCTTGGCGGAACCAGTATTTTTGGTGGCAGCGGCAGCGTTTTAGGGACGGTCATCGGCCTAATTATGATCCAACTGCTCAAAAATGGGTTGTCCCTGTCCGGTGTAAAAGGCGATGCCACCATTGTAATCGTCGGCATTGTGCTCATCTTGTCCATTATGGTTAATAACTTCATCCAGCGCCGCACAGGTGCGAGTGCATAATAATTTTTTGAGTGCCGTTGTGGTAAATGTTAGCGCCTTTAAAGGAGGTGATGTGCAGTAGGCGAAAATACAAAAGAATATTGTCGTTTCACTTTCGTATAAGGTTCTGAGGAGAAAATTGCAAATGTCGAAGAAACTCTTTTTAGTTATTGTTGTAGTCCTTTCGATGGGCATGGTCGCTGCCCTTCCTGTTCATGCCCAGAGCCGCTGGGATGGCGCAGATGATCTTCCAACCAGCCCCCTCGAATGCGGTATGGGTGGCGATATGGATGCCTCGGCGATGGAAACCACGCCCGAAGCAGACATGATGGAAATGCCCGCGTATGATGGCGGTCAACCCACCGGCGCTCCCGATATGGCTGGTCAGGAAATCACCCTGATTGATGTGCCGAAGCTGATCGGTATCGGTTACTTTGATGCCACCACCAAAGGCCAGCAGGAAGCTGCCGCCGAATTGGGTAACGTCAAGGTCACAACCGATGGCCCGACCGAAGCCAACATCGACGACCAGATCACCTTCATCGACAACGCCATTACTTCTGGTGTCAACGGTGTGTTGTTTGCTGCCAATGATCCGGTAGCAATTGCCCCCGTCTTGAAGAAGGCTTTGGCTGCTGGTATCCATGTTGTCGGTTACGATGCCAACAGTGAACCGGATGCCCGTGAATGGTTCGTCAATCAGGCACAATTCAACGGTATCGCCAAGGCATTGATTGATGATATGGTCGCCGAAAAGGGCGATGCTGCTAGCTTCGCCATTGTCACCAGCACCTTCACCACCCCCAATCAGGCGCGGTGGATTGCTGAGATGCAGTCGTATCAGGAAAAGTGCTATCCCAACATGAAGTGGTTGGAAACTGTCGAAGCTCAGGAAGATGCCAAGCTTTCCTTCGACCAAGCCACCACCCTCATCAACAAGTACGGTGAAGACCTGCAAGGTCTGTTCGGGATGACCAGCGTTGCCACCCCCAACTCAGCCGATGCCGTTACACAGGCCAATCAGTGCGGCAATATTGCCGTCGTCGGTTTGGCGACCCCCAACCCGATGAAGCCCTTTGTTGCAGCAGACTGTGTGAAGTCGGTTGTACTCTGGAATCCGGTTGATCTGGGTTACGCTGCCGTGTATGTCATGCGCGCCGTCGTTGATGGAACACTCAAGCCCGGTGATGCTACGGTTGAAGCCGGCAAGCTCGGCACATTGAGCATTATCAATGGCAGTGAAGTTCTGCTTGGCCCGGCCTTTACCTTCACCAAGGACAACATCGAGGATTTCGACTTCTAAACGGGTCGTAAATTTTTCACAAGGACATGATTGATTGTGTCCATTCGGGGGCAGGTATAATATGCCTGCCCCTGTTCATTAGTCTGGAGTGGTTCATGACTTATCAACCAGTTCTCGATTACATCACCAACTTTTGGCCGAACCTTATCCGTCAGCAGTTACAGGATGAGCAAACGCGAATCGGTTTGCCACGTCCCTACATTGTGCCGGGTAACGGTGAAATGTTTCAGGAGATGTATTACTGGGACAGTTTTTTCGAGGCGTTGGGTGTCGTCGATACACCGCATGAACATCTCGTGCTAGATATGACCGAAAACATGCTCTACCTGTTTAATCGCTTTGGGGTTATCCCCAATGGCAGCCGTTACTATTTCCTGTCGCGCAGTCAGCCCCCATTGCTCAACGAAATGATCTGGCTGTCGTATGACATCCTCAAACGAACCGACGCGCAGGCTGCGGATGCCTTTCTCATCCGTGCCATGCAAGCCTCTCAGCGTGAACATGAAACCGTTTGGCATGGAACACAACAGCCCCACAAACGCCTGATTCATGCTGGCCTTTCCCGTTACTACGACATCAATGTGCTCGATATGCTGGCTTCCTGCGAAAGCGGTTGGGATCATTCCACCCGCTGTGATGACCGCTGGCTCGAACATTTACCCGTTGACTTAAACGCCATGCTGTACCGCCGCGAACGCGATTATGAGCGCTTTGCCCTCATGCAGGGTGACACCGCTGGGGTGGAAAGTTGGGCGACCCGCGCTGCCCAACGCCGCGAGACAATGATCGACCTCATGTGGGATGGCGGGCAGGGCTTCTTTTTTGATTATGACATTGCCAATCAGGGATGCAATCCGCTGCCAACGCTGGCTGGATTTTTTCCGCTGTGGGCAAAATTAGCCACCCCGCAGCAGGCTTCCGGTATCGTCCATGATTGGCTGCACCGCTTTGAATTCCCCGGTGGATTAGTGACATCCCTTGATTCAAAAACAGGTCGCCAGTGGGCATATCCCAACGGTTGGGCTCCTCTCAACTGGATCGTTGTCGAGGGGTTGCGCAATTATGGCTTTGATGTCGAGGCACGTCGTATCATGCGCAAATGGTGTGACAACTGCGCGGCGGTTTTTGAACAAACTGGCACGATGTGGGAGAAATACAACGTTGTTGAAATTGGTGGCAAAGAAGAGGGCGGCTTATACGGTTCGGTGCGCGGCTTTGGCTGGAGCAACGGCGTATTTGTCGATTTCGTCCGCAAGCTCGGCTAAATCGTGTGAACTGCTTTTGACTGATAATTATTGACTAAGGACTTCCCATCATGACCATTCCTTTAACCCTCGGCCCGCTGCTGGAGATGACCCGCACTATTGGTCAACCACACATGGAGTACGTCATTATCGGTGAGGGCAACACCTCCTGCCGGATTGATGCCGATACCTTCTGGATCAAAGCCAGTGGTCAACAAATGAACGGCATCAGCGAAAACGGTTTTGTCGCCGTAAAGTTTGCGCCTATTTTAGAATTGCTTGACCAACCCGCTGGTGATCTCGCCGCCCAAAAAACGGTCATGCAAGCCGCCAAAGTCGATGTCTCTGCTTCCGGCATCCCATCAGTTGAAGTCACTTTTCATGCCATGCTCTTGCACGAATGCGGAGTCCAGTATATCGGGCACACCCATGCGATGGCTGTCAACCGCTTGCTGTGCAGCAGTCGCGCCCGTGATTTCGCCGCCAACCGCCTCTTCCCTGATGAAGCTGTCTTATGCGGCCCGGAGTCTGTTTATGTACCCTATGTTGACCCCGGTTTGCCCTTGGCACTGGCAATTCGCGATGGCGTGCGTGGATATATGAAAGAGTGGGGCGAAGCACCCAAAG
The DNA here is from genome assembly GCA_038251045.1 of Aggregatilineales bacterium. GTDB lineage: Bacteria > Chloroflexota > Anaerolineae > Aggregatilineales > Phototrophicaceae > CFX2. The sequence continues at coordinate 27,909 of JBBSBS010000019.1, read as the reverse complement.
TCGTGCTTCTGGCAAATCACGGTCTCATCGCACTCGGTCAAACCCCGCAAGAAATCCTGAATATCACCGCCATGACCGTCAAGGCCGCCCACATTTTCTTTGGCGCATATTCGGTTGGCGAGCCAGTCTTTATGTCGCGCGAAGACATTCTCCATATTGTCCGCCGCCCTGATGAAATTTACCGTCGTAGTCTATTTGTAGAGGAAACGTCTCACTAACTGATACAAATTTTCGTATCAGGTTTTTGTCTTTTCCTACACATGCACTTGCTCTGATAAAAGTTAAACTGCGCTCTTAAGGAAACATAGTAAGGAGCGCAGAATAATTATGACCGATATTATTATTCGGTTTGCCACTCTGGGCGATTTTCCTCGCGTAAAAATGTTGCTCCAACGCTGCCACTTAGCCACCGATGGTTTGTTTGAACCCGGAACCCAATGCTGGCTCATCGAAGAATTTGGCAAACATGCGGTCGTCGGTGTTGCCATGATGGAATTTGGTGACTCTGCCGGTTTGCTCCGTAGTGTCGGTGTAGACCCCGTGTTTCGCAAGCAGGGTCTTGGTGCTGCCCTCACCAATACAGCCTTTGAAGGTTGCCGCATGTCCGGTCGTCAGATTGTTTACTGTTTTAGTACCAGCGCCAGTGCCTATTGGCAACGCTTCGGTTTTCGCGAAGTCGCCGTTAGCGAGGTGATTGCCGCGCTGCCCGACACCGCACAGGTAAATCACTTCGACCGTGTCGGTTGGCTGCCTGCTCAAGTTGCTTGGCGCAAAGATTTGTAGATATAGAAGTGTAGCCTTACGCTTCAACTTAGAATGACAGTTTAGCGATAGTACGCCGTCATATATAGCGTTCGGTATAGTAATAGTGATTTATATCAATACTAGGTTGTTCGCTGAATTTAGTTGCTTCAAATAGGGTAATCACTAACGAACTAGATATGCGAAGTTATCAAGAAGAGCCGCGTATTTTATGGTCTGCATTTGATGACAAACTTGGGACACTCACATCGAATTCCAGCTTGAAAATGTCGTCGCTCACGATATGCAAAATGGTCTGAGATCACCCTTGCAGGGCAGAGAATTCTATGAATCGCGAAGCAGCAGTGAGTTCTTTTATGACTGCTGCTCGGCTCGTAATTTACCGGATTTCAATGCTTGATTTCTAGGGGCTAAATCGCACTTCTAGTGCTAATTTGCACAAGTAATCCTCCAATAATTCGTATAGAAATCAAGGGTTCAATTTTTGACAGGTCGCAATAATTACGGTAGACTGCCTAAAGATTTCGACAAAAGGCTAGTACCATCTAAAGCCGCGTCGATTCTTTATTAAGGTGTTTCGAGAATATACCTAAGGAGTAGGTTCAATGCTTAAGCGTTTTTCACAATTGTTTGTTTTAGCCGCCATGTTGGTCGGCGTTTTTAGTGTCGCCACCGCGCAAGATTCGGTTGCAGTTGGCCCCATTACACAACGTGTGATGGATCGTGGCGAAGTAATCTGCGGCGCAAATAAGGGCGGTCTGGCTGGTTTCGCCGTCGTTAACGACGCTGGTGAATGGGAAGGCTTCGATGTTGACTTCTGCCGTGCCGTCGCTGCTGCCGTCCTCGGTGATGCCAGCAAGGTTAGCTTCCGTCCGCTAGAAGCTGGCGAACGTCAAGCCGCACTTCAATCAGAAGAAATCGACATGATGTCGCGCAACACCACCTTCACCCTCAGCCGTGATGCTGTCTGGGGTGCGGATTTCTCCCCCACCACCTTCTATGATGGTCAGGGCATGATGGTTCCTGTTGCCAGCGGTATCACCGATTTGGCAGGTCTCGAAAATCTGACTGTCTGCGTACAGAGCGGTACGACCACCGAACTCAACTTGGCTGACCAGATGAGCCTCGCCGGTGTGGATTACACACCCAAGGTGTTTGCTGAAGCCGCTGCCACTTGGGATGCTTTCGTTCAGGGTCAATGCGATGCCTTCACGACCGACAAGAGCGGTTTGATTGCCTACAAGGGCAGCAGTGCTGATCCCAGCCTGTACCAGATCCTCGACGTGACCATGAGCAAGGAACCCCTTGGCCCGCTTGTCCCCCAATCAGATCCGCAGTGGGGCGACATCGTTCGCTGGACTGTCTATGCGACCATTCAGGCTGAAGAATATGGCATTAACAGCACCAACGTTGATTCATTCCTGACCAGTGACATTCCTGAAATTCAACGTTTCCTCGGTCAGGGCGACAATGCCATCGGTTCACTCTATGGCATCCCCAATGACTTCGCAGTGACCGTCATCAAGCAGGTCGGCAATTACGGCGAAATTTTCGACCGTAACCTCGGCCCCGACACCCCGTTCAATCTGGGTCGTGGTCTGAACGATCTGTGGACTAAGGGTGGGCTTATGTACTCACCGCCGTTCCGCTAGGCATTAGCTGACGGTTTGAATGTTTACGAAAAAGGGCGACGCACTGCGTCGCCCTTATCTAATCGAAATATTGCAACTTATTACAAGCAGTAACTATATTTTTTATTGAATATCGAGCGAGCGATCATCTGCATCTGACAGATTAGGGTCAAGATTATGTCTGCTGTACCACCTTCTTCTAACCAATCTTCTAGCCGTAGCCTCATTCCTGCATTTCTTCGGGACGAGCGTGTTTTGTCGGCAGTTGGGCAGATCATATTTGCCTTCGTGTTGGTGTATCTCATTTCATTATTGTGGGGATCAATCCTCACCTCCTTGAATTCTAAAAACCTGACACCCAGCCTGAACTTTTTGACCAATCGCGCTGGTTTCGACATCGGTGAACGCCCGGATTGGTATTCATCCAACAGCACTTATGGTGATGCTTTCAGTGTCGGTTTGACCAATTCCCTACGTGTCATCAGCGTCGGTCTGGTCTTGACTACCATCGTAGGTGTTTTAGGTGGTATTTTCCTGCTCAGTTCCAACTGGCTCCTGCGAACCGTCACCCGTGCTGCCGTGGAGCTTCTTCGTAATACGCCGATTCTGGTGCAGTTGATCTTCTGGTATGCCATCGTCATTTCATCCTTGCCAGATTTCCGTACCCCGCTCAGTGTTTTGCCTGAAGGTCGATATGCGCTCCCTTCACGCTGGTTGGTGGAATTAGCACTGCTGGCCTTTGTCTGGTTTGGCTATCTGGCAAAAGACAAGATGAGTTCGCCGCGCCGCCGTTTCGGGGTATCAGCTATTTTAGCGGGCATCATCGCTATCGAAGTCGGATTTTTGCTCGCGTCTAGTTCGTATGGCATCAGCCAAATTGGTAATTCGGTTTTCATTATCTACGCGCTGGTAAGCGTTATTCTTATCGGCGCTGCAACCCAGATTGCCAAGTCCATACGCTGGCGGGCACTCGGCCTTACAGTAGGACAATTCGTCGGCGGCATCCTTTTTTACTTTGGCGTAATTCCTAATGGCGGTTTGCCATTTGAACTGTATCCCACTCTGTTTATCAGTCGCCGTGGTTTCGCTTTTCCCGAAATTCATACCACCGCCCGCTTTGCCGAGTGGTTCGCCTTCATCGCCATTGGCGTATCACTTGCATTCGTGATCTGGATTTACCTCGGACGCATAACTGAACAAACGGGTCGCCCCTTTCCCCGCTTGTTGTATAGCGTTTTAGCGGTAGTGGTGTTCACGGTGATTGGTTGGTTCGCCGTCGGTGTAGAGCCAGAGCCAGCCGTCGTGCCCGTTACGCAGGATGGTCAAACGGTTCTCATGAGTATTGTGGATGCGCGGGCAGCAGGATTATTGAGCCCCGCCGATGAAGAATTTTATAGCGCACGCCCCATCCTCTATATCCCACCTGTTCAACGCGTCAATAATGCCGGTATTGTATCCGGATACGTCAGCGGCACAGAAGTCTCTCAAGAATATATCGCGCTCTTGCTCGGCTTGGTTATATATACCGCCGCCTTCATTGCTGAAATCGTTCGTGCCGGTATTCTCGCTGTACCAAGAGGGCAAATCGAAGCTTCACGCGCACTCGGTTTCACAACCTCACAAACCCTCTTCATGATTATCTTACCGCAAGCCATGCGGGTGATTATTCCACCACTTGCCAGCCAATATCTAAATCTAGCCAAGAACTCCAGCTTGGCGATTGCGATTGCCTTCGCCGATGTTGTACAAATTACAACCACCATCATGAATCAGTCCGGTCAATCGGTGACAGGTATCACCATGATTATGCTGACTTACCTTACCATTAGCCTCGTGATTGCCTTTTTCACCAATTTGGCGAACCGTCGCTTCCAGCTTGTGACGAGGTAGCATCCAATGACAACCATTAACCAACAACACCCCGTTCACATTCCTAACACGATTGTTAGTGGCGATGACATCTCTCCCCGTCACGCACCGCTCCTAGAAGTCGGGCCGCTGGCATGGGTCAAAAAGAACCTCTTTAACACTTTATCAGATACCATTCTGACATTTGTCGTCATCGCCATTGTCATTTCTGTCGTTGTCTCATTCGTCACATGGACGGTCGGGCAAGCCAATTGGTACACCATCAACTTTAACCTGCGTCTGCTCATGCTCGGTCGTTTTGAACCAGAAGCCGAGTGGCGTATTACGCTTGTTGTCCTGATGACTGCTTTTACCATCGGCATTGCGCTTGCCGCTTGGGCACGCATCGGGCGCGGGCTTGCGCTTTTCATAGTCGGGTTGATCGCCCTAACCTTTATTGTTCCTATGGTGATTTACACCGCACTTCCTCTGCCAAACTATTATGCGTCAGCAGGGCAAGTCAGAATTGGTGGCGATAATGGTCAGTTGCCGCAGCCCCAGATGGCTTTTACCGGACGCGCTGGCGAAACCGTCACTGTCCGCTTTGCTGACCAATATGCTGATACAGATGCCAGTCTGGCACAGGTAAACAGTTTTGCAGATGCAGCAACCAATGCGGCCTTGAATCTGGCAGGTAATCGCCTCACGACTGAAGCCCAGATTAACGACCTGAAAAAACTTCTGGCTGGCGACACCCTGACCGATCGTCAGCGTACCCGCGCCGAATTTGACCTCAAGGCGCTCAAAGACTCTGATCCAATCGTGGACAGCCTCAAACTGAACCAGCAGCCTGTGAAAGTGTCCATTCTTCAGGGCACGACAATGGAACCGCTGCCCGATGGTGAGATTACCTTGACCGACTCTCAGAGTCTGCTCACCGTAACCTTACCCGCAGACGGTTGGTATATCCTCCAAAAAGAGATAGACGATCCGGACTCTGCTGCTATTCTCGAAACGCACGGCATCTATCCAATCTTGCAGCGCAATATCACCCGTGGCGCGGAAGATGAAGGCCCTGCCATTGGCAGCATTGCCCAATATGTCCGCATGACCGATCTCTATACCACCGAAGCTGAATTACCGCTTCGTGAAAATGGTCGTACCTTGCCCTTTATTGTCGTGACCAGCAATCAATATCGTGGCATGACACCATTTTCGGATTATCTGCGCTTGTATGTCGCACCGTTCCTTAATCAGATCAATAGCTTCCTGTTGATCGTATGCGTGGTCGCTGCCATCGGTTATTTTATAGGCCGTATGCTTGACTGGTTCTTGTCGCCGGAATTACATCCACATCAACTATCTTCGCGAACTGCGGTTTGGTTATTGGGTGTTGTGCCCATATTATCATTTGTTGCGATTTGGGGTTTTACCAACGATGGTGTACGCCAATTCCTCATCTTGTTATTCACCCTCGCTTGGCTCTTTGCCGCCTATTTAGCCGGAACGCAATTTGCCCAATCTCGCAATGTGCTCGCGCTCTCCACATTGGTGGTTGTTGCCGTGGTTGGCATCATCTTTCGCGGGCAAAACTTAGTCTATGGCTTGCTGAGTAATGCGCTCAACACCTTAGAAGCCAACCCCAATCTGATTTTGGTGATAGTGGTTGCCCTCACGATCCTTGTCGGCATCATTGCTGCCCTAATTGGGCGCACTCGCGGGCAAAATACCAGTTCGCTTGCCTTCATGGTTGGATTAATTGTCTGCGCGGTCATTATCGTGATCTGCGTATTCGGCGCATCACGGCTTCCCCCTCTGTTGGCAGATGCCGTTCCGCTGACGGATACTCGCCGTTGGGGTGGTGTCTTGCTGACCATGCTGCTCACGATTGTCGGCATCATCGGGTCGCTGCCGCTGGGCATCTTACTCGCGCTCGGACGGCGTAGCAAATTGCCCGTCCTGAGTACCGCTTGTACCATCTACATCGAGTTGGTGCGCGGCATCCCGTTTATTACGGTCTTGTTTATGGCGACCCTGCTCATCCCATTGATTAACCCTTCTCTAGCCAGCTTCCCCAGTGCCTTTCGTGCCATGATTGCGACCGTACTGTTCACTGCGGCCTACATTGCCGAAGTTGTTCGCGGGGGCCTACAGGCTATCCCTACCGGTCAGGATGAAGCTGCCAAGGCGCTTGGCTTGGGTGGCATACAAGTCACTTTATTCATTACCTTACCGCAGGCTCTACGCTTGGTCATCCCACCGATGATGGGTAGCTTCATCGGTATGTTCAAAGACACATCACTGGTCGCCATTGTCGGCTTGTTAGACCTGACCGGTATGGCACAAAACGTGGTGTCTCAAACCGAATTTCTAGGGTTGCGCCGCGAAACGTTTATGTTCATTTCGATTTTCTATTTTGTTTTTAGCTACTTTATCGCTGCCATCAGCCGTCGTATTGAAGCAACCGGCGCGGGGCAAGCGCTCAGGACGCAAATTTAGCATGTGATGTGCTGCATACTCTGTAAATGGTTTTCGAGTGTTGTTAAAATCGTGCTCCCGTTTTCGGAATGGTTCCCTCCCTTGTTTATGGGAGAGCGTCAGGGTAGGGTAATTAACGACTTTCCAAAACCGACCCTACTCGTAATGTGCTACTACTTGTTGTAAATGAGGTAATCGTATGGCAGAAGATACTCCCGTCATTGATCAGTCTGATGAACCGATCATCATTTGCAAAGATGTGAATAAATGGTTTGGTGAATTTCATGTTCTGCGTGACATTTCAGTAAGTGTCGCCCAGCGTGAAGTCGTTGTGGTCATCGGCCCCTCCGGTTCTGGCAAATCCACCTTCATTCGCTGCATCAATCGCTTGGAAGAACACCAATCCGGCGAAATCACAGTCGATGGCATCGAGCTAGGAAACGATGTTCGCAACATCGCCGCTATCCGTCGCGAAATCGGCATGGTCTTTCAGCAGTTCAATCTGTTTCCACATAAAACGGTGCAGGAGAACATCACCCTTGCGCCCATGAAAGTGCGTGGTTGGTCGAAAGATAAGGCCGAGGCCAAAGCCAAAGAATTGCTAGTGCGTGTGGGCATTCCTGAACAAGCCAACAAATACCCCGGTCAGCTTTCCGGTGGTCAACAGCAGCGTGTTGCCATTGCCCGCGCTCTGGCGATGGAACCCAAAATTATGCTCTTTGACGAGCCGACTTCCGCCCTCGACCCCGAAATGATTAAAGAAGTGCTTGATGTTATGAAGGAACTTGCCCTCAGCGGTATGACCATGATCGTCGTCACCCATGAAATGGGATTCGCCCGTGAAGTGGCTGACCGCGTGATCTTCTTCGATCAAGGTCGCATCATCGAGCAGGGCACGCCCGAATATTTCTTCGAAAGCGCCCAGCATCCCCGCACCAAACTTTTCCTTTCACAAATCCTGTAATCAATCACCGCATCCAATCAAAAGGGAGCATTCATTCATTGAAGCTCCCTTTTGTTTTCTCAAAACGCTCAGTAATTCCAAGTAATGGATGCGAAAACCTTTGCCTTAGGTGCAGTTTCCTCCCTTGTTTACGGGGGAGGACTAAGGAGGGGGTTCGTACTCAAACCTATCCTACGTCTGCAACGGACGGCGCTGCTCCGGCCCGCCCGGATTTTTCATGATGATGAACTGCGCCCGTTCGTGCATTTCGGCAATCGTCCGTGCGTTTGAGTAACTCATCCCCGAAAGCAGCCCACCGCGCAGCTTCTTGACCACTTTACTAGCCTTACCCTTGAATGGCGTAAAAGTCGTCCGTCCTTCCGGTACATAATCTTCGAGGTTGGTTGTAGTAGACCCCAGCGCCAACCGCTTCTCAAATGCCGTTGCCGATGCCATACCGCGCACCATCTTTTTGAGGATGCCGTCTTGCTCCACCGGTTCACCGGGGCTTTCTTCTGTCCCTGCAAACAGTGATCCCACCATAATTGTATCCGCGCCAGCGGCGATAGCCTTGGACATATCACCCGGTTTGCGGATGCCGCCGTCACTGATAATCGGAATACGGTCAATGTCGTTCTTATACGCTTCAGCCGCGTTCATGATAGCCGTAATCTGTGGCACACCCACGCCCGCCACATCGCGCGTTTCACACACATAACCCGGCCCAACACCGACCTTCACACCGTCCGCGCCGCTGTCCCGCACATACCGCGCCCCATCTATCGTCGCCACATTACCCGCAATAACAGGGGTGTTTACTCGCTCGGTAACCTTCAAGCGGTGCAGAATTTCCTGCGTATAATCCAGTTCACCATGCGCGATGTCCAGCACCAGCACATCAACCTCCGCCGCCACCATTGCCAGCGCTCGATCAATATCGCCGTCCTGCACACCGATAGCCGCCCCCACCAGCAACCGCCCTTTACTATCCAACGAGGCTTGCGGATACTGGTGATAGTATTTGTAATCCTTAATCGTATACACACCCACCAACCGTCCCTCGTCATCAACAACCGGCATCTTTTCCACACGGTGGATGTGCATTTCCGCTACCGCTTGCTCCAAACCCGTGCCCTTCGGCACAGTGGCGACCCGTTCGCGTGGGGTCATAATCGCGTGTAACGGCGTATCAAGATCGCCTGCCTCGAAATCGCGCGGTGTCGCAATGCCGATGAAGCTGCCCGTAAAACTGCTGCCTTCATGGACGATAACGTAACCCCGTTCCCGCTGCTTCAGCAGGTGTCGCGCATCACGGATCGTGGCGGTGCTGGGGATAACCGGCGGATGTTCTTCCACCACCCGCATTCGTTCCTTGACCTTGCGCACTTCTGTCACCTGTTCTTCCACACTCATAAAGCGGTGGATGACTCCAAAGCCGCCCAGCAGCGACATCGTCGTCGCCATCCGCCAATCCGTCACCGTATCCATATTGGCGGAAATAATCGGAATGTGGATAGCCGGTGCGCCCCGTGCCACCCGTGCGCTGGTATCGATCTCGCCGCTGAATCGCGACCGTATGGATGACCGCTGCGGCACAAGCAGCACATCATCAAACCCTAAGCCTTCGCCGACGATTTTGGGATTTGTGGTCATTAGTTTTGTTCTGTTTACTCAGTGTTGGATGAGACATTTATTGTAGTCCACAATCCACTTATTGTAGAAGGGGCATGTCAATCAGAAATCAATCCGCTCCCGCTTAAGCGCACACCAGAAGGAAATTAGATTGACAACACATTAATAGAATGTCGTAGGAAATGAGCGTATGCGTTAAACTCATAGCATGAATCCACGAGAAAAACCTCACTTTAGGTGTCGCTTCGTATATCTTAAACGCCGTGCCTTCATCCGCGGTTTGCAATACGACCTTCGCTTAACAAGCCCCACCTTAAGTTCATGATTAGAGAACGGTTTTCACGACTTGGCTACCGGTTGCGGGTTATGATTGCCGACCCCGTGAATGGTGTCCAAATTTCCATATTGATGGTGCTCATACTCATCGCAATCGGTACAGTGGGTTTCATGCTGCTTGAACAAATGACCGCTGTTGATGCTTTCTACATGACCATCATTACGATTACGACCGTCGGTTTTGGTGAAGTGCATACCCTCTCTGAAGTAGGTCGGGTTTTCACATCAATTTTGATCTTTCTGGGGGTTGCAACGGTTACTATCGCTGTCAGTAATGGTGCCAGTGTAATTTTGGGACCACATTTATGGTTGGCAATTAGGGAGCGGAAAATGGAAGAAACGCTTAAGCTTATCAAAAACCACTATATCATTTGCGGTTATGGGCGCATGGGGCAGCAAATTGCCCGTGATTTACAGGCACGAAAAGAAGAATTTGTCGTAGTGGAAAACTTACCGGACATGCGCCAACTCCTGCTTGAAAGCAACCTTCCTCACATCATTGGCGATGGCACTCAGGAAATCACCTTACAAAACGCCGGGATTAAGCGGGCAAAAGGGCTGGTGTGTGCGCTGAATACCGACTCTGACAACGTCATGACGGTGCTCACAGCACGCGAGCTAAACGCCGGTCTATTTATTGTTGCCCGTGCGGTCACCCCCAACGTCGAAACCAAACTGCGCCGCGCCGGGGCAGATCGCGTGGTTAGCCCGTACCAGATTGGTGGGCATCGTATGGCCTTGGCGTTACTTCGTCCGGCGATTCACGATTTTATGAATTATCTTTTTCATGTGGGTGACAACCTCAATATGGATATCGGTCAGATCGATATTGAGCCGGAATCGCCGCTGATTGGTAAATCGATTGCCCAGATTAACCTGCGGCGCACCCAAAATGTGAACATACTCGCCATCCAAAAACCCGGTGGCGAATTTGCCATCAATCCCAATGCGAACTACATCATCCAATCCGGCGACGTTTTAATCGTTATCGGCCCGACAGAAACAATCTACCGCATCGAAGATGAATTGGATGCTCCTGCTTAACTACGGGACACGGGCAAAAATAGAACCCCTGCTTTTGCTGCTTTTTCCTTCTCAGACGTGTATCTTCAACAACAGGTTACTGAATAACTGTTTCGTAATAGTCTTCGTAATTGTTACCTGTTATCGCCTGTTTATCAGGTCGTTAAAAACGCCAGGCTCACTGGTGTTGCTACCTCACTCACAATACCCACATCTTCCAACACACCCGTACTCTGGTTAATCCGAAAACTCACAATCGTATCCGTTGCCTGATTCGCCGCCAGCAGCCATTGACCAGTAGGGTCAATATTGAAGTCTCTCGGCACTTTCCCGCCCGTAGATTGAAACCCTAACGCTGTCAATTTGCCCGTTTGCCCATCCACCGCAAACATGCCGATGCTGTCATGTCCTCGGTTAGATGCGTACAAAAACCGTCCATCGGCTGTAATCCGTATAGCTGCTGCCCACTTTTGCCCGTCAAACCCGTCCGGCAAATTCGATATGGTTTGCAGTGTCACCGTCTTGCCTGTTGCTGCGTCATAACTCAATACCGTCACGGTTGCCAATAGCTCACTAAGAACGTATAGATACGCCCCATTTGGATGGAACACAAAATGTCGTGGCCCTGATCCGGCTTCGATCTGCACATTCCCCTCTGCCGACGGAATCAACTTCCCGCCTTCCACATCCAGCTTGTAACGCACCAATTGGTCGATGCCCAGATCCGCCACGAACACATATTGGTTCTTAGGATCAGGCAGAATACAGTGACCATGTGGCCCTTCCTGCCGTTCCTTGTTCACACTGCTGCCCGTATGGGTAACCGTATCACTCGCTGCTTCTAACCCGCCATCTGCCCGTATAGGCAGCATTAGCGCCGTTTTCCCACTCGCATAATTCGCCACCAATACATACCGCCCACTGTGGTCAATCGTCACATAGCAGCTTGCCTGCCCGAATGTCGGTTGCTGGTTTATCAGTGTCAATTCGCCTGTTTCACGGTTAATCCTAAACGCACTGCATATATTCTCTCGCCCACCCTCAAACTCGCACACCGCATATAGATATTGCCCCGTACTATCGACCGTTGCATACGTTGGGTTATCAACCCCTTTTGTTTTGCTCAAATAATCAAGCTTACCGGTCGCTGGGTCAAAGCTGTAGCTGTAAATGCCTTCTGCATGGGCAGTTGGAACATGCGGCAGTGCTTCGGTGTATGTTCCAACAAACAGTAGAATTTTTGAGGACATCATTCAGTCTTTCGATAAACGATTTTGAAATAGTCCACGAATTGTACCGCACAAGCTGCTCACAGATACAATTGCTGCCATATCGATAAGCAGTTATCATTACCGGCTAGATCGAGCCGCATTCAAAATCAGGTGCAAATCCCCGAACTCATGCCACAAATATTGCTGCTCCAAGGCTTCACCGTAAGCCTTCTTCAAATGTTCTCGTGGAGCAATCGCTTCCAGCATCGCCAGATGAGTCGCCTTCGGTTCATGTAAACCTGTAAGCAATCCGTCCACTGCCCGTACTCCGCACGCTGGTGTGATGATCTTCTCCGTCCAGCCTTCACCTTCGTGTACCATTCCGGACTCATCGGTCACGGTTTCCAGTGCCCTTACCACCGTTGTACCGATGGCAATTACCCGTCCACCATTCTCATGTGCTGCGTTGACAGTACGTGCCGTCACCGCTGGCACACGATAGTATTCAGCATACGGCGGCTCATGCTCCTCCATACTGGAAACACCCGTATGCAGCACCAGCGGTACAATCAGCACCCCTTTCGCCACCAACTCGGTGATGATTTCTGCGGTGAACGCACGTCCGGCTGAAGGCATTTCTGCGCTGCCCGCCTCGGTCACATATACGGTTTGGTAATAACGGCTGTCCCATGCTTGTTGCACATAGCGATACCGGATGGGATTTCCATAATGTTCAAGATATGCATTTAGCGACAACGGCAGCTTCAATATCGCCCGCCACAATCGAATATGCCCATCCAGCGGCACACCATATGGCTGAATCAAGGTTGCGCTTCCACCACCCGATAGCTGATAAGTCTCGCCGCTGTGAGCATCGGCAAAAGGTTTTGTCGCCCCGCCGTCCGGTTCGCGTACTTCTAACACCCATTCATCTGCTGATAGATGTGTTGAAAGGTGGATAACAAACGCTTTACTATCGGCTCGTTTCGCTGCCAACGCCGCATTTAACGTGCCGCTGGTATTGATAACCACCACATCACCCGCATCCAGATAATCAGCGATACTGTTGAACCGCGTATGCATAACCCGATCATCCGCCGGGTAAGAAACCATCAACTTCACACTATCGCGTGTCAATCCCCGCGCTTCCGGCGGCACAGTCGCTTCCAGTTCTGGCGGCAGCACAAAGTCCAGCGTATCGAGGAGTCGGCTTTCACTCACGATGCATCCTCCTCGCTGGTTTCGATCACCTGAAAAAGAGTCAGCGCTTCAATCGGCAGTCCGTCCGGCAGTTTCAACCGCTGGTTGCGATGTCCCCACGGTGTATCCACGATTTCGTGCAGCGCTTTTGCTCCGCCTGCTTGCGCATCTGCGGAAGTCTGCGCCACATCCCGTACACCGAGTGCCAACCGTATACCATCGTTCACCGCATGACCAAGTTCTATCCGGTCGACCTCTGCCACCTGCTTTGCATCCCCGATCTCAATCGTTGCCACTCCCGCGCTAAATAACGCCCCATGACCGATTTCATGCCATTCCTCTTGCAGCGGCAGTTTGAGATGATTACTCAGGTAATCCGCCGCCTTTTGAAAATCGTCAACTTGCAGCACCAGATTAAGCCAGTGGACAGGTGGCGTTGCTGCCTTTGGCTCAAGTACCTTCCGTGCCTGATACCGTCCACTTGGCAAATCGTCCGTTAGCAGTGCCATCAATCCCGGCACACTCACATCCGGCAGCGGTCGGTCACTAATGTCCTCATCAGGAAACGCCGCCTGATGCATCTCGGTGCGCATATCACCCGGATCGACCCAATAAACCTTAAATTGTGGGTTTTCCGTCGCCAGAATCGCCGAGAGTTGTTCCAGCGCGGCTTTACTGCTGCCGTATCCGCCCCAGCCCGCATACGGTTCGACACCCGCGTCACTGCTGATGTTGATGATCCTCGCGGTTGGCTTCAACGTATCCTTTACGGCTTGGATCACACCCAACGGCGCAATGACATTTGCCTTGTAAACAGCCTCTAGCTCCGTCAGTGGATAATCGAGTAGGGCAGGTTGTGGGCTGGGACCCAGTACACTTGCATTGTTAATAATCGCATCCAACCCGCCGAGATCAACCGCTGCTTTCGCGAGTTGTTTCCGGTGTTCCGGCTCAGTTACATCACCCGCAATGGCGACAACTGTGGTCATCGTTTCTAATTCTTTTTGCACTTGACCGAGCGCTTCTACGCCCCGCGCGTCTATGATCAGTTGCCAGCCTTGTGCCGCCATCGCCCGCGCCAGTGCCAAACCCAACCCGCGTGATGCCCCCGTTATCAAACCTGTTTTCATGAGATATACCTTTCACCAATCCATATTGGTGTGTTGTGATATTCCCACATTAGCACGTTACGTGGCTGTCGTCTTTGTCCCCACGGACGGTATTGGGCTGTACTTTCGATCAGCCTTCAACAGACTTGATGATAATTAGCGCCACACGTGCTTGGTAAAAGGTTTGTAAACGCTTACCATTTTCGGTTGACAAATAATGAACTCTTGTTCTGCGCTGGGTATGGTAGAGGTCATATGGTACGTGACAATCTAAAGACGAATCACGAATTGATTTGTAGGGGCACACGGCTGTGCGTCCTCTCGTCTGGACTTCTTATACATCACGTACTTTGCAACCACCACCCTGAGTATCTCGACTGCATCTGTTTACAGGAAGTGCCATGTCCTTTGCTGTTCATTCCCGACTGAAAACATCCGCAACTATGGCTGCGCCAGACACTTCTGCCAAAGCGGTGGTATTGACCGGGCTTCCCGCGGTATTTGTGTCGTTTCAGCGGAATTGACCGACCATCCTGCTGACCTAAAATAGGTTGTCGGCGGGTTCGAGCGAGCGTCCCGCCCGCCATTTCAGCGGGAATTGTGCAATTTTTGCAGAATTTGCAGCATTTTGTGAATCAATCCGGTTTGGGTCGCTTCTCAATAATAACGCTCGACATCAAGTACATTTTGTAACGGTTCGCCTGCCAGATAGTGTTTAAGGTTGTCACAAAATAAGCGTGTGATCTTTGCATTCTCGCTGTCGATTGTGCTGGCAGAATGAGGGCTGATGATGACGTTAGACATATTCCATAACGGATCTTCAGTTGGCAGCGGTTCATTTGCAAATACATCCAATGCGGCCCCGCGCAAATGACCGGAACGTAAGGCATTGGTTAACGCAGCTTGGTCAAGTACGGCCCCCCGCGCAATGTTGATAATGACCGCGCCTTTGGGCAGTTGGGCGATTTGTTTCGTGCCAATCAAGCCTTCAGTTTCGGGTGTGTGTGGGCAGCACAGCAGTAGATAATCGGCCTGTGTTAGCAGCGGTGTCAGCTCATCGGGCGGGTAAAGTACATCCACATTGAGGATAGAGGCATCAGAATGGGTACGGCGGTTGCCGATTACCCGCATATCGAAGGCTTTAGCAAGTCGTGCCGCTTCCCGCCCAATTTTGCCTAGCCCGACGATTGCTAGTGTTTTTTCAGCAAGGTCAGATGTGCAGTTCCGTTCCCAGTGATGAGCCGCTTTTTCGCGTTGGAGATATTCCAAATCTCGACCAAAGAACAATATCGACATCATGACGAACTCAGCCAACGGGCGCGCATGTACGCCGCTGGCAGTAGTGAAAATCCAGTTGGTGCGGTCATATCCATTCGTATTGACGAACTGACCAATTCCTGCGCTCGTAGTCTGTATCCATTTGACGTTCGTAGCAAGTTGCGGGAGATCCTCTACGTTACTGTAGTCAAAGTCGAACAGGATGTCAGCTTGTGCCAGCAGTCCTCGCCATTCGGCTTCCTGCGCCGGAGTACGCTTTACGGGTGCGCTGTGGTCACCAACATAACGCGGTGTGCCCAGCAGATCATGCCGGTTGATAACCTCAGCCTGCGGTACTTCGCGGCGAATTTGCTCGACCAACTCGGCTTCCAGATACGAGGCAATAAGTACGGTCAGTTTGGAATCAGTCATGTGTTTTCCGGTCAATAAGATAACAACGAAGCCCGAACTTTACCCTGAACACGCCTTTGAAACTAGAGCCAGAAATTTGCGACCAATGGATGAAACCGGATTAAGCTCATTGCGTAGGGTATGCGTCAAGTGAACTTTTGCAACCGGTGTAAGGTAATAAATAGCGAATATATAGTGCGGCTAGGTTTATACAAAATGAGGTCAAAAGCATGTTGAGATCATTTCTGTATACCGTTTTGTTTATGTCACTCTTATTGATGGGATTAAGTGTTCGGGCATCTCAGCCCAATACCCAAACAGTCACCATTACCGCCCGCTATTTGAATGTGCGCGAAGCATCAACCACCAACAGTGCCATCTTGACAGTCGTCCGGCGCGGGGAAAGTTATCCGGTCATCGGTCAATCGGGAACGTGGTGGCAAATTCAGGTCGGCAGCATGACCGGCTGGGTAAGTGGACGGTATGTAATCGCCAATGGGTATAATCCCGTCACATCTGCTCCAGTTATAAATACGCCTGTTGGAACTGCCTGTCCCGCCACACTGTTCTTTGGAAGTTCTACCGACGGGATTTGCCCCGGCGCGATAATGACCACACAGGCCGCTTATCAAAGTTATCAGCACGGTTTTATGGTCTGGCTGGCCGATAGCGGTGACATATGGGTGTTTATGAATGGCTCGCTCGCGCCTTGGCTCCATTTTCGCCAACGGGATTACGCCAATTATGCCGATGCCACAGGCCAATCACCTGCCGGATTGATCCTGCCCGTAAATGGTTTCGGTCGCGTGTCGGCAAACTCAAACGATTTCCATAGTAATAAGGTAAAGGATAAATTGGGATGGGCAACCGCGTCCGAAGTTGCTTATAGTGCTACTTGGCAATTTTATGGGCGCACCTCCCACACGCATACCTACATTTCACTCCCAGATGGAAGTGTGGTAGATGCCTATTCCGGTTTGGCAGGGATCAGTTGGGCGCTTGTGAAATGACACATTGTTACCTCAAATCGTCAATTTCAAAACAGGGTATACCAGACTGTTCCGGTATACCCTGTTGATCGTTTCCTTACTTATCCACCACTTTCTACTGATCCATTAACCGTAATCGCACTGGCAAAAGTGATGCGCGTCCCATCGCTGCGGAACGCTTCCGCACTGACAATACCCAGATCACCGGGCGCTAATGTCATGTTCGCCGTGGCTCCGTCTGCCATGTTCGTGTCACTGCCCAACAGATACGGTTGTGCGGTGCGGTCAGCCGGCGAGAAGGTGAAATCTACCCGCGCCGCTGAAATAGGCGCAGCAAGCCACAACAACCCTACGGCAATGTTGGCCTGCACAAAGTAAGTTTGGCTTTCAAAACGGAGGTACGTACTCAAGGCGATAGCATTATTAGCACTACTCGGATCATTCACGTAAACCGTCGGTGTAAATATCGGTGTGATCGTACTTCCATCCGACCGGGTTGCGGATGCCGTCAGCGTTCCTTGGAAATTAACAGGTGCTAACCATGTCGTGCTCAGGCCATCACTGGCATTGGTGTCGCTGCTGATAAGCGTTATCGTGCCGTTGAAGGTGCGTTGGAAAAAGTCAGTGCGTACCACATCTGCTGGCCCACCGCTCCAGCTTATGGTTACTGTAGTCCCTCCGTTAATGGCAAAATTACCAGCATCTGCCGTGATATACGGCGTAACACTGATCGAGCCCAGTTGTTGGGTGACTGCTGTCGGGATCACGCTTGGGGGTACAGCTGTAGGCGGTGTGGGTTGGCGTGGCACACGCAGCGCTTGACCAACTGAAATCAAATTGGCATTAGTAAGGCAGTTGGCTTGTGTGAGCGCCGCCGCTGATGTTCCGGTTCGGACGGCAATTCGCCCCAAAGTATCCCCGGTTGCAACGATATAAATCGGCCAATCGGCACGCGGGGTACACACCGGTACATTAGTTGGTTTGATCGTAGTTGGCGTAGGCGGCAAAGGCGTAGCAGTTGGTGGTTGATTGGTGGGGTGTTCCACGATTGGGCTAGGTTGGGTAGGCGAAGGAGTTGGGTTGTCAATGATGTCACTTGAAAGGTTACAACCGGCACTTGTGAGTAGGATGACGATAAGTAAAACGGGTATCCAACGTGAGATAGGGGTCATTTTTCCTCCGAGAGTATGAATCAAGATATCTACTCTTAATAACTGTAGTCTACAGTGCAGGTTCAGTTCCGGTGGAGATAAGGAGGTTGGGCGTTAGGGAATGGTAGAGATTCCGCCTGTTCGTTCCTTAAACCCCTAGCCCGACCAACTCATTATTTGAGGTGTTGAAACGCAGCATGTTGAACTGATCTTCCGACCAAGTTTCACACTTAGACCAGCGCAAATTCTTGACAGGGCAGTGAATTGCGCTATACTGCAAATAGTTATTTCAACTAATGAAAAAAGTATGCATAAACAGAAATTATTGAAAGTTCAGAATCGGGCAGCAGTGCTCAATACGATTCGCCAACATGGATCTATTTCGCGTGTGGATGTGTCTCGGCATACCGGTTTGAGTGTCGGTACAGTGACTGCACTAACGCGCGAATTAGTTGAAAGTGGCTTGATCTATGAAAAACAGGAAGGCGACTCGCGTGGTGGTCGTCCTCCCATTTTACTAGCGTTGCAACCCGAAGGCGCATATGTCGTAGGCATCAAGCTAACCGAAGACCACATCACCTTTGCCCTCACCAATCTGGACGCAGACGTTATTGGTCGCCTGACGCTGGATAACCTCAGTGTGGAGCCGGAAACAGTTGCTCAAAGGGTGGCGGATGGTATTCATCACTTAGTGGCGGATTCGAAAATTCAGCGCAGTCGTTTGCTGGGTGTAGGCATAGGCATGGCGGGCATAGTTGATGCTGAAACAGGTATCTGCCTCACATCACCAATCCTCGGTTGGGAGCATGTGCCGTTCGCGGATATGGTTGAGCATCGTACCATTCTTCCCGTGTACCTTGATAATGATGTCAACACCCTTACCTTAGTTGAAAAACTCTATGGCGTAGGCGTAGGCAGTAACCACTTTCTGACAATCACGGTCGGTCGAGGCATCGGCTTGGGTATCGTCGTAAACGGTCAGTTGTATCGGGGGATGGGTGGCGCGGGTGAATTCGGGCATACCGTCATTGATCCGCAGGGATACACCTGCGACTGTGGCAAACGGGGCTGCTTGGAAACATTTGTGGGCGATCCTTGGCTTCTGCGGCGTGCGGCGGAACAGGGACTGCAATTCGCCTCGATTGATGCGTTATATCAAGCGGCGCTGGCAGGTCAACAGATGATTATTGATCTGGTACAGCAGGCCGGGGCAACACTCGGTTATGGCATCGCCATGTTGGTGAATGTATTGAACCCGCAGCTCTTGATCTTTAGCGGGGAAGGGATGCGCTACGGCGAACTACTGCTCGCGCCAATGCGTCAAGCGTTATATGCCAATGCCATGCCCGCGCTGTTACAGGGGCTAAAGCTCCATACCGAGCCATTAGGCGATGATGCCTGGGCACGGGGAGCGGCGAGCCTTGTTTTGCAGGAATTATTTCGCACATCGCAGCGCGAGCTAGATACGGTTACCAGTCACTGAGTTTTTTTGATTTTACTTTGTTCAACAAATGAATTAAGTAGATAATCTCGATTTAATGTTGATGAAAGATGTTATTGAATGAGTTGGAATCAAGGCTTTCACAAATGGAAATGGGTCGCGTTTTTTCTAGCTCCGAGCTTGCTGGGGCTGGTGATTTTTATTGTGTACCCGATCATCTCATCGTTGTGGCTGGCTTTTCAGGATTGGAATATGCTATCGCCGCCTAAGTTCGTTGGGCTGGCAAACTTTCAAGAGCTTGTTCAAGATCAGGATTTCTGGCGGGCGCTCCAATATACACTGACCTTTGTTGTCCTCTACGTTCCCTCAGTCTTTGTTATCGGTTTAGGGCTGGCGCTGCTGCTTAACCAGAAGGTACGTGGCATGATAATCGTGCGTACCTCCACCTTTCTGCCCGTAGTTGCCTCATGGGTGGTGGTTTCCCTCATATGGAAATGGATTTTTAACCCTTCCTACGGCTTGGTGAACTATGGATTGAGTCTGCTGGGTATCACCGGCCCCGCGTGGTTATTCACCCCCCAAACAGCCGTCTATGCAATGGTCATCACCAGTATCTGGAAAGATGTAGGCTATATCGCCTTGCTCTACCTCGGTGGTTTACAGAGCATCTCCGAAACTTATTACGAAGCCGCCCAAATTGATGGTGCTGGGCGCTGGCGCAGTTTTAGAAGTATCACGCTGCCTTTACTCTCGCCGACCATGTTCTTTGTTGCCATCACGCTGCTCATTAACTACTTTCAATTATTCGAACAAGTCTGGCTGATGCCCATGACCAACAGCGCGGCAGATCGGCAGGTAAAGGTTATCGTCACCGAAGTCGTCCGAAATGCCTTCAGTTATAACCGCATGGGCTACGCCTCAGCCATGTCATGGGTACTGTTCATCTTGATATTTGTGATTACATTCTTCCAGTTTCGTTTCCAGAAACGGTGGGTCTACTATGAATCACAGTAAACCGTTGACCAATGCGATGTCATCTGGATTACGAGAAGAATCTGCTATAGCGACTACTCGTAAGATTCGGTCATTGGCGCGTTACATCTTGATGATCGTGATCGTCGCGCTGATGGTGCTGCCTTTCCTATGGATGTTGAGTACCTCATTGAAGGAACAACAGTACATCCTGCATACCCCACCGGAATTGATCCCTAATCCGGTGACACTCACCAGTTACACCCAGCTTGCCGAACGGATTAATCTGGGACGCACTTTTTTCAACAGCATCGTGGTGGCAGTGCTGGGAACAGTAGGGCAAATCGTGATCGCAGCTATGGCAGCCTATGCCTTTGCTCGCCTCGAATGGCGTGGGCGTAACACGGTTTTCATGCTTTATCTAGCGACCATGATGGTTCCAGCAGTCGTGCTGGTTGTCCCGCAGTTCATTTTGATGCGGCAGTTGGGGTGGATCAACACTTACGCCGCGCTCGTTGTGCCGGGTCTGTTTAGCGCCTTTGGCACATTCTTGTTGCGTCAATCTTTGCTCGCGATCCCCAAAGATTTTGAAGAAGCCGCCGTTGTCGATGGTGCGAACCACTTCACAATTTTCTGGCGCATTATCATGCCACTTTCCCGTCCAGCCTTAGCAACGCTGACGGTTTTCAGCTTCATGGGTTACTGGAATAACTATCTATATCCGCTGTTTGTTGCCCGTCAGGAAGCAGTCATGACGCTGCCAATTGCGCTGGCAACATTACAGGCTGGCCCACGCGCCTTGACCGAGTGGAATATGGTCATGGCAGGATCAGTCATTACGGTGCTGCCCATTCTGGTAGCGTACCTGCTGGCACAACGTTGGTTCGTCCGCGGTGTGATCTCCAGCGGGATTAAAGGTTAGGTTGCATCACGCAACACGTTGCGTTTGTTATTCGTTTATTGAATTGAGAGGAAAAGGAACAATGTTACGTAAATTACCTGTTTTTTGGATGACGCTCGTCGTTCTGCTGGTGCTGGGCATGGTCGCGCCAGTTGCGGCACAGGATACCACAATCCGTTATTTCACATTTTCGGCAGCGCCCGATCATCTTACCGATCTCGACACTATTATCGCCGGCTTTGAGGCCGAAAATCCCGGTGTCAAGGTGGAGGTGGAAACCGCAGCATTTGCCGATTATTTCACCCTACTACAAGCTGGTATCGCCAGTGGTGATGCGCCCGATGTGTTCGAGTTAAATTACGAGAACTTCGTCACATATGCTGCGAATGATACCTTGCTCGATCTGTCCACCTCGATGAACGCTGATGCGCCATTTTATCCCCGTGCGTTAGAAGCCTTCAGCTATCAGGGCAAGCAGTTGGCGCTGCCAGCAACCTTCTCTGACGTATTGTTGTTTTACAATGCGGATCTGTTCGATAAGGCTGGTATCGCTTATCCAACCAATACATGGACATGGGACGATGCCGTTACCGCTGCCAAGGCCATCCGCGCCTTAGGAACCGATACTTGGGGTCTGTTTTCGCCTGTTCAATTCTGGGAATTTTACAAGAAGGCCGCCCAAAATGGGGACTGCTCATTCTTCAATGCCGATATGACCGAATCCACTATTAATTCGGCAGGCTGTGTTGCTACGCTAGAGATGATGGTGGGCTTTATGAATGACGGTCTGATGCCGACCGCCGCTGAACTGTCCGGTGTTTCTGACTCCGAATTGTTCATGAGTGGCAAATTGGGCATGCTTGTTACCGGCATCTGGATGTTTGGCGCATTTGCGGATGCCCCCTTCACATGGGACGTGCAAATCGAGCCGATGATTAAGCAGCATGCACATCACTTCTTTGCCAATGGTGTCGCCGTTTCTGCGACAACCAAGCAGGCGGATGCTGCCATTGCGTGGGCGGAATATCTCGCTTCAAGCAAAACAGCGGCAACCGTCCGTGTTGATAGTGCATGGGAACTGCCTGCGCTCAACGAACCCTCCTACTTTGAGAACTACCTCAAACAAACACCCCCCGCTAACCGCGCCGCCGTATTCGAGGCGCTGGAAAGTCCGGTGACTCCGCCCGTAATCGTACGCCAGAACGAAATGCAGGATGCAGTAAACGCACTGCTCACACAGGTTGTGGATGGTGAACTGACCGCACAGGCAGCACTCGATCAGGCCAAAACTGAAATCGACGCGCTCATCAAGTAAATAAGCGAAATAGGGGGCGCTGCTTTGCGCCTCCTTTTACCCTATGTGAGAATAGTTTTATGTCCAATTTGATCGACACCAGCATTGCCATCATTCGCGCCGGTCAAACCAAAAACGGTGCCTACGTTGCTTCACCTACTTTTTCGCAGTACGGGTATTCGTGGCTGCGCGATGGAATGTGGATTGCATACGGTATGGATCATGCCGGGCAAACCGATAGCGCTCGCAAGTTTCACCTGTGGGCTGCACAGACATTGATTCGTTATGAAGATAAAGCCGCACACTTGCTGGAACTATTGGCAGATGGCAAGGTGCCAATCGAGTCGGATTATTTGCCGACACGCTTTCGCTTAGACGGTGATCTGGGCACAGAAGATTGGCCCGATTTCCAACTGGATGGATACGGGGCATGGATGTGGGGATTGGTGCAGTTTGTGAAACGTCATGATGATCAGGATTTGTGGTGTGCCGCACGTCCCGCAGTCATGATGTTGGTTCGCTACCTCGCCGCGCTCTGGCAGTCGCCCAACTATGACTGTTGGGAGGAACATCGCCATCACATCCATCCGGCGACACTAGCGGCTCTCTACGGTGGTTTTGATGCCGCACGCCAATATGATCCTGAGCTAATCCCCGCTGGTTTGCCAGAATCCATTCGCGATTTCGTATTGGCAAGCGGTGTTGCGACCAGCGGGCACTTTATGAAACATTTAGGTAATGACGCGGTGGACAGCAGCCTGTTGTGGCTCGCCGTTCCTTACCGCTTGGTCGAGCCGACCGATGCCCGTTTTCTGGCAACCGTTGCTAAAATCGAACAGGATATCCATCACTTGAACGGTGGAGTATACCGCTATGCTGCCGATACCTATTATGGTGGTGGCGAATGGCTTCTGCTGACCCTATGGTTGGCTTGGGCTTATCTCGAATTAGGCCGCCGTGCCGATGCCCAACAGTTAATCGCATGGGTTGAAACGCAGGCTACCACTGCCGGTGAATTACCGGAACAGGTAGATGGGCATTTGCTGGATGCCAGTTATTTCGCCCAATGGGTTGAACGATGGGGGATATCCGCCTGCCCATTGTTATGGTCACATGGGATGTATTTAGTATTGAAGTCATTGACGAAGGATGCTTGAGCATGGTTGACATTATTCATACCCCCTACGGCCTAGAACACCCCTACGAGCAGCTTCCTGAAGAACGCTTTCCCCGTCAGCCGCTTGCGGGTGAATCCTTTACCATTGGTATCGTCACGCGCCCTCCATTTGCGATTAAAGATTTACGTGTCCATTACTGCTTGGGGGATGCCTCTGAAGTCATACTCAACGCTGAACACGAGCGAGATTGGCAGCAGAAACAGGAAGAGGGTGTTGGTGCCGAATTCTTAGATCGCATTGTTCGCATCGAGCAGGATGTGTGGCAAGCTCGGCTGACCGCCCCACCTGCTGGAGAGACACTCACGTATTGGATTGAGGCCGAAGGCTCATCTACCGAACACTTTAACTTACGTGGGGAACAGTGGCTTACGGCTGGTGGCTATGCTTATGCCGATCAATGGCTGACTTTTGATCCCTCATTAAAGGATACCCCGCTGCTGCCCGCTGCCTTCCCATCTTTGCAGCAGGTCGAGTGGCTGTCCAATGGCGATCATAACCGCCGTATCCGCCTGACGTTCCCCGCTTTGTCTGACGAGCGTTTCTTTGGATTGGGTGAGCATTTCAATGCTCTCAACCAGCGTGGAAACATCATGGATGTGCGCTGTTACGAACAGTACAAAAATCATGGCAAGCGCACCTATATGCCAATTCCATTCTTACTGTCGTCAAACGGATATGGGCTATATATCGAAAGCAGCCGTTGGATGCAGTTTGATCTCGCCGCCTCACGTCCTGATGTATGGACGGTTGAAGCTGATGTTGGCGATGACGAATCACTGCGTTTGCGCTGGTTCACAGGGAGTGACCCCTTACAGATTGTCGCCCAATTTACGCAGTTGACGGGTCCGGCAGTACTGCCACCTGAATGGAGTTTTGGCCTCTGGATGAGTGGTAACGAATGGAATTCGCAGGCACGTATTGAGCAGGAAGTGCGGGCATCACTCGAACACGATATTCAACCCGCTGTAGTAGTCATCGAAGCATGGAGTGACGAAACAACATTCTACATTTGGAACGATGCGGAATATATTCCGCAATCCGATGACTCTGCTCTGCATTACACCGACTTCAACTTTCCAGAGGGCGGCAAATGGCGCGATCCCAAAGGCATGGTGGAGTGGCTGCACGCACAGGGGATTCGCGTACTATTGTGGCAAATCCCCGTCATGAAGACCCTCGATCAGCCGCATCCTCAGCACGAAGCCGACCGTGCCTATTTTGAGCAAAGCGGCTTTGGTGTGCGTGAAGCCGATGGCAGTCTGCACAAAGTCCGTCCATTCTGGTTTCGCGGTGGCTATCTGTGGGATGTGACCAATCCGGATGAACGGGAATGGTGGCTCAACAAACGCGCATATCTGCTGGATGAAGTTGGAATTGATGGCTTTAAGACCGACGGCGGTGAGCATCTCTGGGGCGCGAACACACAATTTGCCGATGGTCGCACGGGTGCTGAACTCTGGAATGAGTATCCCCGTTTATACACGCAGGCTTATTATGATTTTGCCAATCGAAAGCGAGAAGCGATTACTTTCAGCCGTGCAGGTTTTGCGGGTTCGCAGCGTTCACCCTTGCACTGGGCAGGGGATGAGAACTCGACTTGGGATGCCTTCCGTCACTCTATTCTGGCAGGTTTATCAGCGGGCATCTCCGGTATTCCATTCTGGGGATGGGACTTCGGTGGCTTTAGTGGTGAGATACCCTCAGCCGAGTTGTATTTGCGGGCGGCAGCAATGGCGGTGTTTTGTCCGGTGTTTCAGTATCACTCAGAATTTAATCAGCACCGTCAACCCAAACATGACCGAACACCTTGGAATATTCAGGAACGTACAGGTGACGAACGCGTTCTGCCTATATTCCGCGACTTGATGCAGGTGCGCCAGCGCCTTATGCCCTACATCTGGCAAGAAGCGCAGCATTCGGCATCCACTGGTGAACCTATGATGCGCGCCCTCCAACTCTGGCATACCGAAGCATCACCCTATCAATATTACTTTGGGCAAGATTTGCTGGTTTGCCCTGTTGTTGAACCGGATGTGACCCGCTGTGCAGTTTATCTGCCACCCGGTCAATGGCTCGATGTGTGGACACAAATTACCTATACCGGCGGAACAACCATTGAAGTCGATACCCCGCTTGACCGCATTCCCGTGTTTGCGCGTGGGTCTTTGGCTGCACATTTAGCACATGAAGCATTGAAATAATGATGTGGGGCGCATCATACGCCCCGTATCAATTTTCAGCACACGTTGCACATCTCGAACGCCTGTTTGAGTGATGCGAGTGCATCGCCCTTCGGGATAAATTCTTGCCCGACATATCCCTCGTATCCGGTTTCCGCGATGGCCTGCATGATCGGCCTGTAATTGAGTTCCTGCGAGTCGTCAATCTCATTACGACCCGGATTACCTGCCGTATGATAGTGCGAGAAATACTGATGGTTATCGCGGATCGTGCGAATGATGTCGCCTTCCATAATTTGCATGTGGTAAATGTCATACAGCAGTTTGACGTTTGGCGAGTTCACCATCTGGCAGACCTTTACACCCCATGCCGTGTTGTCACACTGGTAATCCGTATGGTCAACTTTGCTGTTGAGCAGTTCCATCGATAGCGTTACGCCTGCGTCCTCGGCTGCTTTTGCTACGCGCAGCAGATTTTCGGCAGTGATTTCCGCGCCAGTCGCATCATCTACGCCATTTCGGTTGCCGCTGAAGCAGATCACGTTCGGGATGTTCCATTTGGCGGCCTGCTCGATACTCGCACGGAGTTCAGCCTCGATGCGACTGCCATTTTCGCGCCGGTTCAAACCATCCATGATCGACTGGTGACCGGAAAAAGAAGCAATCGCCAGACCGTGATCTTTAATAAGCTGCCAGTATTCAGGTGCGACCAGTTCAATCGCTGCATAACCGATGTCTGCCACTGCCCGCACCAGTACTTCGGGTGTCATTTTTTCGGGTACGAAACACCACCACGAAACGGATTGCTTAATCGGACTCATTTATGAGTTGCTCCTTGTTTGCGAAAAAGAGATCTATGCAAAAAATTATGAATGTGCGAACTGCGTCCGTGCCCGCTGTGCCGCCCACAAGCATACCTCCCACAAATTAGCGACAGGCACATTCGTGTGCGGCAGCGTATGTAAATAGGCTGGCGGGCCATATTCGGGGGTGAAAGTCAGCGCGGATTGTCCAGCCGCGACATGCGCATCATAGATCGCCTGCCACTGTGCCTCGTGCCACGCCAACTGTACGGCGTATTCCGGTGCGGCAGGGTCAGGGACTTGCGGGCCTTCCTCATAACCCACACGCCCGTGGATATGGCGTGCCTGAGTATTTGCGAGCGTTAATGCCTCACTCTGATCGATAGGCAGCCGTTCACAGACATTGACCCAATGGCTGTAATCAGCCGTGATGTGTAAGTCGGGGAATTCGCGCAGGTAAGCCGCTGCCACCCACGGCGCGAATAGCAACTTGCCACGATGCGTTTCCTGCATCACCGTTACGCCAAGTTTGCGCTCGGCTTCAAGCGCCGCCTCAACAAACCGTTTGCCCTCATCCAAAGTCATACAGTCGATGCCGCTCTGAACGTTGATTTTCACCGGATTGTATTTGCTGAAAGATTGCAAAGTCGGCAGCAGTTCGGGGATAGTCGCAATCGCACCCGCCACGATTAATTTCAGGTGATATTGCTCGGTCAGTCGTAAAACGTGGTCACGGTCAATATCGGTGAATGATAACCAGACTTCCACTCCGTCATAACCACTCGCGGCAATCTGCTCAAACTGCTGTTCCAGCGAGCCTTCCATGCCCCACAGCGCTTTGTAGATTTCGATTTTCATGCGGGTAAAATCACTTTCGAGCGGCGAAAAATAACAATGCGCCGGATTTTACCCGATTTTATCAGTCTTCACTTTTTTGACCGTAGTATGTGGTCTATGTTCATCTTTATACGTGTCGGCTTGTGCGAGGATGGCCTGTGCGCTCAATTTGCCGCTTTCACCCTCGGTTCCCAGCATCGCTGCCAGTTCGGTGATGCGTCGGGTTTCATCGTCCAGCGCCGTGACCAGTGTTGATGTTCGGTCACCCTTGACCTCTTTTGTAACGTGATAATGCTTATCACCATAACCCGCTAACTGCGCC
>JBBSBS010000018.1:0-35029 GCA_038251045.1 Aggregatilineales bacterium | reverse complement strand
ACGCGACAATATGCCTAAAATGGTTTTCCGATATGTTGATAGACTTAAACTATTCTAGAGTGAAGTTGCCTCACCAAGATTTAGTAACACATTATAGCGCAAAAGGGAATCTTCAAAGTGGGCATCTATGCTTCATTTCTGTGTGGATAATCGGGAAGCTCAAGTCACAATTTGCGAAGAAATCAAGTTTCGTGAGGATAATCTTCGTGCTATTATAAAACTATTGAATGTCGCACTGTAGGAGTGATGAATATGCCTGCAAATGTTGATGGAATGGTTCGCGAAGGAATTAGCGCCTATCGTGCCGGAAATAAAGAGGAGGCACGTACACTGCTCCTTCGGGCGGTAGAGATTGACCAATATAATGAACAGGCATGGTTGTGGTTGAGCGCCGTGGTGGAAACACCTGAAGAGCAGCGCACCTGTTTGGAAAATGTGATGACAATCAACCCGAACAGTGATCGTGCAAAACAGGGCATCGACATGCTCGATCAGCGCTATGGAAGCAGCCCGAAAGTAAGCCCAACACAGGCAGAAGATGTGATGGCTGGGACGAGTTTCACCCCTCCACCCGTTGCGCCCCCGCCTCCAAGTGGCGATGACGAGCTACCAAGCAGTATAGAGTGGAGCGCATCAGCGACTGCCAGCAGCAGCCCTAGTTCTAATTACAAAGTCAACGAACCGTCTGATAAAGAATACGATGATTGGGTAAGCAAGCTCAATATCGGTGGACTAGCGCCCCCGATTAATTCCGGTGTTTTGGATGAGGCGAATCTTTATATCGCGGAAAATGATGATGAGGATGATGAGCGATTTGATCCGGATGCGGTAGATGATTTGTTTTCATCTGGGCCATTTAGTGCTGATCTTTCTACCCAACAGATGCCGAAACCGGAACCTATCCAGCCCAAAAGTCCTTTGCGCCAATCGCCACAATCGGAACCATCGACCAGTAGTTTCAATCCACCCACACCAGTGGTGGTCAGTAAGTCCTCGAAGACCGCGGTTGACAAGACTTTCGATTTATTGAACGATGACGATATGTTTAGGGGCAGCGGGGCACTGTCGGAAAACTACGATGACCAAGTGATGGAGAAACTTCAGGCTGATGAGTTTTTTCAGTACATTCCGCGTGAGATTACGGCAACCCGATTGCCCGGTACAAGTGAGCGCTATCCGGTTGTCGCCCTAGCAGGGTTTGTTATCCTTTTACTGGTTAATATTGGTGTTGTGGTTTTCTTTATTCAGCAAATGACGGCGAGCTAAAGGCACGAGCGCGAGAATCGAAGCTAGACAAAGGTGTGTCCGATATGATACCATTCGGCTCTAATTAAACCGACGTATAAAAACAGCAATTATTGCTAGAGGCAGAATGGCTAACCACCCATCCGCAATTAAGCGTTTCCGTCAGAGTGAGAAACGCCGCATCCATAACCGTATTTACCGTACTCGCGTGCGTACCCTCATTAAGAAGGCGCGTACCGAGATTACCAGTGGCAGCGATTTTGAAGCCGCTAAGGCCGCTACTATTTCGGCTGTCCGTGATCTGGATATGGCAGCGAGCCGGGGCACTATTCACCCCAACAATGCAGCGCGTCGTAAGAGCCGTCTGATGAAGCAGTTGGCAGCACTGGAGAAGTCGACCTAAGGTCGAGACAATGTCAGCATGAGATGAAGAACCGACCTATGTGGTCGGTTTTTTATTTAGGATTTAAGTTGTGGGGATATGGATATATCGTCCGGAGAAACATCCAACCTGTAGCCGACACCACGCACGGTATGCAAATATTCGGGGTGACTTGGATCGGATTCGATCATTTCACGCACCCATCGAATGTGGACATCGAGGGTGCGGGTATCACCGATATAGCCTGTTTGCCACACTTTTTCCATCAATGTGCGCCGATCAAGCGTGGTACAGGGCTGGGAGAAAAAGGTCTCCATGAGCAGGAGTTGTTTCGGGGTCAATTGGGTTTCTTGACCACGGGCAATCAGGATGCGACGGGTACGGTTGATGATAAAAGGGCCACACTCCAACAATTCGTCCGTTTTTGCTTGAAGCAGTGATTCGATGCTGGTGAGCAACCGGCGCGATGTGACAGGATGAATGAGGACGATATCGGCCTGACTTTGAACGGCTTCTTTTGGCCCCGGATGCAAATGTACCATTGAAACCGATGACAAAGCCGCACGTAGTTCATTACAGATACGGTCGCCCGGTGTCCGCATCGAAATGGCGTTTAAGACCACAAGACGAATCTGATTTTCCTGCGCCAGTTGAAGACCGAGTTTGCCACTGGATGCAGTGAGAATAGAATAATGTTTGGTGAGCGTATTCGCTACCGATGTACCAGTCGCCGGGTTGCGTCCAATCAACAAAATTTGAGCCGCTTCCACCCAGCACCTCCAATAAATGAATTCCGAATAAGCCAATTGAGCTTGTAAGCAAAGGGGTTGTTATTATAGCTTTAAATTACTTAGCATGAAACCCTAATGCTGGAGTTTTATTTAGATTACATTTTGCTTTTAGCCACTTGAAAGATACTTAACCAAAATGCAGTTTGTGCCGATTTCCCGCTGGAATTGCAGGCGAGAAGCTCCTTCAGCGCTGCTGAATCGACACAAATGCGCCGCAATAGACACGGCTGTTGCCGCTGTCCGCCGCGATTGGCTCACTTATGTCCGCCGCGTCGTCGGAAGGGTGCTGCCGCCGCGAATGGACGGGAGTATCCCGCTGAATTGCTGCAATTTTTGCAGCTAAAGAAATTCATACCGTTTTCCAACCCGTTTTTGGTTTGACCGTTCCCGAAGCACAGCCATTTTCAATAATCGCCTCGATTGGGTTTCCGCCGCGAACTTGCTGAGGGGTGATTGTCATCAACGAGATTTTAATGCGCTGTCGCCAACCACAATCACCATTTGCCCAACTCAGGTAAAGGAAGCGGCTGCCTTTTGCCCCTTGAACGTACGCGCCGCTGAAATCTACCTCAGCATCCTGCAACTTCGCTTCAATATCACAGGTGAAAAGAAGGGATCCATCAGCCTGTGACGCTCCTAAATCAAGCATCCCCTTCTTATCCTGTAACCCGAATTGGGTAGTAGAAGGGGGTGTTAAACAAATGATGCGCAGATGACATTTTTCACTGGATGCAGGCACGGTTTATGTTCCAAAATAGAGTGCATTCGCCAGTATAGCACAAAATTTCTGAAATAAGGTTTGAATATGGTTGGAAATATGTACGAGTTTGGCGAGAGAAAGAGGGCACAGCTATGCTATGCCCGATGAAAGCTGATAAGGTGAAAGTTAATCGGTATAGCTATTGATGATGGGTTTATTTTGCAGGGCAGCCTCAATTTTGGCGTTGATTTCAGGCGTAATCTTTACGTCCAGCGCTTTTAGATTTTCATCTACTTGAGCAATTTTGGTCGCGCCGGTGATGGCACTGGCAACCAGCGGATTGTGCAGTACCCACGCAAGGGCGAGGGCAGCAGAGGTTGTGCCCATTTCCTGAGCAATATTGGCGATGGCGCGTGCCTTGACCAACTTTTCTTCGGTAACATGATCTTTGAACCAGCTGACCGTGTTATAGCGGCTGTCCTGTGGGATGCCCGCGTTGTACTTGCCGGTAAGAATGCCCTGTGACAACGGACTAAAGACTACCATGCTCATGCCGTGATTGGCGAGCGCGGTTTCCAAACCCGTTTCCACAAATTCACGGTAGAGCATGCTGTATTCTGGTTGCTCAACGATGGGACGGGTGGCATTGACCTGCTTAACCGCAGCATGACCATCATTGATATTGGCGGCATTCCACATACTGGTTCCCCAGTAGAGAATCTTACCCTGCCGTACCAGATCATCTATGGCGCGAACGGTTTCATCCAGCGGGACATTGGCATCAAACCGATGGCAGAAGAAGATGTCCACATACTCCATTTCGAAGCGCTTGAGGGATTTGTTGACCGATTCGATGATGTGTTTGCGAGACAAACCGCGATCATTGACGTTGTCGCTCATCGGCCAAAAGGCTTTGGTGCTGATGACCAGATCACTGCGCTTGTAATCTTTAATCACCTTGCCAACCAGTTCTTCGCCGCGTCCCATTGAATACATATCTGCCACATCGATAAAGTTGATGCCGCTTTCGATGGCACGGCGAATGCACTGCATGGCAGTATCTTCTTCGAGTGTACTGCTGCCATAGGTCAGCCATGCGCCCAACGAAATTGCGCTGACTTTAAGACCTGAGTTACCTAGTTTCCGGTACTCCATAAGGTATAATCTCCTTTGACGACGGTAATGATGGGCGAGAGTATAACCTGTATCCTAAGACGCTACTAAGCCCACTTGAGTCTATAAAAGGTAAACTTTGAACACTGAAAGTCAAATCCCAGTCTGGCATCCTTTGCCGGGAACACGCACATTGTGCAAAGTGTTTATGCACCTTTTTAGTGACTATCGCGTGTCGGGACTGGAAAACATCCCGAAAGCGCCTTATCTGGTGACAAGCAATCATTTTGCATATTGGGATGGTCCGGCTATCGGCAGCCAATTCGAAGATACTGTTCCTACTTTTACGGCACGAAAATATAAAGGCACGGTGACGGGGCTGTTTTTTTATACGGGTTCTCCGATTTGGATTGAGCAAGATTCGCCAGACCGGCAGGCACTAACGACGGCATTGAAGTTACTTCAGCGGGGGTCTCCATTCGCTATTGCGCCAGAAGGCACACGCAGTAAAACGGGTGCATTACAGGCAGGGCGTGAAGGTGTTGCTTTTATTGCAACGCGGGCTAATGTGCCAATTGTACCAGTAGGGGTTTGGGGAACGGATCTGATGTTCAAACAGGTTCACCCGCGTGTCGAAGTGGTCGTGGGCAAGCCGTATAAATTACCTGAAGGCCGCGCACGCGGTGACCAGTTGGAAGCATATACCGACCGCATTATGTGTGCCATCGCCGCATTGATGCCTGAACGTTATCATGGGCATTATGCGGGAAATCCTCTAATCGAGGAGATGGGCAATTTGGTGCGGTAGTTCGACACAGTTTTTAATACAAAGACATAGACACAACGGATTATCAGCGGCGTTAAGGAAGAAGGGAAACGATATGCCACAGGATGTACAGATTGCAGCTTCAATTCTGGCAGCGGATTTTACACGCATCGGCGAACAAATCGGTGAAGCGGAGGCGGCTGGGGCAGGGTTAATCCACATTGATGTGATGGACGGGCGATTTGTGCCGAACCTGACGATGGGGGCGTTGATGGTGGATGCTTCGCGGCGATCAACCAAACTGCCGCTCGATGTACACTTAATGATTGTTGAACCTGATCACTTACTGGGGGACTTTGCAGAGGCAGGGGCGAACCGTATGAGCGTGCATGTCGAAGCCTGCCCGAATCTGCACCGAACATTGCAAGCGATTAAGGCGCTGGGGTGTGCGGCAGGTGTGGCACTCAACCCACATACACCGGCATCTGTTCTTAGTGAAGTGATTCATATGCTGGACGTGATTATGGTGATGAGTGTCAATCCGGGTTTTGGTGGGCAATCGTTTTTGCCTGAGGTACTACCAAAGACACGCCAACTGCGGCAAATGATACAGGATAGCGGACGTGCGATTGATCTAGAGATTGATGGGGGCGTGAATACGGAGACAGCTGCGAAGTGTGTCCAAGCAGGTGTTAACGTTTTGATTGCCGGCAGCGCGGTATTTAATCCGAAGTTTAGTGTGAAGACCGGCATTGATGCGCTCACCGAGGCGGCGGGTAAGTAATCGTAACACTAGTATAGGCTAAGTGTTTTGATATATGGAATGGGTTTACACTTGAGTTATTCGCGCAAGAACAGTTGTCCGAATAATATTTTAGATTTAAGGATCAGGTTGTGGCTGTTGAATCCAAATTATTGAGTTGTGACGGATATTTGTTGAAGCAATTGGCACTTTCTGGGCTGACATGGTTGGAAACGAATCAAGAGAAAGTGAACCAGTCGAACGTATTTCCTGTGCCGGATGGTGACACGGGGACGAATATGTTTCTGACGATGCAAAAAGCCTGTGCGCCGCTACTTGGCGTAGAAGAGGCACACGTTGGTAAGGTGTGCAAAATGATTGCTGCCGGGGCGCTGCTGGGGGCGCGCGGTAATTCGGGTGTTATTCTATCACAGTGGTGGCGTGGATTGGCGGAAGCGCTGGAAAACCATGCACAGTTCGACTCGGTAATTTTTGCGGCGGCTTGCCAGAACGCGGTGGAACGCGCATATAAAGCGGTCGTCAAACCGGTTGAAGGAACAATCTTGACGGTGACGCGGCAGGCAATGGAGGCTGTGGTTGAAAAGGCGCGTACTGAGGCCGATTTGAACCGGCTAATTGATGTCAAAGTCGACGCTGCTTACAATGCGTTGAAGCACACGCCGGATTTGCTGCCGGTATTGAAGGATGCAGGCGTAGTTGATTCGGGTGGGCAGGGCTGGACGTACATTATTGAAGGTATGTTACGGCAGGTGAATGGCGAGGTTCTGCAATTGATCCCGCTGGAGACGTCGTCACCGACCAAGCCTGTTTGGCAGGAAGCGCTTATCCCAGAGGACGAAGAAGGATACGGTTATGATGTGCAGTTCTTGATGCGTGGGCAGGACATGAATGTCGATATAGTGCGCGATGCAATTGACGCACTTGGTTGGTCTACACTCGTGGTGGGCGACGAGAACCTGATAAAAGTGCATGTCCATGTCCATGATCCGGGTGTCCCAATTAGTTATGCCATCAAGCTGGGTGCATCAGTTGATGATGTGGTCGTCGAGAATATGCAGGCACAATATCAGGATTATGTGGTTGAACGCGCCAAACGAGAAGATGAGGAGACAGTCAATGCGGTTGAGGGCATCGCTGTGATTGCAGTTGCCCCCAGTGCAGCGCTCAAGTCTCTGCTTCAGCGTGATCTTGGTGCTGCGTATGTGGTGGGTGGTGGGCAGACCATGAACCCCAGCACCGAGGATTTCCTGCTGGCAATCCATAAGCTGCCGAACGGCGAAATTATTTTGCTGCCGAATAATCCGAATATTTTGCTGGCAGCACAACAGGCATCTACGTTAGTATCCGGCAAGCAGGTTAGGGTCGTGCCAAGCCGAACCATTCCGCAGGGTATCGCCGCGATGATTGACTATGGTAATGAACGCGATGGCAATGATCTTGAGGGATTAGTCGATGTGATGACAGAAGCCTTGAAGAAAGTCATCACCTGCGAGATTACCACCGCGACGCGCAGCGTTTCGCTGGAAGGTGTAACGGCACGCGAGGGCCAATACATCGGCCTGATTGATGACAAGTTGACGGTGGCAGGCGATACAATTTTTGAGGTTGCGCTGGCAATGCTTCGTAAAGCTGATGCCGACAAACATGAACTGATTACGCTATACTATGGTGCTGACGTGACAGAAGCAGACGCGGAGCAGTTTTCACTGGCACTTGCAGAACAGTTTCCAAAGCCAGAATTCCAAATCGTGAACGGCAGCCAGCCGCTCTATCCCTATATCATCAGCGTAGAATAAATGCCCAATATCCAAATTGTAACCGACAGCTGTGCCCATTTCGTAACACCCCATTTTTTGCACCAATATCCGATGGTAACTGTTGTCCCAAACAAGATTAGTATTGCGGGCAAAAGTTACCGTGAAGGTGTGGATCTGACAGCGGAAGATGGCTTGCGTATGATCGCAAACCAGCAATATGCGCCGATAGTCAGTTCACCGACGGTCACAGAGTTCACTGATATTTATGGTCGACTGTCACGCCATTGTGATGGCATCATTTCGATTCATGGATCGCGGGAAATCTATAACAGCTATGCCAATGGATTAGCAGCGGCGCGTCCATTTGCTGGCAACTGCCCGATCGCGGTTATTGACTCGCAAAATTTGTGTGCGGGGCAGGGCATGTTGGTGAAGGCGGCGATCAAAGCGATTCAGCAAGAGCTGACTCTGGATGATATGGTACGGACGGTACGCGGGGCGGTCGAACGGATTTACTCGGTTTATTATGCCGAGTCGGTCGGATATTTGCAGCAAAATAAGATTATGAGTGCGTCGCACAGTGTTTTAAGTAATATGCTGGGGGTGAAACCGTTCTTGAGCGTTGATCATGGGCGGATGCTGCTGGTCGAGAAGGTGCGTACCCGTTCGCAAGCGGTTGAGCGTATGGTGGAGTTTGTGACCGAGTTTGACGATCTTGAAGACGTGGTGATTTTGCAGCATAAGAGTTATATGAGTGAGCAGGCGCGGATGATTCAGGATCGGTTATCGGTAGATTTCCCTGGTCAATTTTTCCCATACGCACTGTATGGCGCATCTTTAGCATCACTGATAGGGGCGGATGCTACCGGTGTGGTCATTCTTGAAAAAGAAATGGATGAATTGGACGATGATTTTTAAAAAAATACGTTTTATTGCCGATAGTACCTGTGATATACCGCCTGAAATTCTAAAAAAGTGGAACATTACCCTTATCCCGGCCTTTGTGAATTATGGCGGTGGTAGTTATGCCGATGACGGCAAGGAATTTGATCGGGTTGCTTATTACAACCAGCTTCCATCCATGGCATCTCAGCCAACAACTTCTGCGCCTGCACCGGGGTTGACCGAGGAAATCATTACCCGTGTGGCAGCCGAGGCTGACCATGTGGTGATGTTGACTGTGCCAGCCAAATTAAGCGGTATCTACAACGCGTTCCGGTTGGGGGCGAGCAGCCTGCCAGCGGAAACATACACATTGATTGACAGTGGATCGACCACGATGGCAATGGGTTTTCAAGTGCTGGTGGGTGCGGAAGTTGCTGCGGAGACAGGCGATGTAGCCGCCGTGATTAGCGCCATCGAACGGGCGCGTGACCACATCCGTTTATATGCTGCGCCAGAGTCGATGATGTACCTGCGACGCAGTGGGCGGGTAGGCTGGGCAGCTGCTGGTGCTGCGACATTGTTGCAGATTAAACCCATCGTGTCGATAACCGATGGTGTGGTAGAATCAACGGCGCGGGTACGGACATTCGGTAAAGCGGTCGAAAAAATGGTCGAACTGGCACTTGAGCAGTCACCATTGGACCGTGTGGCGTTGCTACATACCAATAATCCTGAAGGAGCACTGGACATGAAAAAGATGTTGGGGAATGCACTTCCCGCCGAAACTTATATTATCAACGTCACGCCGGTGCTGGGGACCCATGTTGGCCCGAAAGCGTTAGGCGTGATTACCCTGAATCAGGGTTGGAGACAGTAGACTAAATTATGCCATCTGCACTGGAAACACTGGTCAAAATTCTGAAATTGGAACGCGAACAAGGTTGTAAGAATACAGCCGTGATTGGTGGTTTGGCAGCCTTCAGCGACAAATGGGTACAGGATGCTCATGCACAAGCGCGCAAACCTGAACATCATTTACTGGTAGATGAACTGGACAGCCTCCTGCATAAGTACGAGAACATCGAGAGTAAACCGGAACGCGTCATCCGTATCGCCTACATGTTGGATAGGATCACGGGTCGGGTTCCACCGCCGCCAGAGTTTCGCGCACCTGATTCACCACAATTACAGTCAGAAACGGGCGCGGGGTCGTCCGAAAAGCCAGCACCGGTTGAACCGCCGCCTAGACCGGAACGGGATGAACGGGGCGAAATACGTGCCCGTCGGAATGACCGCCCGCCCCGTGACCAACAAAGATCTGAGCAGCCGCAGGGCGAACGGCGTGATGCCCAACAGCCGTCGAATGAGCAGCCGCGTCGTGAGCGCCCTGATCGCCCGAATCCTAAGCCACAGACGCAGCAGCAAAATCGCCCGCAGAACACACGCAAACCGCAGAAACCGGATCGCCGCGGTGGCGATGACGACGACAATGACGATGGTGGTGGCGAGATGTTCCGCGAACGTGGCGATGACATGAGCTATGACAGCTATGATGCGCCGATACGCTCACGGAGTGGTGGTCGAGGGCAGCAATCCGAACTGGACATCGCGCCGATGCCGCGATTGTCGCGTGTTCCGCGCCGCCCACGTCCCAATGTGTCGCCAGAAGAAAAAGCAGATCTGTTGCGTGCCTTAGAACGTCCCGTGACTGATTTGCGTGGTGTAGGACCCGGCATGGCGAAGATGCTGGAGAAAATAGGTATCCATAGCATCGGTAATCTGCTTTATTATTTGCCGCGCCGTCATGATGACTATACTAACCTGCAAAGTATCGCGAAATTGGTTCCTGATGCCGACAAGATGGTGACGATTATCGGTACAGTTTTGCATACCGAAATTCGCATCGGGCGCGGTAATCGCAAAGACTTCTTTATGGTGCTTGATGACGGTACGTCACGGATGGGAGTGACCTTTTTCGGACGGCATTTCATGATCCGACAGGTGAAAAAGGGTCAGCAAATCGTCGTCAGCGGGATTATCGGTATTTATGGTCAACAGGTGCAGATGACCAACCCCGAATGGGAGCCTCTGGAAACGGAGAATTTGCACACCGTTGGAATTGTTCCGGTGTACGGGTTGACCGAAGGATTAAGTGGTCGTGCCCTTCGCAAGCTGATGAAGAGCGCAATTGAATACTGGTCAGAACGCATTCCAGATTTTGTACCTGAAGGAACATTGGAACGTACTGAATTGGGCGATCTGGGTTGGGCACTAAAGAACGCCCACTTCCCCGAAGGTTGGGATCATCTTGAACTGGCGAAGAAACGGCTGAGTTTTGATAATCTCCTGACTCTGCAATTGACCATGCTCGGCAACCGCCGCGAGTGGCAATCCATTCCGGCGATTCCTTTGGATGTCAGCGATGAATATCTGACGAATTTTGCAGAGGCTGTATTCCCGTATCCACTAACGAATGCCCAACTCAAGGCCATCGAAGATGTGCGACGGGATGTGCGTTTAGTGCGTCCGATGAACCGGCTGCTGCAAGGTGATGTGGGTTCAGGCAAGACGGCGGTGGCAACAGTTGTAATCGCGATGGCCTTGGCAGAGGGAAAACAAGCGGCATTGATGGTGCCGACCAGTATCCTTGCTGAACAACATTACCGCAGCATTGGTGCCACGCTGGCAAAAATGCCGGGTGAGCGCAAGCCGGTTGTTGCATTGTTGACAAGTGCGCTGACCAACAGTGAACGTCAGTCGATATATCGCGGTATAAGCGACGGCTCGATTGATGTAGTGATCGGTACCCACGCGCTGATTCAGGAAGGTGTGGAATTCAAAGATTTAGCGGTTGCCATTATTGATGAACAGCACCGCTTTGGTGTGGAGCAGCGCAAGGCCTTACGCAGTAAGGGAACCAATCCGCACTTACTGGTAATGACTGCAACACCTATCCCGCGTACGTTGGCGCTTACTATTCACGCTGATCTGGATTTGTCGATCATTGATGAGATGCCACCGGGACGCATCCCGATTCAGACCAAGGTTATCCAACCTGTGGCGCGGGAGCAAGTTAATAATTTCATCATTGCCCAGATCAATCAGGGTCGACAGGCATTTATTGTGCATCCGCTAGTAGAAGTGTCGGAGAAGATTGAAGCCCCGGCGGCGATGGAAGCATACGAACGCTTGCAGCAGGTATTTTTCCGCAATAAGGTTGGGTTGCTGCACGGACGGATGAAACCTGCTGAAAAAGATGAAGCGATGGAAGCCTTTGCCAGTGGGAAGTTCGATGTACTGGTCACAACATCGGTAGCAGAAGTCGGCGTGAATGTGCCGAATGCATCCGTCATGGTGATTGAGGGCGCGAACCGATTTGGTCTTTCGCAACTGCATCAGTTCCGTGGGCGTGTGGGACGTGGTGAACATGCGTCATACTGTTTGCTGCTGGCAGATACCAATTCAGAAGAAGCTAAACAACGGCTTCAAGCGATGGAAGAAACCACAGATGGGTTTAAGCTTGCCGAAATGGATTGGAAGCTTCGTGGGGCAGGGGATCTGGTTGGAACCCGTCAAAGTGGTGGTAGTAAGCTGCAACTGGCTGAACTGATGACACCCCAACTGGTCGAAATGGCACAGCGTGAAGCCCGAACAATCTTTGAAGAAGATCCTGACTTGAACCAGGCGGAACATCGTTTATTGGCGCAGCGGGTAATCATGCTGCATAATGAACGAAGCGATGTGAGTTAATATAACTAATCACGAGGGCACAATTATCACAGTGGGCGGCCGGTTAATGCGTTCCCTCACTGTGATCTAATGTATCGTTATGACAAATACTATTCGTAAAGTTGTTTACCCTGCATCACTCGACCCCATACACTATGGTCATATTGACGTAGCGGTGCGTGCGGCTAAAATATTTGATGAGGTTATCGTTGCAATTTATGATAAGCCTAAAAAGAATATTTTATTTACAGTTGATGAACGCGTAAAACTTGCACAGCGCGCTTTTGAAAATCATGATAAGATTCATGTAGCTAAATATTCGGCATTGACTGTAAACTATGCAAAAGAGATTGGCGCGATGGCTCTCATTCGGGGGTTACGTGTTTTTTCCGATTTTGAGTTTGAGTTCCGTATGGGGCTTGCCAACCGAAAATTGGCACCGGAAATCGAAACACTTGCCATCATGACCGACGAGAAGCATCTATACATAAGTTCCAGTACCATTCGGGAAATTGCGGAACTGGGGGGGGATGTTTCCGGGATGACACCGCCTTTCGTCGTGGAAGCATTGACGCAGCGTTTTGCCGAATTGAATGCGAGTCAGAGCAGCCCCGGATATAACACGAGCATCCGGGATTAACGCAAATTGGGAGGGTAGCCAAATGGACATCCAGCATCTGGTAGATCGACTTGAGGATTTGGTTGACGAAGGACGGCACATGCCGTTTAGCAAGTTCACCATGATTGATGAGGAACGCGCGCTGGAATTGATTGACCAGATGCGCATTTCGATTCCGGAAGAGATCGAAAAGGCTTCGCGCGTGTTGGCACAGCGTGACCGCATTCTGGCACAGGCCAATGAAGAGGCCGCACGGCTGATTCAGGCTGCTCGTGAACAGGGTGTACAGCTTATGGATCGCGAAGCGACCGTACAAGCTGCCCAAAGCCGCGCGGCAAACATCGTCGAACAGGCGAAACAAGAAGCCGAAGAAGTTGTTGCAGGTGCTGATAATTATGTCGCCGAGACACTCTCCAAGCTCGAACAGCAGCTTGGCAGGGCATTGAATGTCGTGCGTAACGGCATCAACGAAGTGAATACGTCCGGCGCGGTGCAACCGATGCCTCCGGCGCAGTTCCCGGTTGCTATGCGGCAGCAGGTTGAAGTCCGCAAAGAAGAACAATAAACTTTCAATTGACGATTATTTTTTAAGGGTATCCACGATACCCTTTTTTCTTTTATGTTGATGTAACTCATGCGCCTGATTGCGATTGCACTGGGATGGGCTGCGGGTATCGTTCTGGCATCTGGCACAGGTCTTCATGCTGCCATTCCGTGGCTGGTGTTGACGGTCATGGTGCTGGTGGTTGCGTGGCTATTGTGGTCTGGGCAGGGTTATCGCAATTGGACATTGGCACTGGTTGCATTTGCCCTCGGCGGGCTGCGCTTCAGTTTCGTACCGCAAACTAGTGATGTCGCGCAGTACAATAATCTTGGCGGATTGACTGCGGAGGGCATCGTAATCGCCGAGCCAGATGTCCGCGATGACCGGGTAGAGGTGCGCCTCGAAGTTCAAACGGTGACGCGCATCGGTCAAACCATCTCATCCAGCGGCTTGA
The DNA here is from genome assembly GCA_038251045.1 of Aggregatilineales bacterium. GTDB lineage: Bacteria > Chloroflexota > Anaerolineae > Aggregatilineales > Phototrophicaceae > CFX2. The sequence continues at coordinate 21,281 of JBBSBS010000018.1, read as the reverse complement.
TTTTGGTACAAGCACCTGCCCGCACCCCCTTACATTATGGCGACCGCATCAGCGCGACCGGTTTGCTGGTTATCCCCTCTGTATCAGACACCTTTTCTTATCGTGATTATCTTGCCCGCACCGGTGTGTTTAGCGTGATGCCGGATGCGTCCGTAGAGGTTATAACATCGGGCGAGGGGAGTCCGGTGTTTCGCTCACTGCTCGAATTCAAAGATCGCGCCCGAAAGTTAATCGCCCGCAGTTTGCCAGAACCCGGTGCAAGTTTACTCATCGGTATTTTGTTGGGTGATGCACGGGGCATGTCGCCGGAAGTATCGGATGCGTTTAGTGTGGTGGGCGCATCACATATTATCGCCATCAGCGGCTTTAATATGGCGGTTCTGAGCGGCGTGGTCATGGGTCTGTTGTCACGATTTCGTGTTCGTCCGCGTCCGGCGGCGTTTATTGGCTTATCTGTAATTCTCGTATACACCATACTGGTGGGGGCATCACCGGCTGTGGTGCGGGCGGCCATCATGAGTAGTATGCTGGTGCTGGGTGGTTTGCTGAGGCGAAAAAGTTATGTCCCTGCATCATTGGCGTTTGTGGCAGTCGTGCTGTCGCTGCAAAATCCAACCGTGTTATGGGATGTCGGCTTTCAATTAAGTTTATTTGCTACACTGGGTTTGGCCTTGTTCGCTAATCCGCTAACGGAACGCTTTAACGGCCTGTTGTCACGTTTGTTTCCGCGTAATACGGCGCGTAGGGTGGGGGATTTTCTGGGTGAGCCGTTAATCGTTAGTGTGGCTGCTCAAATCATGTCGCTGCCATTGATTGTGTTGTATTTTGGGCGTTTGTCCGTGGTGTCGCTGCTTGTGAATTTGTTGGTTATTCCTGTGCAATCCGTGTTGATGGTGCTGGGTTTGGTGGCAACACTGCTGGCTTTTATCGCGTATCCGGTGGCACAAGTATTTTTCTGGTTGGATATGCTGTTGCTAAGTTGGACAATTGAGGTGGTGCGCTTGTTCGCGCGGCTGCCATTTGCACAAATCGTTGTTCAGCTTGATCCACGTTTAATTGCTGTATTCTATTTTGTTGTTATGGGAGGCGCTTTGATGGTCGCCACAAAACCGTCGTGGCCGATGCGAGTCGCCCGTGTCATGCGCAGTCGCCCGGTTGTGACTTCTCTGGGTTGGGCAGGCGCCGGTCTTGGGGTGCTGCTTGCGATTCTGTTTTTCAGCCGACCGGATGGTAAGCTGCATGTTTGGTGGCTGGATGCCGGACATAGCAACGCGGTCTTGATTCAAACGCCGACAGGGGCGCATATCTTAGTGGATGGTGGTCGCTTTCCTTCGCAGTTATTGACAGGATTGGGCGATAGGCTGCCATTCAATAAGCGAACGATTGATGTACTGGTCATCAGCCAGCCCGATCCATTTGACTATAGTGCGCTGTCATCCGTGATGGATCGCTATTCGGTTGATATGATGCTCACTAATGGGCAGCCCAATCTCCGTCCGGAATATATTGATTTGCTGAATCGCCTACCGCCAGAAAAAGTTGTGACGGCGCGGGTAGGGTATTCGGTGGATGTGGCCGATGGAACGCGACTTGAAGTTCTTTCACCGCAGATTACACCGGACATCAGCGACAACCTGAATGACGGCGCGATAATGCTGCGGTTGACTTACGGTGATGTCTCCTTTTTGCTGCCGTCGGACGCTAGCTCGGTAGCACAGTCGAGTTTGCTTAAAGCAGGGGAATGGCCGCTGGCAACCGTGTTTCAACTGCCGAATCATGGTGGAGTGCGGTCGCTTAGCGAGTCGTTTTTGAGCGCAGTTCAACCGCAATTGGTCGTAATCCAGAGTGACCCGACTAACCGCATCGGTGATCCTAACGAAGATACGTTAGCTTTACTTGGCGAAACGCCAACATTGCGCACCGATGTATCAGGGGTAATCCATGTATGGACGGATGGACAGGAACTATGGGCAGTTGGATCAAAATGATACGCAAGACTTCGGGCGTGACGGAAGTAGGTCATACGCCCGATACTCTGCCATTGGCTTAACTTCGCTGCGAGAAAAACCAGAATGCAAAGAAGTAAAGTCCTGCTAGCACCCCGCTAATTACACCGAGCGGCATGACCTTTTTGGCCTTGCTGATGCCGACCACCAACAACGGGAGTACTAACATTCCCGCATTGACTATTAATGACCCAAAGGATTTTGGTGAGAATACGTCCAATTTTGCGATGACCGCCAGAGCTGCCGCCGCGCCCGCAAAGATTGTCGGGACTGTTTGTTTATCGGATTGTCCGAACATCAAAATTAGGTTCATGAAAAAGATGATGTACAGAAAAATGTCGTAAATCAGGTTGACACCACTACGCGGTGCCAGCTTCGAAAGAATTTCTTGAATGTTTACTGCTTCCATGAGTGTGTACCTTCTTTTTGCATATGTCGCACAATGCTTAAATAGTATCACAATTATCGTCCAGACATTGCAACATTGTCTTTTTGTAGATAACAATTGTTGGGGCAGTTGGTTGCAGTTCTGACTGTGGTATAGTGAAGAATGTCGTTAAATGGCGCATATTGCCGTATTTATACTACAAATTATCCATCCCGTTGATAACGCTGCCCCTCATGTATGCAATAGCGTTGTCCGCTTGGTGTGCCTATTGAGGGAATGTGGTCAAGTTACAACGAACAATTCACGCCATACAAGATTGGTGGCAGGAGCAGGAAGCAGCGACTCGTGAACTGCCCGCTTACTTGCGCAAGGCCGTGGCTAATTTTCTTAAGTCTGGCACACGACAAGCGTCTACGCTGGCCTATTACGCGATCTTCTCGCTTTTTCCGCTAACCCTCTTATTGGCAGTTGTCATCAGCCGACTGTTAGGACCGGTTGCCGCCCAAACCCAAATTGCCAGCGCACTAGGACTTTTTCTGCCAGCAGACACCGCAGGCTTACTGCGTCAGAATATTTCTGACGCGATGCAGCAAAGCGAATCGTTCACCCTTGTTGCTATTGGTGGTTTATTGTGGTCCGCTCTGGGGTTATTTTCAAACATCACCTATTCATTAGATGAAGTATTCGATGTGTCGGCACGGCGTAGTCTTTGGCGGCAGCGTTTGGTGGCCTTAGCTATGACGCTGATTCTGGTCGTTCTGGTGACAGCATCATTTGTCACATCGGCAGTATTACGCCTGATTTCGGCATCACTTTTGGGGCAGACCAGTAGTTGGTTGACGATTGGGACCATATTCCTGCCCTTGGGCTTGAATATGGTCATTTTTGCCTTACTGTTTCGTTATATACCCGCCCGCGAGGTGCATTGGGACGCGGTGTGGCCCGCCGCGATTTTTGGCGCGGTTGGTTGGGAACTGGCAAAGAGTAGTTTTGTTTGGTACACCTCATCGGTTGCCAATTTCCAATTTATTTATGGCGGTATTGCAACGGCTATTGTGCTGCTGCTTTGGGCATATTTAATTGCTGCGATCTTTTTGTTTAGTGCTGAACTTTGTGCGCAAATAAACCAGTGGTATATTGCCCGACACGAGCGAGAGCTGCGGCAGCTCATCATTGATGTGGATGATGAGCCACAACAGCTTCTCCCCCCTCATTAACGAGTCCATCTTGATGGACTTTATTTTGCCTGTGGCATCACAACTTCGTGCGGACTCATGTGCTTGATCGCCCTATTTTTTCGCCGGTTTGCCAACCAGCGATTAAACATACGGCTCACCTCTAGAAGCGCAAAATATTGTATGCCAGATTCACTCATCAGTAGAACAAGGCGTTCGTGTTCTACTTGTTTTAGCCTTTGTTTGTGTTCTTGCTTGTGCAGAATATAATGTACATATGGGTGTAACATAATCGGTTCACCATTTCCTCAAATGACTTACGGGTTGACTGCTAAAATAAAAAACCGCAGGTTGTAAGCCTGCGGCTTTATATGTTGTCCGGTAAAGAAAGCCGGAAACGTTGGTCAGCAGGACTAAAAAGTTGTTCAGAGCCGCAAGCGACTCCGCCAATGCCGCGCGGAATAACATAGGTGAAAACTTTATTCAACATATGCTTGTCGCTCCTTTCATTTGAGTTCGAGTGATCTTAAATGATCTATTATGACCCCTAGAGGGACACTGTAACACAATTACGAATATTGTGTCAAGAGGGTTGCTCGTAGTCAAACATCTTTTTTTGATGTACACTCATGCCAATTCAACAGTAAAATTGTGACGTGTGGTGATAAGTTGACCGATTTCCCGAATTTCAATGCTGAAGACGCTGAAGTAGAAGTCGTGGAGCATCCGCCTGCGGCTACAGAACGCAGCGCAGCGCGGCGGGTAGCTTTACAGGTATTATACGAAGTAGATTGTTGTGATCATGATTTAGGCGAGGTCATAGCCGCTCGGTTGAGCGACGAAGTGGTGCCCCGCCGTGTAGAAAAGTATGTACGACAGATTTCCGAAGGCGTGACAGCCAATCGTGCTCAACTCGACATATTCATTCAGCGTTTCGCCTCCGAATTTCCCCTTGAGCAAGTAGCAATTGTAGACCGCAACATTCTTCGTATGGCTGTATACGAACTGGCAGCTCAACAGAATACGTCGATTAATGTCATCATTGCCGAAGCACTGGAATTAGCGAACATCTACGGCGCGGAAGGTTCTCTGCGTTTTGTGAATGGCGTATTGGGTTCAATTGCGACTGAAGCAACGGCAGAAATATCACCACAATTGGTGGTCACTGAGAACGAGAACGGAGAGTAGGGTATGCAACTGCAAAAAGGTTCTGCGCCATCACCGGAAGTGGATGAGCAGGATTTAGCTGGGGTCGAAGATGGCAGCGGCGCAGCGATGAGCCTATGGGATCATCTTGATGAACTCCGTTCACGCTTGTTCAAAGCGATGCTGGCACTTGTGATAGGAACGATTGGTGGTGTGGCAGTTGCAACACCGGTCTTGGAATTTCTGAAGGAACCCTACGGTCGCGCCTTTCTGGTGACAGATCCAACCGGTGGTGTTGTGCAATACTTCCGCGTAGCACTTCTGGTAGGCGGCATAATTGCTATCCCGGTCATTACCTATCAACTGTTGATGTTTATCCTTCCGGGTATGACCCGTCGTGAAAAACGCATTCTACTTTTTTCAATTCCGCCTGTGACATTACTGTTTCTCGTTGGCGTTGTATTCGCATGGTGGATTCTGATTCCGCCTGCATTAAACTTCCTCGTGAACTTTCAAACCGATTTATTCCGTGCAGACTGGACGGCGGATCGTTACCTCGGCTTTGTGACTGCACTGCTATTCTGGATGGGTGTGGCATTTGAAACACCGCTCGTCTTTTTTGTGTTGTCTGTGCTTGGCTTTGTTACGCCGCGTCCGCTGCTCCGTAATTGGCGAATTGCCATTGTTGGCACAGCCATTGCCGCCGCAGTCATTACGCCTACAATCGATCCAGTAAACATGCTGCTGGTTATGGGGCCGTTAATGGCGTTGTATCTTCTTAGCATCCTGCTAGTATCCATTGGCGTGCGCTTTAACAGGCCTGCCGCTGAAGCTTAATACGCAAACTTAAACGCTTCCAAAGGAATGTTCATGGCGCAAACTGATGATGCTATCAATATTTTTGGCGTGCCAATGGATCTTGGGCAAAATCGGCGCGGCGTTGATATGGGACCGAGTGCAATTCGCTATGCCGGATTGCAGCCCCGCCTTGAGGGGTTAAATTTGCAGGTGCGGGATATGGGCAATATTGCCGTGCCGATCATAGAAGAATTGCGCCACTTACCAGATGATATAAATATGCATAATGCAACCGCCATTTCAGCGGTTTGCCAAGCGACCTATGCGGCGGTGAGCAAAGTGCTTGCAGCCGGTGAACGCGCGGTGATACTGGGTGGCGATCACAGTATTGCGCTGGGATCGGTCGCGGCCTCACTGGACGCTGTGGAACGGGTAGGTGTGCTGTGGATCGATGCTCATGGTGATTTCAACACGCCTGACATCTCACCATCCGGAAACGTACATGGAATGGTCGTTTCGTCGCTGATGGGTATGTGCCCGCCACCGCTTATGATTGGCGAACGCCGTTTACAACCCGAGCAAATTGTCATGATTGGTATCCGCGATCTTGACCAATCCGAAAAAGTTGCCATTCGTGCAGCGGCTATACAAGTCATGTCTATGAGTGAAATAGATAAGAAAGGGATGGCACAGATGCTTCGTGCCGCCCTGATTGCATTGGGTGATGTCGAGGCTATCCACGTCAGCTTTGACATGGACTCGCTTGATCCGTCAATAGCGCCCGGAGTAGGTACACCGGTATCCGGAGGCTTAACTGTCCGGGAAGCACACCTCATCATGGAAATGCTGGCAGATGATGGGCGAGTCCGTACCCTTGATCTGGTCGAGGTCAATCCCATTCTTGATGAGCGCAACCGGACGGCGAAGGTAGCAGTTGATCTGGCAGCTAGTCTTTTCGGTCAGCGTATCATCTAGCTGCCAGCCAATTCGTTAGCCCACGTCAAGCCGCAAATGTAATAATCCCGTTACGCCGTAAGGTCTTTTCAATTTCCACCCCGACGAACATGAGTGCTGCTAAACCAATCGTAATCAGGAGTTGGCTGCCCGTTAATGAAGTCGTTTCAAAGGTGCGCCGCAAAAACGGCACGTATATTACACCGAGTTGCAGCAAGAAGGTGGAAACACAAGCATAAAGGAGCAGGCGGTTCTTGGCGAACCAATGTTTAAAGAATGTTTCCTTGTCTCCGGCATGGATCGCGATAACATGGAAAATTTGCCCCAATGCCAGCACACTGAAGGCAATGGTGCGCGGTAATTCCTCGGCAGCGCCGATTAGCCCACCACTAGCGTCTTCACCCACTGCATCATCACTCTCGTGTGCGGTGATGACTGTCCGCCGTTCATCAAGTGTCATCGCATCCCAATTTTCCGGAATGAGATGAACTGCTTCACCGGGGATAATTTGTGTCAGCGCCTGTGTGTCTTTGTATTCGAGTGCCAGTGTGGGGCTGAGAGGATCCATGCCATGCGCCCCATAACCGTATAAATAGCTGCCAAGCGTAAGCGTGGTCAATAGCATGGAAGCCCAAACGATATGGATGCCCAAGCCGCCCGCGAAAACGCTGTCTGTGGTCGGGCGCGGTTTGCGCTTCATTACGCCTTCCTCGGCTGGCTCAAACCCCATAGCAATGGCGGGCAGGCCGTCCGTCACCAGATTAATCCACAAAATCTGGATAGCCAGCAGCGGAATTTTTAACCCCGCCAGCAGCGCAATGAACATTACTAGAATTTCGGCGACATTCGAACTCAGTAGGTATTTTATGAATTTGCGAATGTTGTCGTAAATGACACGGCCTTCTTCAACCGCCGCTACTATCGAGGCGAAGTTGTCATCCGTCAGCACCATTGCTGCCGCGCCCTTGCTGACATCTGTACCGGTAATGCCCATCGCCACACCAATGTCCGCCTGCTTGAGAGCCGGTGCATCATTTACACCATCGCCCGTCATGGCGACAATTTCATTTTGCTTCTGTAAAAGCTGTACCAGCATGAGTTTATGCTGTGGTGAGACACGGGCAAAGACTGACGTTTCCTTGACTGCGGTTTGCAGTTCGGACTCGTTCATCTTGTCTAATTGGTTGCCTGTGACTGCTTTCTCATCGGGCTTAAGGATGCCCAAATCAAGTGCAATAGCTTCGGCAGTTAATGCATGGTCACCGGTAATCATTACCGGACGGATACCGGCTGTGCGTGCTGTTTTGACCGCGTCACGGGCTTCAGGTCGTGCCGGATCAACAATGCCAACCAGCCCCAGAATACATAACTCACGCTCGATTTCGGTGGTCACTTCCGCCGGTACAAGATCCAGTGGACGGTACGCAATACCCAGCACCCGCAAGCCGGACTTTGCCATCTTATTCGTTTGTTCGCTGTAGGCTCGTCTTCGCTCAGGTGTCAGGATTTGTCGGCCTTCAGGGGTCATCTCGCAGCTTGCCCATTCAAGTAATTGATCAGGCGCACCTTTGGTGATGGAAACGAAAGGGGTATCAGGGAACATCATTTTGGCTTCAGCACTGACGACATTATGAATGGTCGTCATGGCTTTACGTTCGCTGCTAAACGGAATTTCCGCAACACGCGGCATTTCCACTTCAAGCTGCTGCCGCGTCCATCCGACTTTTTGGGCTGCCACCAGCAGCGCACCCTCGGTCGTATCGCCCATGATGGTTAGGCTGCCCTCGCGGTCGCCATCCTGTAGATGTGCGTTGGTCGAAAGCGTAATTGCAGAGATGAAGCGTCGTACAGGTTGGTTGACGTGAACATTCAGCGTTTCATCATTTCCACCCGTTTGAACCACGAATTTACCTTGAGGCGTATAACCGATACCACTGATGGCAATGTCGTCCATTCCCGGTAACGCGATGCGTGTCGCGGTCATCTCATTTTTGGTCAGTGTACCCGTTTTATCCGAACAAATGACCGTGACCGAACCCAGAGTCTCGACCGCTGGCAGTCGCCGGATAAGCGCATGTCGCCTGACCATCCGCGCAGCACCGAGTGACAGACTGATGGTGATTAGTGCCGGTAGCCCTTCAGGTACAGCAGCCACCGCCAGACTAATCGAAGTCAGGAACATATCTTGGATGGGGATACCGCGAAGGACACCCGCGATGAAAACAATTATCACGACTATTACCGCGCCGATTGCCAGCAGCTTGCTCAGATCATTTAGTCGTCGTTGCAACGGGGTAATACCCTGTTCAACTTGCAACAGCATCGCCGCAATGTTGCCTAGCTCGGTCTTTAATGCGGTTTGTGTGACGACCATTTCACCGCGTCCAAAAGTCACCGCTGTACCCATAAACGCCATATTTTCACGGTCGCCTACGGTCACGTTTTGATCAGCCGCTAGCGGTTTGGTATTTTTATTGACAGCCATCGACTCACCCGTGAGCGCCGACTCGTCAATTTGGATGTTGATACTTTCAATCAGCCGTCCATCTGCCGGGATACGGTCGCCTTCGTTCAACAGTACGATGTCACCCGGAACTAATTCTTCCGCACTGATTTGATCAATCTCACCTTTGCGTCGCACCCGCACCAGCGGTACTTGCATAGCACTCAAAGCGGCGAGGGCTTTTTCTGCCTGAAATTCTTGATAGGTGCCAATAATGGCATTCAGAATGACAATTGCCAGAATAACCACCACATCTTTGGTGTCGCCGAGAAATGCCGAAACGATTGCTGCAACGATCAAAATGATGACCATCAGGTCTTTGAATTGACCGAGAACCAGTTGCACCCAGTTGGTGCCTTCTTCAACCGGAAGGATGTTTTTGCCATAAGTTGTTCTACGTTGGTCGACTTCGGCATCACTAAGCCCTTGTTGGGCATTAGTGTTTAAACGGGTCAAACTTTCGGCGACGGTTTGTTGATAGTATTCGGGCATAAATGATGACCTCACGCAGTTGTGATGAAAATAGATCTGTATGTCTCATACACACAGAACCATGTTCTCAATAGATTTTGAGTTAAATGTGAAACAGGGCTACTTCCTTATAACCTACTCTACGCCACCTTCCCAGCCCACACTTGCAAGACATTCAAAAACCCCCAATTATGAGGGGGTGTGCAAATGTTCACAATGTATTTTGTTTTAAGGTCTTTTGTCGCATGACTCGTTTAGCAGCGCACCCACCGATATAATAGGCAACAATACTTATTAGGAGTGATTTATTATGCAGGTTGACTTAGAACTTTATCGTGAAGATCTTCTTGTTTCCGAAAACCCTCCCGTTCGCTTGAGTTATATCGAAGTCAGCCCTGAACATCCTGCCGGAACAATCGTATTTGTCCACGGTTACGGCGGCTATGCCATGCAGTGGAAGAACCAGCTAAAAGCATTTTCGGATACGTATCGTGTAATTGCTTATGATGTGCGCGGGCACGGGCGTTCGGACGCTCCTCATTCGCAGTACACGATGGACGAGTCGCAGTCTGATTTGGACGCGTTGCTGTCGAAGTTGGATGTCAAAATGCCTTTTATTTTGGTCGGGCATTCTTTCGGTGGCGCAATTGTTACCGAGTTTGCTCATCGCCGCCCACAGGATATTGAGCGACTCGTATTGATTGCCACCACAGGCGAATATCCTTTGCTTAAGCCGGCTGCATTGGCGTTGCGTTTACCACTTGCCATACTCATTCCAATACGCCGCATGGTTCGTAAACAGCTTGCAGCAGAAGCCCATGTACTGCGCGATGTTTACTTCAACAATATGTCCAAATGGAACGGCTGGAGTATGTTCCGTGATTTGCGGATGCCGGTAATGGTCATTAGAGGCGAACGCGATCAAGTTTATCCGACTGCTGTATTTGAAGAAGTCGCACGAACCATTCCCAATGCCGAGGACGTGAATATTGGCGTATCACGGCATCTTGTGCCACTGGAACGCGCCGAAGCGGTTAACCGCGCCATCGGTCGCTTTATAGGCGGTGAGGTTGATGAACCCAGTTGGTGGGGCAGGCGCAGCACGTCCGAATTCTCGGTTCAGCGTCCGTGGTTGAAGCACTACGAAGAAGGTGTGCCGATCACACTTGGGCTTCCCAATCGTCCCTTATTCCGTTTACTACACAGTGCAGTGCGTCGTTTCGGCAATCGTCCGGCGACGGTGTTTGGTGGGCGCACGTTGACCTATAAGCAGCTTGATGCCGAAGCCAATCGCCTCGCCAATGCCCTGCGCTCGCTGGGTGTGGAAAAGGGAACGCGGGTGATGCTGCTCCTACCAAACACGCCGCAGTTCATCATCGCCTATTATGCAGTGTTGAAGGCTGGGGGAGTGGTGGTTTCGACCAGCCCCATTAATGAGCGTGACGAACTCCAACGGCAGGTGATCGACTCTGAATCGGATTTTTTGATTACCCTGACCCTTTTTAGTGAAACCGCTCGCGCTGTTCATACTGCTACCCAGCTTCGGGCAGTCATATTCACCAACATCAAAGATTATTTCAGTTTACCCAACAAGCTAGCCTTTTCATTGATGCGCGAAACCAAAGAGGGGCATCACCTCAGCGGCGGCCTCAAAAAGAATGAATACCAGTGGCCCGACCTATTGCGCAAACATCCGCCTACACGTCCACAAATCGAGGTTGATCCGGCGAGTGTCGCTGTCATCAAATACACTGGCGGCACGGTTGATAAACCCAAAGGTGTGCTGCTCAGTCATCGCGCGGTGCTAGCGAATGCGCTTCAAACCCGTCACTGGATAACCGACCTCAAAGAAGGTTATGAAACCGTGCTGGCGGCGCTGCCATTTCTCATTCGTATGGCATGACCGCAGCGATGAATGTACCGATTGCGCTGGGTGCGAAAATGGTAATCCTGCCCAATTTCATCACACAGGATGTACTCAACCACATCAAGCGCTATAAGCCGACACTTTTCCCCGGTGTGCCTACCATGTATATGGCAATCAACCAGTTTAGCGGGGTGCGTAAGTACGGAATCAGCAGCGTGAAGGCATGCATATCCGGCGCGGCTCCGCTGCCGGTCGAGGTGCAGGAAGCATTCGAGAAGCTCACCCGTGGACGCTTGGTCGAGGGCTATGGCTTGACCGAAGCCGCACCCGTGACTCATTCTAATCCGCTGCGGGGTATGCGGAAAATTGGCAGCATCGGCATCCCCATGCCCGGTACGGATGCCCGCATCAATGACCTGATTACGGGCGAGCGCTTGCCCGCCGGACAGATTGGCGAGTTAGCTGTGCGCGGCCCACAGGTCATGCTCGGTTATCTGGGCAAACATGATGACGAACAGCCGCTTACTGCTGACGGCTGGCTGTTGACCGGTGATCTGGCACGGATGGACGAAGATGGTTACTTTCAAATCATCAGCCGCAAGAAAGAGATGATACTGGCGGGCAAGTATCAGGTTTATCCGCGTGATGTTGAGGAAGTCCTTTACGAGCACCCCGGCGTGAAAGAAGTGGCGGTCGTTGGTTTGAGCGTGGCAGGCAATGAAGGCGAGCAGCGTATACGAGCATATGTCGTTCCACGCCCCGGCAGCACCCTATCCAAAGACGAGCTTATTGCGCTTTGTAAACGCCGCCTGAAAGACTATGCTGTGCCGTGGGAAGTCGAGTTCCGCGAAGAACTTCCCAAGAGCTTTGTCGGCAAAGTGCTGCGCCGGTTGCTGATGGAAGAAACGCCTGCCAAACCACTCACAGCTGAAGCAATAGATCCCATCAACAAGGAATAAGTTGTGAACCTAATTGCTCATTGCCGCGACGAGCTTCTTGATTTCACCGACTTCCTTATCCTGTGCGTTAGCGCTGTCGATTATGGCCTGTTGCATGGCAGCCACATCAGCGTGATTGGTGTCCAGCCGTTCCAACAGTATTTGCTGGATGGCTTCTAATTGGCTGTTGATATGCTGCTGGAGTTCTTCCTGAATTTTCTCCAGCGCTTGCGTATTCGCTTCAACTTGGTCATCCACAATTTTCTGATGTCGCTGGGCGATTGCTTCCCGCTGTTGAGCCGCTTTTCGGTCGCGTACTTCTGAAATCGTTGAATATAACAACACCGTACTGCTCACCACGACTGACATCACATTCAGGTAACTGTTGGTCGCCAACACAAATACCTGAACATTTGCGAATACAATCAGGGGTATCAATAAAAACAGAGTCGCCAGTATCGTCATCCGGTTCGTCAGAAATTTCACCGGATAGGGCAAAATGTGCTTGTCCAGAAAAGCGTTCAGCCGCCATATCGGACTACTATTGTCGGGTGCATCCATTTGTGGTGTAGATAATTCAGCCATGAGTCATTCTCCTTGTTGGACGAATAGTATGCTACCAGCATAATCTCGTTACGGTTATTTGGAGAGATGACTCTAATCTGAAGCACATTTGCACTTGCGTCTCGGCAAGTGAAGGCTTTGCGTTAGCCGTGTGTCTTGATGTTTACTCCTCTGACACAATCTCGATAGTAAGAATTTTGAAGATGGGTGTCGTGTTTTGGTCACCCGCGTTTTCGACCACGCATCCACCTTGATCTACACCTCTCGACTCTTTGTCGAACGTTTCGCGGTTACGGTACTCCATAATAATTAATCCGGTACGGCTGCGGATTGCTTGCAGCGCCACATCACCAATTGCTTTGTCTGTAGTGCAGTAAGCGGCTACATCGTCATTCCGTACCCAAACGATGTATGATCCGTTGTTGCGCGGCTCAACACTAAAAATGTAGTCGCGCAAAGTCCCCGGATTACGTCTGCTAATGTTTCCCGACGGGCTGCAAGCTGCGGCAAAAATGGTCAATATTATAGCGAGGATGAGAAACTTCTTGCTCATTGTGATGTTCCTTTTAGGTTATGCCTTAGACTACTATATACGTACCCCGATGGGTTTTGATGCAAATTTGTGCTTGATTTTGCGTAACTCATCGATTCAACTTTCGACGCGTGGTGTGAATTTCCGCCGCGAAAGAATATGCGCTTCCAATCATAGGTGCTGATCCCGCTGATCCCGCTGAACACAGCCTGCATATGTTAAGGTTAAATGATATATCCCGCACCCAACTGCAAGTATACGGTACAATCTTGAGGCACGGTTATCAAAACCTGTTTCGTTTTTCGGGGCAAATAAGCCGTATGGCGCTGAATTGATGAGCACCAGTTTGGCTGATCTGCACCGGAACGGCTTGCATTTTTGCGCATAGTCAAAGGAGTAGCTTCGCGGCTGTAGTCATGATTAACCAGAATGCTCTTCAAACCTTAAATGCCTTACGTCAGGGCGATCACTTTACCAAGCCCGCCTATGGCAGTTACTGTTTTGCTGGATTTCCACAATTTGTCCGCAACTTGCTTACTGGCACAGGCGAACTTGGTTTTTCGCCGGATGTGTTAGCAGGATTGCCGCAGCAGTACGACAAAGTCATCTTGCTCTATATTGATGCCATTGGCTGGCGCTTTTTTGAACGATATGCCGATAAATATCCATTCCTCAAACGGTTCATCGAGCAAGGTGTAGCCTCCAAAATTACATCACAGTTTCCATCGACCACTGCCGCCCACCTGAGTACAATTCATCTTGGTCAGCCGGTAGGGCAAACGGGAATATACGAGTGGTTTTATTATGAGCCGTTGCTCGGACGAATGATCGCGCCTCTAATATTTTCATACGCGGGTGATCTGGAAAATGGCACAATTAAGCTGCCCCCGGGAGTCAATGTTGGCAGCACATTTGGTTATGACACCATCTATGAGCAGCTAAAAACACAGGGTGTAAACTCATATGTTTTTCAGAATTCGGCTTATGTTAGCGGCGGCTTCGCTGATCTTGCGCTTCGTGGCGCGGCTTTGCACGGCTTCAAAACCATGTCTGAAGGTTTGCTCAACCTTGCGGATGCTGTAGTGGCAGAGCAGGGCAAAGCCTACTATTACTATTACTATGACCCCATCGACACCATCGGTCACAAATATGGCCCATCGTCGCCTCAGTTTGCCGCCGAGGTGGATGCTTTTTTCATTGCTGCCGAGAAATTGCTGCACACAACCCTGTCTGGCAAAGCAGGCAAAACACTGCTCCTCTTGACTGCCGATCACGGGCAGGATGATGTCTCGCCAGATAAAACAGTCTATGTAAACCAGAGCATCCCAGAATTAACCCGTCATATTCGTCTTGATGGAGAAGGGCGCTTGCTGATTCCGGCTGGCTCACCGCGCGATTTATTCCTTTACATCAAAGAAGGTCAGGTGGATGAGGCCTTTCACTTGTTGGCAGAGCATCCGGTTCTGCAAGGCAAAGCTGATGTGCGCCGTGTGTCGGATTTAATTGAGCAGGGTTATTTCGGCCCATCCCCATCCCCCATGTTTATGCAGCGTGTTGCCGATCTGGTCATCTTACCGTACAGTGGTGAAACCGTGTGGTGGTATGAAAAAGGTCGCTACGAAATGTTGTTTTATGGGCATCACGGCGGCTTAACACCCAACGAGTTGGAAATCCCACTATTGGCGCTGGCATACTAAACACAAAAAAAGGGGCGCGTTCATTAACGAACCCGCCCCTTTCAAATTTAGCTATCAATCACCGGTCGATGACCGCGATTTACATGAAGCCCTTCATGACATTTTCAAGCGCTGACCGCGACGGGCGCAGCTTTTCCTCTGGCAGATGTACCAGCGGTGTTTCATGCAGATGCAGTGAGTCAGCCAGAGTGGGGCGCGGTTCTTCGTAGTACAACAACCCCGTTATGAATTGCTGCTCCATTGTCGCCTTCTCTAGTACATTGATTGCCGACTCGCGGTTACGCGGGTCATGGTCGTTTCCAACCTTCTTTAGCTTGATGAACGAACCATCATGCATTTCGACCTCAATCACCGCGCCCGGTTCATAATCACCAACGGTGATTTCTTCACGCGGCGGAACCGCACCGGGTTCATAATAGGTGATTTCATGCAGTGGAATTTCATGTTCTTTGCCGTAGCTGTAGCTCTTGTTCGAATCTGGTGCATTGTTGAAGGTCACGCATGGGCTGATGATGTCCAGCAGTGCGGTTCCACGATGGCTGATCGCTGCCTTCAACAGTGTTTGCACCTGCTTGGCATCACCAGAGAAGCTGCGTGCCACAAATGTGCAGCCGGCGATAATCGCTTCCAATGGCAAATCGAGTGATGGCAGTTCGTTCTTGCCGTAATACTTCAAGACCTGCCCAGCATCCGAAGTTGCCGAAAATTGACCTTTTGTCAGACCATATACACCGTTGTTCTCGATGATATAAATCATCGGCACGTTGCGACGCATCAGGTGCTTGAACTGTCCTAAACCGATACTGCCAGAGTCACCATCACCACTCACACCAATCGCAGTTAAACTACGATTAGCCAATGTCGCACCTGTCGCGACCGATGGCATACGCCCATGCACCGAATTGAATGAGTGCGACCCACCCAAAAAGTATGCCGGGGTCTTGCTAGAGCAGCCAATGCCGCTCAGTTTAATGACGTTGCTCTGTTCGATACCCAGATCATAGGCCATGCTGATAATCTGGTTGGAAATGGAATCATGTCCGCAGCCGGGGCAAAGGGTGCTTTTCCCACCCTTATACGCTTCGCGTTCTAGTCCGAGTGCATTTGTCTTCGGTGGCATTGTTACTTACCCTCGTGTGAACTAATCTTTTCGTAAACCCACTCAGCAGTCATTGGCAAACCGTCACCCAAAGGCAGCGGCACCATGTGTTCAGTACTCTTACTGGTTTCCATACGGATAATCTGCGATAGTTGACCGTCGAAGTTGTTTTCGATGACGTATACATGCTCATGTGAATGAATGAAGTCGTGGACGCTTTGTGCCAGCGGCAGCGCACGGATACGCATGTAATCAGTCTCGATGCCTTCAGCCGTAAATCGGTCACGGGCTTCCAGAATTGCCGGATCATTAGAACCGAAAGACAGGATACCAATCTTACTGTTTTTGCCATTGATGATGATAGGCTGCGGCAGTGTTTTCCGCGAACCGTCAATTTTCTTGTGAATACGGGATAGATTTGCAACCCAGTCTTCACTGCGTTCGCTGTAGCCAGCCCGCTCGTTATGTCCCGTCCCGCGTGTGAAATATCCCGCTCGTGGATGATTGGTTCCCGGTACAGTCCGGTAGGGGATACCATCACCATCGAAATCCTTATAGCGGTACCATTCACCTTTTTCCTTGATGAATTCGGTCAGTTCCTCAACGTTGAGGATTTTACCGCGATTCAAATCATCATCCGGATAAGTGAAGGGGTCGCTCATCCAGTTGTTCATCCCAATGTCGAGGTCGCTCATCACAAACACCGGTGTTTGGAGTTGCTCGGCATAATCCAATGCACTCCAACCAAACTCGAAGCATTCCGCTACACTTCCCGGCAGCAGAGTGACCTGTCGGGTGTCACCGTGACTCAAGAAGTGGATAAATAGCAGGTCGCCTTGGCTGGTACGTGTTGGCAAACCGGTACTCGGCCCGATGCGCGTCACATCCCAGATCACACAGGGGATTTCAGCAAAGTAAGCTAACCCTGTGAACTCTGCCATCAAGCTGATGCCGGGTCCGCTGGTGGCAGTCATTGAACGAGCGCCTGCCCAACCTGCACCGATGATCGTACCGATAGCGGCGATTTCATCTTCAGCCTGCATGATGGCGACTGTGTTCGCGCCGGTTTCAGGATCTTGCCGTAGTTCTTGATGGTCAAACATCGCGTCTACGAGGCTGGTCGATGGGGTAATTGGATACCATGCGACGACCTGTACACCACCGAACAATCCGCCTAAACCGGCTGCTTCATTGCCGGTGATGATGATTTTATTCGGGTTGCCGCCGGGGATCGTTTCATACTTGTATGGATCCTGCTTAACGATATTGGCTGCTGTCCATTCGTAAGCCTTCGTGACCATGTCGAAGTTAAGTTTAGCGGGCTTTTCTTTACCGCTAAAATTAGTCACCAGCGCCTGCCACACAATGTCCAGCGGAATGCTGAAAAGTTGTGCCACCGCGCCTACATATACCATATTGGCGACACGTTCGCGTAAATCGGCGTTAATTCCGGCTTCTTTGACCATCGTGTCAACCGGAATTTCATAATAAATGATGTCGTTACGGCTCTTTGTCCAGCTCCATTCCTTTGGCAGGATACAAACCCCGCCCGCAGGGACTTTCTGAACATCTTCTGCTGCTGTATCCACGTTCAGCGCAATGGTAATCGCTGCCGTATTTTGGCGTGCGATGTATCCGTCTTTGCTTGCTCGGATGGTATACCACGTCGGTAAACCCTTGATATTCGAAGGGAACAGGTTCTTACCATTGACCGGAATGCCCATCTTAAACAAGGACAATACCAGCACATTGTTAGAAGTTTGGCTGCCCGTTCCATTCTTGGTCGCGGCGGTCAATGAAAAATCATTGACAATCGTTTGACCTTCGTACTTTGCCTCTGTTGAAGTCTGTACATCTAAAACCATAAATGCTTCCTTTTCGCAGTTGCTCTGCGTCCAGCGCCTTTCGGCCTATTCGGTGACTTTTGACTCAATAATTTCGACCCCGTGTTCCATGTCCTGCATCCGTGGTTGGTGGTGCAGTAAACGGGTGTGATTCATGAATGCTTCCTGTGCTGCGTTGTAGTCACCCGCACAAATCGCGTCAAGGATGCGCTCATGAAAGTCCCAAACCTGAGTGTGATAACCGTACTCGGCATAGCGGTTCAGTTCAACCGCCTCGTATGCATCCCAGTAGGCTTCCAGCAGGCCGACGACAAAAGGGTTATCTAGATGTCTGAATATAGTGAGGTGAAAAGCACGATGTTCTTCAAACGGAATGCGGACGCGCGTGTCATGGAGTTTTGCGCGTGCTGCGTCGACATACCCACGTAGCTCTACCTTATCTGCTTCTGTGAGCAGCGAACAGGCTTCGTGCCAGAATGCCATCTCAATGTGAGTCCGCAGTTCACTGAAAAGCTCGAAGTAGCGTAAATCCGTCGCCAGTGCAAAGAAAAGACTGAGCTGCACCGCCGGGGCGAAACTATAGTCTTTTAACCGCGTTCCGGTCTTGGAGCGCACATCAACCAGTCCCAGCGCCCGCGCAACTTCAAGCTGCTCACGCACTTTACTGACGCTGATGCCCAAATTTTCCGGATCTTGCAGTTCGCTAATGGTTGGCAACCGGTCGCCCGGTTTGTAACCATTTTGGATGATGTAGTTGAGTAAATCAGAGTCGAGCCGTATATCAGCCACAATTCACGCTATTCATCAGATGAATCATATAAATACACTTTTATGAGTCTAGCATGATTTGTAAGTTGTGTCCATAGAGATGGCTTAAGTTTTCAGCCAGAATTCATAAAGAGATGATTATTGACCGCATCCTGTATATGGGCGAAGTCATCACCATTGTGCTGAAAGTCCGTGCCGTCGATTTTTACACGCAGTACTTCGCAGGCCGTCCAGCGTCCAATCCACTCATTATAAAGCCGGTTGAGCCGCGCCAAGTATTCAGGTGACATAGTGCGTTCATAATCGCGTCCGCGCCGCGTGATATGGGTCATCAGCGTGTCCACATTTGCTTCGAGGTAGATCATCAAGTCGGGTGGGGGCAGGAACGCGCTGATCGCCTCATACAAACGGCGGTAGGCATCATAGTCCCGCGCCGACATATTGCCTTGCTCGTACAGGTTACGGGCGAAGATTTCCGCGTCCTCGTAGACCGTCCGGTCTTGCACAACGCTTCCCGGATGCTGAATCAACTGATGATGATGTTCCAAACGCTTGCCCAGAAAGAACACCTGCGAATGAAAACTCCAGCGCTCCATATCCTTGTAGAAGTCAGCCAGATAAGGGTTCTCGGCGTTGGCCTCATAAAACGGTTCCCAGCCAAACGCATCGCTCAACATTCCGGTCAGCGTGCTTTTTCCTGCGCCGATGTTGCCCGCAATTGCGACGAATAAACCCTTTTGCTCAATCATGGGATGTGCTCTTGTTTAACATTAACTTCATATGATTCTTGTTATACTCAAATCGAACAAAAAAGCCAATCCCAACATATCCCAATGTCGTTTTGCTTTTCCAAAAGAAAGTAATATTGTTACTCAGTCTCGTCAATCCTTATACCTACTGCTTGTAATTCACTACCTGATTTAAACAACGAAAATCTAACGGTATAGCCTACTTTTAGGGATTGCCATTCTGCACTATCAAAAAGATCTCCGCGATTAAATCTATATTTCGCTCCGTCTTCGGCTTTAATTATTCCATATCCTGCATGAATCCTTTCTATGTGACCAACATCCTTCCGACCTTCGCGTGAAGATAAATTTAAGCTATCTTCGATATTATTTACCCACTCTAGTAATTTCGTTGCGATCTCGTATTGTTCTGCATTTTCGGCATGGGCTCTACATGTTTGTAATGTCGGCAATGTCTTTCTAATTTTAATCATCATTTCTGTATCTATAAGCCGTTTAGAGAAGGTGGCTAATGCAGATCTAAGCTCGTCCACGTATTTCAAGGCTTGGGAGAAATCCCCTTCTCTCGAGCTATGATCTGCTTGACGCTGAAATGTTTGTATGTATAAGTCGTAAACCTTTACTGTTTCCATCTCCGAAAGTTTATATTTCTCAAGTAGATTTGTAAGAGTCGTTTGTGCAACGTCAAGATTCATCACATAAATTTGGGATCGCGCCATACCGATTTGAATGTCAATGGAATTTGGATCTATTTGTGATGCTTTCTCATAATAGCCAAGAGCACGTTTACTATCATCCAAGTATCTTAAAAGGAAATCTGCATACCAATACAGCAACGGAGCATGACGTGGTTCCAATTCAATAGCAGCTTCATATGCCAATTGCGCAGCTGGTATATTTCTCTGCTTAACCTTTATCCAAGCTTCAACACGATGTACTTCGAAATATTCCGGAGCTAAACTACGTGCCATTGTGAGTTGTTTTTCAGCATATTCAAAATCTCTATCATATGCGCCGGACAAGGCATTCTTGAGAAATTTAGCTACAATAAGATCGCTATTTGTTCGCCTTGATATTCGAAAAGGAGAATAAAAACGAAAAGTTTGTTCTCTTCGAGCCTCGTCCTCTTCTTCTGCAACTAATTGTCTTCGTTTTTTTGTTATTGATTTAGCTTGTTCAGTTGAAGGTGCATGTCTACTTGATAAATAATCTCTCGGTAAATCTGCTAAAGTATAGTCTGAAGTAAATGACGAGCCTCTTGGACGTGTTGACATGAGAATCATAGGTGTTGCAAGAAGTTGCTGAAGAGCCGGTTGAAGATCAAATGCGTCCATTTCACTTAGAAACGCCAATTCAGCCTGACTATGTGTGCCTGGAACAACTAACATAACATCAAGGACTTTTTTGCTTTTTTCAGATAGGAAACCATATACATTTGACATACAAAAATCTAGGAAAATATCATTTTTGTCTAATGCTTCTTCGGGTCGAATTCCAGTTTGTACAACTGAGACAAACCATTTGATGAAGCCGGGACTATTTTTCATTTTGATGCAATATTGTTGAATTTGCATGTTTGGGATCTTGATTAGGCTAGTTATGTTTCTAAGTTGTGCAAGGGCACGTAGTAATTGAATAGCCTCCCTGTGTGCCATAATGGATGAAACAACTTCACCTTCAAAGTATAGTAAAGAAATGAAGGGCGGAGAACAGGGATAAAGTGCATGTTAGAAGAGCGCAAAGCGAACCCGGAAGTGGAGCCAAAAGTCGAGCGTCGGCGGT
>JBBSBS010000017.1:0-35122 GCA_038251045.1 Aggregatilineales bacterium | reverse complement strand
TGCGGTAGAGATTATCCCGCTGAAGGGAACACGAAAGATCATCGCCGCACGGATGTTGGAGTCAGTACAGACGACAGCACAGCTTACATTGCACGCGTCGGCTGATGCACGGGCGCTAAGAACGTATCGTCAACGGCTCAAGGCCAGCCCAGCGGAAATGGGTTTACAGAATATCACGCTGAATGATCTGGTGCTGTTTGCGGTATCGCGCACGTTACTACGCTTCCCGGAGTTGAACAGCCTGTTTATCGAAGATGCTATCCACCGTTACAAGGCGGTTCATTTAGGCGTGGCAGTTGATACGGAGCGCGGTCTGCTCGTACCTGTGATCCGAGGGGCAGAAACGCGCAGCTTGAAGGCGCTGGCAGATGAAGCGCATCGTTTAGCAACCGCCTGTACCGATGGGCGCATCATACCCAATGAACTGAAAGGCGGCACATTCACCGTTACCAACCTCGGCAGTTTGGGTATCGAAAGCTTCACGCCGCTGCTCAATACCCCGCAGGTCGCTATTCTGGGTGTGGGCAGTATCCAGCTTAAACCGGTTGAAATGGACGAATCGGTTCAATTTATCCCGCACATCACCCTATCCCTGACCGTCAATCATCAAATAGTTGATGGTGCGCCCGCTGCGCGTTTCTTACACGCGTTGGGCCAAAATCTGGCACAGATTGATTTGTTATTGGGTTTGTAAACGCGCAGTTCGCGATAGGGATGACTTGTGGCGCAAACAAGCATCCTTATCCTACTTAACCCAACAAAGTGCCATCCCCATCCACAAAATTTGGGATATAAACGTTAAGAATATCAATATTTATTTAAGACTTGCGATAAAACTTGGGATAAAAAAGGGGTCTGCCATTGGCAAACCCCTTTGTGGTCAAGATTAAAGTAGCGTAGTTTAGCGCGTGACCTGCATCGGCATGATGACGCTCACAAAATCGTCGCGGTTTTCCGGACGGATGACACCGGGATTAGCCGCGCCGTTGCTTTCCAGCACCACCCGCTCGTCATCAATGACGTTCAGTACATCGATCAGATAACGGATGTTGAAGGAAATGTTCAGGGCTTCACCTTCGACCGAGGCATCCAGCATACCTTCGTTATCACCGCGTTCGGCACTCATGCCGACGATGGTGACCGCGCCCGGTTCACCGGGACCGGGCGCAGGCTTGACATACAGCTTGGCGCTGTAGGCCGAGTCGCGGGCGAAAATTTCAGCACGCTTGCAGGCCGCTAGCAGATCACTGGTGTACATCACGGAAGATGTGACGTAGCTGCGCGGGATGATTGCCGCGAAATCTGGGAACTTACCTTCGAGTAGTTGCGTGGCGATGTCGGTGTGCTTCATATGGAACAAGACGATGTCCCGTTCTTTAGGCAGCGTAATCGTGACCACATCATCATCTTCACCGATGACGCGCCCAACTTCGGTCAGCGCCTTGGCTGGTATAACCAGATCAACTCGCTTGGCGAAAGTTTGATCTATATCGGTGGTACGGACAGCGAGGCGGTAACCATCTGCCGAGGCCATGGTCATCACATTGCCATCCAACTGCATGAGCACACCCGTCAGAATCGGGCGGTTATCTTCCTTAGCGGCAGCGAAAACCGTCTGGTTAATCATTTCCTTGAGGGTTTTGCCGGGAAGCGTAATATCAGCCTCGCCACCACTGGGGATGACGGGGAATTCAGCTGCATCAATACCTTTAACATTTGAAACGGTTGCTCCGCAGCGCACGTTGACCGTGAGTGTAGCTGCATCTAGTGTCAGGTCAACCCGTTCCGGCGAGAGGTTATTCACAAGATCAGCCAGCGTCTTGGCAGGCAGCGTGATCGCCCCTTCTTTTTCGACCTTGGCACCAATCCATGTGGTGATGCTCATTTCGAGGTTGGTAGCGGCTAGTTTGACGCGGGCATCTTCGGTAGCAAGTAGAATATTGCCGAGTACGGGTAGTGTGGGACGGTTTTCAACAGCACGGGCGACAATACTCAACCCTTTGGCAAGTTTATCTTGTAAAACGCTTGTTTTCATTAGACAGGTGGCTCCTGTAGGCTGCGTTATCCCAAATTATTTCCCAACAGTATACAACACCCGTTCGGTATTGGGTAGCGGCGGATAAGGGAAAATCTCAGAAGCGGCTGAACATTATATGGTGTGGAGATTTTTACAGATGAATACGTCGCGCCACATTCGTTGAGGCTATTACGATTTACAAATTAACCTGAATTCTTAATCAACAAAAGTATTGAAACTATTGGAGAATGATTTTAGTCTTTCATCGCAAATGGAGTTTATGGATAGAAATATGCTAGGATTGTCCACGTTCAAAGGGAATTTTAGACGTAAAACTGCTTATGCCCTGCACGGTTATGGAGCAAACTTTCTGATCAGCGTCATCCTCAAGTTGATTTAGTAACACCCACAAAAATCCTTACATCAAATATGCAGGTGACTGCGCTGATGGCGTAAGTCTTTACTTCGCCCAGCGCAAGCTCGTGTTCTTGAAGGGGATCAACGCTAACACGACAGCATGTTCGTAGTAGCGTTGACGGTCGATCAAATCACCTGTCAACAAACCCACCGCGCCGTTATTCTGTTTGGAGTTAGAACGCCCGAATATCTGGTCATCGGCTATACCAAGTTCGACACCGGTGCGGACGAGGTTGGCGACTTCCTGTGGCAGCATGAATGCGCCGGTTCGGGCTTTGCCTGTTTTTAAAGCCGCACCACTTTCGTCTAGGCGAGGGAGTGAGTCGATGCCGAGAACAACCACCCACGCATATGTCCAGAGTTCGCCGTGTTTTTCTTCACAGCCACCCTCGATACCCACCCAATAATCAGCATCAGGCAGACGGACGCGGGCATTGGCGGCACGGTTCAATGCGCCTTGCAAGGTTTCGTCATCACTCATCGGTTGGTCACTCACGCCCGATGCGACACCGATGCCCTGCGCGGTGAAGGTTTCCGCTGGAAACATCTCTTGAAAGCCGACGAGCGTCGATTGGATTTTGACAGGGTTGGTCGAGGCAATGATGATGTTCATGGTTGTGCTTAAACGCTATAGATCGAACATAGGGAGCTGCTACGGAGAGTATAAAGCGTTTCACCCACGCTGCAAAGTGCGTGGATTTTCAGGCGCTTGTAACTTATAAATGGTGGCTGTACACTACATTTATGATCACCCAAACCACCTCCCAAAATCACAACATTCTCGCTCGTCTGCTGATATTCGGCATCGGCATCATGCTGCTGTATGCGCTGGCGGGATGTACTTTCGGCTTCGACCCCAACTCACCGCCGCTTACTGATAATGGCGGCAGCCCCGGCGGATCGGTAGATCAGGGCGGGGATACGGCGCAGGTCGTGCGCATCATCGACGGCGACACGATTGACGTGCGCTTTCCGGACGGCCTACGCGAACGGGTGCGCTATATCGGCATGAACACACCGGAGAGCGATCAGGTTTGTTACCGTGAAGCGACACAGGCCAACAGCATTTTCGTAGAGGGCAAAACGGTGCGGCTGGTCAAAGACAAAAGCGACCGCGATCAATATGACCGCCTGCTGCGCTACGTCTATGTGGGGGATCTATTTGTTAATCGGGCACTGGTGGAACAGGGCTACGCCGAAGCCGTGGTCTATGAGCCGGATCACGCCCACTATGATGAGTTCGTGGCTTTGGAGAAGCAGGCTGCATCCGCCAATCGCGGTTGTCATCCCAGCGGGATTTTCAACGATGGCAGCTATACGCGCTGATGAACCAGACCGCTAACTGCTCATCACGCCGCTGATCGGCGCATCCCACGTCAACTTTTGATGGCTGCTGAGGATAGCATCCAACTGTGCGGCGATGGCTTCCGGATAAGGGGCGGTACGGCGCACAGTCAGATCGGCATACGAGTTGACGCACTCAAAGGTCGAAGCCAGCAGTTGCCGCGACTCGTTAACCATGAACATCATGTAATGCAGGCGCTTGGCCGAACGGTTTAATAAGCGGGCATAAATCGTTACGTTGTCCCCAATATGGACTTCATTCAGGTAGTGGATGTGGTGTTCAAGGTCAAAGCCTCCGCTGCCTTGCTCACGATAAAATGCCGCACTCAGGCCAAACGTTTCAAACAACTCATCTCCAGCATCATCATAAACTTCTAGATAATAGCGCATGTTCATGTGCCCCATTTTGTCGCGGTAACCGTCCGGGATGCTGACGCGGTAAGCCAGCGTTAATTGTTGAACCTGTTCCAGTGGAATAAGAGCAGGGCGCATAAATAACTCCTAAATGACCAAATCACTAGTCACCGATTCTATCCCGTCGCCTAAGCGTAGGCCATACGTCCATCGCACACATCCGCCACTGTGTCTATAATCAGGGGTAGAGTAGGCACACGGGGGATATTAATGTGATACGGCGAAGCGTGATCTTGCTGGCTCTGCTGCTGGCAGCCTGCAACCTGTCGGTGCCGGAAGTGACACCCACGATTGCGCCTACCCGCACGCCCAGCCCTACGCTGCTGGTATCCAACACCCCCCAACCGACAATAGTGGCACAGCTAGCGACCAGCACCCCCAGTGCCACGTCATCGCTTACGGCTACTTTTTTTGTGCTGCCGAGCGATACCCATACACCGACGGTCACCCGTACCGATCAGCCCAGCGCGACACCCAGCTTCACATCCACCTTGACGCTGACCCATACGCCGACTTCAACCTTCACCGCAACGCTTACGCCAACCGTGACGCTCACCAACGCACCCACGGCGACATCCAGCTTTACGCCGACCAACACCGCCACTAATACCCCATTGCCAACGGCGACCGCAACGCTGCCACCCAGCGAAACACCCGTACCCAGCCCGACACCCCTGCCACTGATTCCAAGTGACACGCCCACCGTCACCCCCAGCCCGACGGCGACATTCACCAACGCGCCCAAGGCTACCCTAACTTTTACACCCAGCATCACACCGCGACCGCTGCCGACTGCCACCCGCACTTTATCGCCCGAAGAATTGGCAGCCTTTACACCATCCATCGCGCCTGTAGGTGAAGTGCCCACCGCAACTCCCGCTGATGAGGTGGCCTTAGCGCCGACCTTGGATGCAACACCGACCTACATCACCGCTCAAGCACCGATTGTCGAGCCACCGTTGGTCACGCCGCTGCCTGCTGAAATCACACCGCAGGAAGTTTTATCGTCGCCCACTGCCCAACCGACCGTCGCGCTGATCGTGACCTTGCCGGGAGTGGTGACAGCATTACCGATTGCTCCGGTCGGCTTCACACCACCCAATGTGGAAAACCGTGTCTTTGGCCTAACAACATCCGGCGGGGTGACGGGCGGTGGTTTCAGCCTGCTGAACGACACGGTGTTATTCGAGCGTAATCCGGTTGACCCCAACCTGTATGTGACCACCGACAGCAGCGGGAATATGTACATCACCGGCTTGAACGGTGCGGGTGCGAACAGGCCGGATATATCGCCTTTTTCGCAGTTCGTGGCGCTGACGCGGGATGAGAACAACGCTTTCGTTCCGGCAGCCAAATGGTCGCCGGAT
This sequence comes from Aggregatilineales bacterium, assembly GCA_038251045.1. Lineage (GTDB taxonomy): Bacteria > Chloroflexota > Anaerolineae > Aggregatilineales > Phototrophicaceae > CFX2. Next base: position 29,563 of record JBBSBS010000017.1, on the reverse strand, counting down.
GGTCGCTTCGTGGCCTTCATCGTCGCTGGAAAGAAAACGGGGAACGACGGTGTATGGTTTTATCAACCGGGGCAGTTCCCGCCGGTGCAGTTGTTGGTAGACTGCCTGCCATTAGATGTACCGGGTTGCAGCCTTGTCACCAATCCGTATGATCCGGATAAATGGGAGAGCAAGTCGCTGTTATGGTCGCCAAACAGTGACGCGGTATTGGTGGGGTTGAATTTGCCACAAGAAGGGCGCAGTGGTCTGGTACTGGTGAGTGCGGTTAATGACCCGAATTACCGCATCACCCGTCCACCCGTATTCCGCTACGATTACGGCTCATGGTCGGTGGATGGCAGCCGGATTCTGGTCAGCGGACGGTCGGTGGATGGGCATGAGTTCGTGGGTTGGATTAACCGCGACGGTTCATTCTCTGAACTGGTTTATGATGCCGAAGCCAACGGTTTGTGGATGGGGTTTGCCCACCAATCACGCGACGGCAATGTTTTCGCGCTGGGCGCACCGGGCGACCGTAATGGCCCGCGTGAACCGCTGCGGATTTATAACATGAACGGGCAGGCGCTGACGGGGACGATTGGCGACGGTTTCCCGAACCGCGTCGAGTGGAGTCCTGACGGGCGGGCGGTGTTCGTGCAAGCCAACGGGCGGCAGTTCGTGGCGAATGTTAACGGTGAGGTGCGGGAAATTAGCGGGCAGGTGGCGGGAGCGAGAGCCATCAACTGGGTGAGTGGTGATCTGCCACAGGGGAATGATGGCGGCGGGGGTATTGCTCCGGTGGGGGTTGCGCCTGTGGGTCAGCCGGACGCATCCGGTCAACTGCCGGAGGGCATCGTCGAAGGCAGCGAATACCCACCCGGTACGCAGCTACGGGTTTATGTGCAAGAACTCAATATCCGCGTCGCGCCGGGGATTAACAACGCGATTGCCCGCAATTTTCCGTTGCTAACGGGGGAATATGTGGTCATTCTGGCAGGGCCGGTGGATGCGGACGGGGCGCGTTGGTGGCAGGTGCAAACGGCGGATGGGGTCATCGGCTGGGTGGCAGGAGCGATTAACGGCGCACCGACGCTGGGGTTATAGTATTAACGGCGCATGAACGACTTGTCGCTAGACGAAAGTGAGGTGACTTTCGGAATACTCCGATTAGTAACAGTTGTCAGCAAAATTACTCAATTTTGGGCTTTCGCGTGTCTTAGGTATACCTACTGAGCACGAATGGTGTTATCCTCCTGTAGAAACAAAACAGACAACAGGAGATCATAATGGGTAAAGTTGCAATTCACGGTTTCGGGCGCATTGGTCGTTCGGCGTTGAAGGTGGCGCTGAAGACTAACCTGTGGACACCCGTTTCAATTTCGGACATCCGCGACATCCCAACTTTTGCGGCGGTTTTTGAAGCCGACAGCAATTACGGACGGTGGCATGAACCCGTCGAAGCCACAGAAAAGGGCTTCAAGATTGGTGGACGCGATATTCTTTACATCGACTCTAGCAAAGAAATCCCTGATTGGGGCAAGCTGGGTGTGGATCTGGTCATTGACTGCACCGGACGCGCGACTGTCCGCGCTGGCGCACAGGCCCACATTGACCGTGGTGCCAAGCGCGTCCTCATCAGCGCCGCCAGCAAAACAAAAGATGATTGCGATGCGGTACTGCTGCCCGGCATCAACATGAACACCTATGACCCCGACAAGCACAAGATCGTCAGCATGGCGAGCTGCACCACCAACGCGCTCGCGCCAGTGGTCAAGGTCTTGTTGGAGAGCTTCGGTATTGAATCAGCGTTCTTCTCGACCATTCACGCCTACACCAACACGCAGGCGCTGACTGACCAGCCGATGAAAGATCGCCGTGACTCGTGGGCAGCCGTCGAAAACATTATCCCGTCGTCATCGGGTGCTGCCAAGGCGCTGCTGTTCATCTGGAAAGACCTCAAAATCACCGGTAAGGCTTACCGTGTGCCGACCCGTACCGGTAGCATTGCCGAGGTGACGGCTGTTCTGGGCAAGAAGACCAACGCTGAAGAAGTGAAGGCCGCTTTCCAAGCCGCAGCCGCGACCCCCGCACTCAAGGGTGTCATGGATGTGCTGACCGGCGAATGGGCATCGTCACGGATCGTTGGCGACTCACACTCGTCAATCATTGACCTGCCGTTGATTCAGGTGATGAATGATAATCTGGTGTCGGTTGCCGCGTGGTACGACAACGAATGGGGTTATGCCAGCCGTTTGGCACAAACCGCCGCTTTGCTGGCTGGTTAATTTCTGAGTAGTGAAATGAGTAGGGCTTGCCAACGGTAAGCCCTACTCATCGTTCCATCGCCTCTAGCGTTCGCAATTCCCCTGATGCATAATCCGCCCACTATGACACCTTTGACCACGCGCCAACGCGCCCAATACACCTTTATTGCGATTTTAACGGCTGTGCTTTTGCTGGCAGCGGCCTTCCGTATTTACCACATCATCCAACGTCCGATCTGGACGGATGAAGGCACAACCACTTTCAATCTGTTTCATTTCAATGGGCAAACCAGCCTAATCGACGGGTTAGCCGCCCGTGACCATCACCCGCCTTTGTATTACCTGATGTTGCAGGCATGGGTGGGACTGACGGGTGACTCGATTCTGGCGATGCGTTACTTCGCGGCGCTGGTGGGTGTCCTGAGTGTGGCGCTGATGGTTCCGTTGGCGCGGGTGTTCTTATCAAATGGCCTCACCCCAAACCGTTCGCCCTCAGCACAAGATGGATCAGAGTGGTTAGAGAAAGCCTACTGGTTTGTGCCGATAGCGGCGGCTTTACTGTTGGCGCTTTCCGACCCCGATATTGATCTGGGGCAGGAAATACGCTTTTATACCCTGCGGACGTTGTTTGTTATCCTGAGCGTGATTTTCTACCTGCGCTGGTTGAAGAAGCCGACGACAGGGCGCGGTGTGTTATGGCTGGTGGCGAATGTGGCGATCTTGCACACCAATTATCAGGGCGCGTTTATCATGCTGTTCGAGGGACTACACGCGCTGGTATTCCTGCGCGGACGGGTGCGGTTGACGGCGATTGGCTGGCTGGCATTGTCGGGCGTGTTCTTCCTGCCGTGGTTCATCGGCTACGGCTACGGGCAGTTTGATAACGATCAAGGTGTGAATTCCACCCTTCCCTCAACATGGGATACGTTTGTGGAACTGACCTATAAGTTTCTGGGGCGCATGTGGCCCTTGATGCTGGGATTAATGGGGTTGGGAGTCGTCAGTCAAGAAACCCCACCCCCAGCCCCTCTCCGCAAGCAAGGAGGGGAGCTAATTTCCATTCAAGAACTAGAAGCTAGCCGTCAGTGGCTGACTGCCGACAGGGCATTTTTTCTGGTGGTGTGGATTGCACTGACACTGATTATTAGCTTTGTGGCGAACGAGTGGTTCAGCATCCTTTCACCACGGCGGGTGATGTTGATTTCTCCAGCGATTGCCCTGCTCATTGCCCTCGGATTAACCCGCTTCAGCGCCCAAGCACGCCTATTTTTAGTGCTGGTGATTCTGGTGTATTCGGTGACGAGCGTGGACGATTATTATCCCAAAGCACCGTGGGATAAAGTCGGCGCGGATATGGGACGCTACGCCGAGCCGGGTGACATGGGCTTGATGGAGATTTACTACGACGACACGGTTCTTTATTACTACACCGATCACGATATGCCCCCCGATACAGTGGTCAAATCCCTGCGGATGTGGCGGCAGTTTGAGCAGGACACCTATCCCAACGGCGTGATTGATCTGCTCAACCAGCACAAGACAGTGTGGTTCACCCACTGGAGTCCTGATGAGTCGGGGTTTGATTTCCTTCAGCAGACCGGACACGTCCAAACGGCGTTGATGACGACTTATTGGGGGACGAACGCGCTGAATGTGTACCGTTTTGATGTGATGCAGCCGGAGCCAGTGGTCGATTACACAAACGGGATGCGCCTGCGCCAGTTCCAGATTCACGCTGACGAGATGCGGGTGGATTTGTGGTGGTCAGCCGATAAAGCGCTGGACAAAGATTACAGCGTGTCGGTGTTTGTGTTGGATGCGGCGGGGCAGTTGGTGGCACAGAAGGATGACTTCCCGTTTATGAATGAGCGCCCGACGACGGGCTGGCAGGCGGGTGAGGTGGTGTTTGATCCGCACAGCCTTGAACTTCCCTCACCCCAAGCCCCTCTCCCTGAGGGCGAGGGGATCAAATTACCGCCGGGTACATATACGGTGGCGGTTAAGCTGTATACGTATTATGACGGGCAGCAGTATCCGACGGTGAATGGTGATGGGTGGCAGGTGATCGGGACGATTGAGAAGTAAAGGTAGTCGTCAGTCATTAGTCGTCAGTCTACAGTCAAATACAAGTCGAGATCGTTTTTTGTGTCGGTAATGTCGGTGGTGACACAAGGTCATTTTTATGGCAGTAAAGTTGTAAATATTGCAAAAGTTGTAACTGTTAATCATGGTTTGTGCAGGTGTTTGAGGGAGAAGTAATGCTGTTGATGCTGTTGATGCTGTTGCGACAAGTGGTTTCGTGTCATGGGAATGACCAGCGGATAAACCGGCTGGCAAAGGAGTAAAGCCTCCGAAAGGAGACTTGATGAGCCGAGTGGTGCGCGGGTGCGATGTTAAGGTGCGTGGGGGCAACATACAGGGAGGGCTTGTCAGCGGCATCTACGACCGTACAAACCTCTACAAGCCCCAAAGACATGATATTCGATATGACGCGCTTAAGGGTGACCATTTGGTCGGACATTTGGTAACTCTTAAGCGAGGTCGGCACTAACCATTCTGAGGGAGCAGGATTGTTAAGGCGGTTGGTGAATGGTTGGAATTCGGTAGAGCAGGTTTGTAGATTCAAACGGAGGGATGATAATCAAGATTGAGCGCTAATTAACGCGTGGGCAAGCTGCCAATTTGTGGTAATCTGCGATAAAAGGGGATACTATTAGTTATTGGGATAGAACAAATATACTTCATTGCGCCTCATTCTCCCCATTGAAATGAGAAAGTTGTTGAGAAAAATATTCGTTAAAGGATCAACATTATGGATGGTGCAAGTTTAATTGCCTGGATTGTTGTAGGAGCGATTGCGGGTTGGCTGGCGGGTAAGGTGATGAAGGCCCCGATGGGTCTGATTACCGATATTATTGTCGGTATCCTCGGCGGTTTCATCGGTGGTTGGCTGCTGGGCTTGCTGGGGGTGGGCGGCGGTGTAACCGGATTCAATATCGCCAGCATTGTGACGGCGGTGATTGGGGCGGTGGTTCTGCTGGCTGTTCTGCGTGCAATCAGACGCGGTTAACGCATCACTCGACTTCTATTGATGGAAAGACCTGCTCATTAATGATGCGGGTCTTTTTTTGTGACTTAGAGGAGATGAAAACCAATCGCCAAGAGCGCCAAGGGGGAAGAGAGCGCCAAGATCAAGGCAGGAGATTGTTGGATGCGGTGTGCGGTTTGTGCCGCCGGGGGTTAAAACCACCCAGCTAACCAGAAGACAAGTCCGCTAAAGGGACTTCGATGCATAGATAGCGAGTTTTTTGTCGATGGCAGCACTTTCATTATTATAATTTCTATGGGGCTATGCTGAAATGAGCCAGCAATTGATCTAAGGCGGCGTTGTATTGTTTGGGATTCTCAGCTTCAACGATGACACCTTGTTTACTATCGGTAATTGCTTTTAGTTCTTCGCTCAAGCTGTCTGAAAACTGCGGCGGCACATTTATATTGTGCCACATTGGAATAATCTTCCTCTCAAATTCTCTAGCCCAATTTAATTCTTTGATTACATTTTCACTTTTTAGAGTTTGTGGCCCAATTAACACAATAAATGAATCTGAGTTTTGGATTTGCGTCTTGATTTGTGTCTCCCAATTGCTACCTAATGGCAAGTCTTCCCGATCTGGGTGCATATCTAAAAACGGAGACATATTGTGTTCTTTAAAACGTGCCACCAATAATAATGCTAAAGCGCTACTCTGACTGCGCGAGTATGAGATAAAGATTGGTACAGGTGTCTTTTGCTCAGGCAATTTTAGTGCAGATTCAGTCAACCAATATTCAATCCCTGTGCCACGTTTTCCTGTCTCATTCAAATATCCATATCTAGTGAGCATTTTGGGATTAGGTAATTGCTTACCCCAAAACTTTTCTAGGTACTCAAATAATGGTTTATCATTGTCTTCACCATTTTCGGCAGAAAAACGCCAATCTTCATTCCAGTCAATCTGTAAATAAAATGAATCCTTCCATTTCCTATTATGTACACCCCACGCGAGATCATGAGCAAGACGATGAGTATATTCAACGGGATTTGTTGGAAGTGGGTCAAAACGTGGATCGTAGATTTCAGACATATTAGCTCCCTAATATCAGTTAAATATAATTTACAGTAAAAACTATTATATTGTCTCCCCTCAATTACTGGGGTGCAGTAGTTGATTGGTCAGCAAAGGAATATATCAGGGCGTTATAATCAGAGCAGATCAATATTTTGGCGGGGACTAAAGATTATGCAATATCGTAAATTGGGAAAAAGCGGGATGGATGTGTCGGAGATTGGCTTCGGCGCGTGGGCCATCGGCGGCAGTTGGGGTGCGCAGAATGAGCAGGATTCGGTGGCGGCACTGCACAAGGCGCTGGATCTGGGTGTTAATTTTATCGACACAGCGGCGGGTTATGGCGACGGCAAGAGCGAGCGGATCATCGGGGAGGTGTTAAAGACGCGCTCCGAAAAAGTGGTGGTGGCGACCAAGACTCCGCCGCTGCCGGGCAATTGGCCGCCCAGCCCATATGACGATATGGACGAGCGCTATCCCGAAAAGTATCTGCGGGAAAATGTCGAGGAACGGCTGCGTAATTTGCAAACGGACTGCCTTGATGTGCTGCAACTGCATACGTGGACACGGGCATGGAACCGCAATCCGCGCCCGTTTGAGGTGCTGCGGAAGCTGCAAGCCGAGGGCAAGATTCGGGCAATCGGGGTATCGACACCGGAGCAGGATCAAAATTCAGTGATCGACCTGATGCGCGGCGGTTGGATTGATACGGTGCAGGTGATTTACAATATTTTTGAGCAGGAACCAGCGGCGGAACTGCTGCCGGTGGCGCAGGAGATGAACGTGGGCATCATCGTGCGGGTGGTGTTTGACGAGGGGGCGCTGACAGGGAAGTTCACGCCGGAGACTACATTTGCCGCCGATGATTTCCGCAGCAATTATTTCGCAGGTGACCGGCTGGAACGGGTCATCGGGCGGGTCGATAAGATTAAGGCCGACATCAGTGGCAGCGGATTGACTCTGGCACAGGTGGCGATCAAGTTCGCGCTGATGCATCCGGCGGTGAGTACCGTGATTCCGGGCATACGGAATATTGTGCAGGCGGCAGCGAACACAGCGGTTTCGGATCTCGCGCCGTTATCCGAGGCGATGATGTTGAAGCTGCGGGAACATAATTGGCAGCGCGGGTTCTGGTACGGCGGGAAGTAGCGTTAAAAGCAAATCGCCAAGACTAGAGCGTTACGTTTATGAGGTTATCTACGGATAGCCTCTTTTATTTGTATGTCGAATATTAGCTCAAGCGTGTATTGATTGCCCCATCAATAAATCATAAACGCTGAGGGTCAGCAATCGAGAGGATTTTGATTCTTATTTGAGGTTGTGAGTACGAATCAGGGGCAAAAAAGGCAATCTTGATATTTTCTTGATGTGGGGCGAAAAAACTTTGACGGATTATTGACCCCTATGAGGGTGGCATTGTCCTAGAATGAATTGTCGCTAACTTCAAGGAATGAAAATGACCATACGTGATGTTCGGGAACGATTTGCAGAAACCGTCATTGGCAAACGGCTGAGTACCTCTGAAATCGCTCATCAAACGGCTCCTAATTTTATTGCGCTGGCGGTGCTTGCCAGTGATGCCATGTCTTCTGTTGCTTACGCGACCGAAGAAATTCTGATTATCCTCAACACGGCAGCTATCAGCGGGTTTGCGATCATTGGCTTTCAAGGGAATGCGATTTCGATCCCGATAGCGATTGCGATTGCGCTGTTGATTGGCATTGTTACGGTTTCGTACCGGCAGACGATATTCTCCAATCCGGCGGGGGGTGGTGGCTACCGGGTGGCGAAGGAAAATCTGGGCGAGGAAATGGCACAGGTGACGGGTGCAGCCCTGCTGACTGATTACATTTTGACGGTGGCGGTGAGCATCAGCGCGGGCGTTGCCAACGTCATCAGCGTTGCACCAGCACTGGAACCATTTCGAATCGAGCTAACCGTCGGCATCATCCTGTTCATGACGTTCATCAACCTGCGGGGTGTCAAGGAGAGTGCGCGGTTGTTCTCGATACCGACGTATTTCTTCTTGCTGACAATGGGTGTGACCCTGATTGTCGGGTTTATCAAGATGGTATCCGGGACACTGCCAACGGTCACGGATGTTCAGGCTATCCAACACAATACACTGGAGCCGATTACCTTGCTGCTGCTGCTGCGGGCGTTCTCGTCCGGTTGTACGGCGCTGACGGGCATCGAGGCGATTTCTAACGATACCCAGTTGTTTAAACAACCCCGTGCGAACAATGCAGCTAAGACACTGGTCGTCATGACGACGATTTTGATCACATTCTTCTTGAGCATTACTATATTGGCAAATGCCATTCATGCAGTGCCTTCACATGAAGAAACTGTAATCAGCCAACTGGCCCGTACGATTTATGGTGATCATGGTATTGGTCACATTGCCTATATCCTGACGATTGCCGGAGCGTTCGCGGTGCTATTTATGGCAGCCAACACACCGTTCGCGGACTTCCCACAATTGGCCGCGCTGCACAGCGGTGACGGTTTCCTGCCGCGCCAACTGACGTATCGTGGTCGGCGGTTGGTGTTTACATGGGGTGTGCTGACGCTGTCGATTAGCGCCATCGCATTGGTCATTATTACCGGCGCAATTGTGACCAACTTGATTCCATTGTATGCCATCGGTGTGTTTCTGGGGTTCACGATCAGCCAAACGGGTATGTCGCGGCGTTTCTGGCGGACAGGCAAGCTCAAGGCGGGTGAGTTCGCATGGGGTCTAGAAACAAAAATCAGCTATGATCCCAATTGGAAAATCAAACTGGTTACATCGGTGGTGGGCGCGATTTCGACGTTCGTGGTGATGATTGTGTTCATCGTCACCAAGTTTACCAGCGGAGCGTGGTTTATCGTACTGTTGATTCCGTCGCTGGTATGGGTGTTCTTCCAGATTCACCGTCACTATAAGGAGACGGCAGCCCGCCTGCATCTGGAAGAGACACCAGAATTTGAGCAGAAGCCGGTTATCTTTGACCCGCTGATCCATAAGGAAGTCGCTATTTACTTCTGTGATACGTGGTCGAAGCTGTCGGTGGCTGTCGTCGAGAGCATCCTCAAGCGTGGGTTACCGATGAAAATCATCCACATTGATGTAGACCCCAAACGTGGTAAGGCGTTTGCCAAGCGGGCGGCGGAGATCATCGAGCTGAACCAGTGGAATGAAGGCACGATCCAGATTATCGAAGATCAATATCGTGATCTGTACCACAGCGTCGCCAGTATTCTGGGAGATATGCGGTCGCATTATCCGGATGTGCATTTTGATGTGTACATCGGTGCGCTGCGGACACACTTCCCTTACAGCCTGCTGCATATGTCTACCGACCGCTTCCTGCGGGATGCGATGATGGAAGTTGACGACGCGGCGTTGAACATCAAGCAGCTTGATCTGGACAGCCTGCCGCTGCCTGCTGGTTTCAAGGTCACGTTTGAACACGTTGCCGATCATCAAGACCATGACGAGGCCGAACACAGCCCGCATGGTGCATAGATCCGGTAAATGGTGATTGTGTAAGTTTATAAGTTCCTTCAGCGCAGGGTTATTAACCTGTGCTGGAGGAATTTTTATTTAGAGCGGTTTCATCAGGTGCATGAAGGTGGGTTCAGTGTAGCCGGAGTGGCTTTCGTAGCCAGTGATGACATAACCGAGGCGTTCAAAAAAGGCGCGATTGGCAGGTAATACTATGCGCACCGCCAGACTCATGCGCGTGTATCCGGCTGCCCGCGCTTTATCCTCCACAGCGCTGACCAGTGCCTGCCCGACTCCATGTTTACGGAAACCGGGCAGCACCGCCAAGCGTCCGAGGTACAGGGCTTCGGCGTTTTCGGGGTAGTAGACGACGCATCCCGCCACGACCGCAGCGACATAGGCCAGAAACCCGCCGCCCTGTTCCAGCTTGGCGCGGATTTTTTCGGGCGTTTCGTTATGCGCACCGGACGGCGGCATCATTTTGCCGCGATGATCTTCAAAGGCGGTCAAAATGAGGTCGGTCATCAGCGGCGCATTATCGAGTGTGGCATCACGGAGGGTCAGGTCGTTCATAGGCGCATCTTATCCGGTGTTGAGTTGATTAGGGCGTTCAAAAATCAGGGGAATTATAGGACAAAGTGTGCCAGCATCCAGCCGCAAAAGCAGAAATTTTCGGTTTGATAGGGTGATCTCATGCGGGGTGATTATTGCATGAGATGGTTATGGGCTTTCACAGAGGCATCTGTCAAAATCTTATCAGGTATAATTCGCGTCTGAACGATTTGTGCGGAGCATATTCATGTCGCTGACCTCGAAATACGCAGTGGTTATTCTCGGCTTGATCCTCGGTGCTTACTTTATCGTGGGCGGGTTGTTTGCGATCTATACACCAGCATGGCAAGCACCGGATGAACCGGCTCATTACAATTATATCGCGCAGGTGGCGGTTAACGGCTGCTGCCCGAAGATTGAACAGGGCGATTGGGATTCGGCTTATCTTGACCAGTTGAAAGCCGCCCGCTTCGCGCCGGAATTGCTGGCGAATCTACCGGCTATCCAGTACGAAGATCATCAGCCACCGCTTTATTATCTGCTGCAAGTGCCGCTGTTTACGCTTGCGGGTGGCAGTCTGGTGGCGCTGCGCCTCTTTTCACTGCTGATGGGGTCGGGTATCGTCCTGTGTGCCTATTATTTGGGGCTGGCGGTGATGCCGGATCGTCCACAGGTGGCGCTGGCAGCGGCGGCGTTGGTGGCCTTTCTGCCGCAGCATCTAGCCGGATTAGCCTCGGTCAGTAATGACGCGCTGGCGAATCTGTTGATTGCCGGTACGCTGCTGGGGATAGTACTGTATCTCAAAGGCGATTCGATCCGCGAATGGCAGCTCGGATTACTGGTTGGATTAGGACTGCTGACCAAAGTCTCGACTCTGTTCCTGATCGGCCTCGTACCGCTGGCGATAGTCATCCGCGGGTGGTTGGACACGCGGCTGTCAAAACACCCGCTGCTGGTTCGGATGCGCCCCGTCGTGCGTTTACTGGTGATCTTCGCGTTTCCGGCGCTGGTACTAGGTGGAATATGGTGGCTGCACAGCATCAATACTTATGGATTCCCCGATTTGTTCGGTCTGCGCCAGCATGATCAGGTGGTTACCGGTCAACCGCGCACGGCAGAATTGATCGCACAAATTGGCTTTGGCGGTTATTTGAAAGTGGCTGTTCAGACGACATTTGACAGCTTCTGGGGGCAATTCGGCTGGATGGGTGTGCCCATGCCTGAGTGGATTTACACGGCGTTGCTGCTGCTGATGGTCGTGTCTGGCAGCGGCTTGCTGATCAATACCTTCGTGGGAAAGCGGCTGAAACCGACTCCACATGATGCAGATGTCATCACACGCCAGCGGGTCACCTGGGCGTTCATGGGACTGGGTATTCTGTTGGCTGTTCTGGAATACCTGTATTACAACACGGTGTTCCTGCAATTACAGGGACGTTATATGTTCACGGGTGTCATGCCGTTCGCGCTGGTGATGGCGCTGGGTGTAGATGGCTGGCGTGGATGGCTGGCGCAGCGCATCCGTTTGCTGCACCCGCTGGTGACAGTCGTGCCGTTTGCCGTGTTCGCCCTACTCGATCTCTATTTGCTGTGGCGGGTGATTGTTCCGGCGCTGTCCCTCTAGCCGCGTTCTTCCGCCCTTCGTTTTTTGGCACACGGTCTTATCTCCTGCAAGGCGTGTGCGCCTTTATGCCAACCCCGTATCTATCAACCACCGATAAGCGTTACAATGAGATAAGCAGAAGCGGAAGGAGCAAATTAATCATTATGGCTGTGACTAAACAGGATGCGTTAGATTATCACCGGATGGGGCGACCGGGAAAAATAGAGGTAGTTGCTACTAAACCACTGGCAACCCAGCGTGATCTCTCGCTGGCGTATTCGCCCGGTGTGGCGGAGGCGGTGCTGGAGGTGGAGCGCGATCCACTGACGGCTTATGAGCTGACGGCGAAAGCTAATCTGGTGGGGGTCATCACCAACGGGACGGCGATTCTAGGGTTGGGCAACCGCGGCGCGTTGGCTTCCAAACCGGTGATGGAAGGCAAGGGTGTGCTGTTCAAGCGTTTCGCGGATATTGATGTGTTCGATATTGAGTTGAACGCATCGACAGCCGATGAAGTGGTGGCGGCGGTACGGGCTTTAGCACCGACCTTCGGCGGCATCAACTTGGAGGACATCAAAGCACCGGAATGCTTCGAGATTGAGACACGGCTGCGGGCGGAACTGGATATTCCGGTTTTCCATGACGACCAGCACGGTACGGCGATTATCTCCGGCGCGGCGCTGCTGAACGCGGTTGAAGTAACAGGTCGGCATATTGGTGAGATGCGGCTGGTGGTGGCGGGCGCAGGAGCGGCGGCACTTTCGACGGTGGCGTTTTATGTGCAGCTTGGGATGAAGCAGGAAAACATCATTCTGGCAGATGAGCACGGGGTGATCTATAAAGGCCGCAAGAAGGCCATGGATCCGTATAAGGAACGCTTTGCCAATGATACCGACAAGCGCACATTAGCAGAGGCGCTGAACGGGGCGGATATGTTTCTGGGGTTGAGCATCGCCGGAATTTGTACACAGGAAATGATCCGGCATATGGCTGCCGACCCGATCATTTTCCCGATGGCGAACCCGACACCGGAAATTATGCCAGAGGAAATATTAGCCATACGACCGGATGCGATCATCGGCACAGGACGCAGCGATTATCCCAACCAGATCAACAATGTGCTGGGTTTCCCGTTCATTTTTCGTGGGGCGTTGGATGTGTATGCGACGACCATCAACGAGGAGATGAAGCTGGCGGCTTCGCACGCGCTGGCGGCGTTGGCGCATGAGGATGTGCCGGATAGTGTGCTGACGGCCTATGGATTGACGGCGATGAAGTTCGGCAAAGATTACCTGATTCCCAAGCCGCTTGATCCACGGGTGCTGCTGTGGTTATCTCCGGCGGTGGCAGAAGCCGCCATGAAAAGTGGTGTGGCACGGCGCAATCTTGATATTGCCCAGTACCGCAATGAGCTGATTAAACGACAGGGTGTGGGGCAGCAGGTACGGACGAACATTATCAACAAGGCGCGCATGGGGCCGAAGCAGCGGATTGTTTTCCCTGAGGGCGACGATCCGAAGATTATTCGGGCAGCGGCGCGGGTGCATGAAGAGGGTATCGGTATTCCTATTTTGTTGGGGCCGGTGGATACAATCCAGCAAAAAATCCACGAGCTTGGTTTGCATTTTAGCCCGCTGATTATTCATCCGGCTACGAATACGAATCTGCGAACACGCTATGGTGAGGCCATGTACCATCTGCGGCAGCGCAAGGGTATTACCCAGCAAGCGGCAGAGCGTCTGGTAGCAAGCCGGACACACTTTGGCCTGATGATGTTGAAGATGGGTGATGCCGATGCCTATGTGAATGGACGCGAGCATGAATATCCAGATGTTATTCGTCCGGCATTGCAGATTTTCCATACCCGACCGGGTGTTAAGGTTGCCAGCGGTGTGTACCTGATGATGCTCAAGGGACGGGTGTATATCTTCACCGATGCGACTGTCAACATCGACCCCGATGCCGAGATGCTTTCGGAGATTGCAATTCTGGCGGCGGATTTCGGGCGCACGCTGGAGATCGAACCGCGTGTGGCAATGCTGTCCTTCTCCAATTTTGGCAGCACACCGCATAAACTTTCGGCAAAGGTGGCGGAAGCGGCGGAACTGGTGCGGCATAAACGACCGGATATTCCAGTGGATGGCGAGATGCAGGCCGATACTGCTGTTGTTCCGGAGATTATCGACGGGCGCTATCCGTTCAGCCGCGTAAAAGATGCCAATATTCTGGTGTTCCCTGATCTGGCGGCGGCGAATGTTTCGTATAAGCTGCTGGCACGGTTGAGCGGTGCGGAACACATCGGCCCGATTTTGTTGGGTTTGGGTGCGCCGGTTCATGTCTTGCAGGCCGGTGATGATGTCGAGGATATTGTGGCGATGAGCGCGGTGGCGGCGATGGATGCCCAGAGCCGCAGACGGTACTAAATCCGGCTTTAAGGATTTTACTTCGTTGTTACAGTCTGAATTAAGAGCGTCCAAGTGGGCGCTCTTTTTGTTGTGGTATAGGCAGAAGTTAGGAATCATCAGTAGAATGGCGATTTATTAACGCAAACAACGCTATAAGGGGAGACATGGAACTCTACATCATCCGGCACGGACAATCGACCAATAATCTTTCGATGATTTATGACTATAAAGATCGGGAAGCTGATCCTACATTGACGGAACTGGGCTTTAAGCAGGCCAATAAAGTCGCGGATTATCTGACAACGGCTGAAAATTTCGACCACTGGATCGACCGCAAAACAGAAGAACGCGAGACCATACAGGGGTTTGGCATCAGCCGCTTATTTTGCAGCCCGATGCTGCGCACCCTGCAAACCTGTCTGCCGATTAGCACAGCGTTGGAGATGCACCCCGAAGTGTGGCCCGACCTGCACGAACACGGCGGGTTGCATCTGGATATGGGCGACGAGCGCGGAATCGTCGGTTTCCCCGGTTTGGGACGCAGCGCGATCATGACCCAATTCCCCGGCTATCAATTACCGGACAGCATCAAGGAAACGGGTTGGTACGACCATTCACGCGGGGTTGAAGATATTGGGAGCGCGATGGGACGGGCGATCCGTGTGGCGGCAGTCTTGAAAGCGCAATCCAACAGCGCCCAAAGAATTGCGCTGGTCATTCATGGGACGTTCGCGGATGCGCTGATTAAAACATTTCTAAATATGCTGCCGAATCATGATGTGTACTTCGCCATGTATAACACCGGCATCACACGGATCGACTTCCGCAAAGATGGCAAAATCGTCCCGCGCTTCTTTAACCGGACGGCACATCTGGAACCGAATGAGATCAGTTAGCGGTCAGCTTATTACCATCAATAGTTGGTTTTTCAGGCTGCGGAGGGGCTGCGGTTGTCACGGCGATGTGTGACAACCGCGTAAATGGTGCTGGCGAGAAAAATGAGAATGGCGATAACATTCAACATGCCACCCCACTGGCGTATGGTGATCCAATTACCGAGATCACCGACCAAGCGCACGATGAGCGAAACATGCAGCAGCAGCAGATGGGCGTAAAACAAGCGCTTGAATGGTAGGGTTTGCCCCGCCACCGCTGGCAAGATGATGAGCGCATGACCGAAAATCATTGAGAAAACGAAACCCAATAAGCTGCTGTGCAATAGGGCATCATAGACCGGGCCAGCGGGAACGGCTCCCAACATTAAGCGCAGTAAGCCGCCGATGAGAAGCCATCCGTATCCTGAGAGAAGGCAAAGCCCGATATAGCGGGTCATGCCGGATTGCTTGACGGTACGGCGGGCAATGTCGTAACGCAGCAGCCATAAACCCAACGCGATTTGACCGATACCCTCCATACGGACAGCCATGTCAAGATTGATCTGCGTCAGCGCCAGACTGATTATCACCCACGCTACGATTGCCATAAATAGATTATGGGTATAGCGCGGCTGGCGCAGGATGCGCGTCAATTCCAGCCGTTCGCCGGCGATGGTTAATATCAGAAAGTCTATCCACCAGTAGACAATCTGGTAAATGGGCTGTCCGGAGAGCCAGAACAGGTTGCCGATCAGCCAGCAGCCCGCGCCGAGGGTCATCGTCCATGTGAATAACGCGGATTGGCGACGAACAATGACGATGAAGATCACCACAAGCGACAGGCTGCCGAGAGTCATCAAGGCAATGGCTAAGGTTCGCGGCAGACCCAAAACCAGCGCTAATGCTCCCAGAGTCGAGAGCAGTGGCGCGCCGTAAGACCAACCCCCGTTCTTATATAAGGCAGACAAGGCGACCGCCCGTTCCAAACTGATGAGCGTGCCGAGGAACCCTGAAATCATGAGCGCACCGTGATCAGCCACCGCGAGTGGCTGCATTGTCCAACCCATACGGACAAGGCCACCCCACCCCGCTACGAGCAGCGACAGCAAAGCGGAGAGCAGTAAAAGGCGCGGAAGCTGATCGCGGATAGGCATGATGTGTTCCCTACTTAGCCGTTGTTTTACCGACGATAACCTGCCAAACCTTCGGCCCGCGTTCGACGTACTCCCAAGTAAATTGTCCCTCTAATTCAAACTTAAATTGATAATGCAGCGGTTTGGGATCGTGGTCATTAATCAGCCGGAACGCTTCACCGGGTTGTAATGCCTCGAAGGTTTCGAAGATCAAGGGGTGACGCTGTGGGGGTGCGACTTGGCGCACATCGACCGTGCTTTTGACGGTAGGTTCGGGTGCTGCCGCCTCATGCATACCGTCCAGAACTTTCTGCTGATCTTCTGGCGAAACATATTGTTCAAACAGCGGCAGATAGACGCGTTCTTCTTTTTCGAGATGCAGCAAGAAGATTCCCTGCAACTGAAGTGCAAGCCGCTGCAACTGCTGCTGTAATTCCGTTTGATTGCCGTTGTTGCTTTGCAAGGCGGTGGTGGTCGCCTCAATCTCGCGCACATACTTTTGTATAAACTCGTGGTCGATACTCATGGTGGATGTTGCGCTGGAATGTGCCTTAATCAGCGGGTCAACCGTCGGGTAAAGATACTTTTCTTCACCTTCGGCGTGCGGCATAAGCTCGTTCTTCAAAAATTCAACCAGTGCCGTGGGATTTGCATCGGCTGGCTTATCGAGCAAAGCGGCAACATGCGCACCCAATGTAGCAACCATTTCCTGATGATGATTATGCATGGCTTCTTGAACTTGACTCATCTCAATAATGTCCTTTCACTTATTTTCGGAGTAGCGAATCCCCACCGAGTAGTGCTTGAGCCTCCCACGACATCATCATGGGATTCCATTCGGGTTCCCAAACCAGCTCGATTGTCACGGCGTGTACCGTGGGGAAATCTCGCCGCACTTGCATTTCTGCACATTCGGTCAGGTATTTGTATAACGGGCAAGCGGGAGTCGTCATGGTCATTTTGATGTCGACATAATCATGCTCAACAGCAACGTCATAGACTAAACCGAGATCAACAATGTTGATTCCTATTTCCGGATCAAGCACCTGACGCAGTGCATCAAGTACATCATCGACTGTGACCATAAACCAATCCTTCAGCAGTCCGTATCAATGATGTAACGATACGCTGACTGTTTTGCCTGTGCCTTGATATAGATCAAGTCCCTAGCGGATTGAGCGTAAATGATGGCAATATTCGGTGAAAGTGAAAATCCCTGTTGACAAAATTTGGCTTTATCGTAATAATACGATAATGGAAACAAGAGAAGCAGTAAAAACGTACAACCTGACGGCGGATGAAGAGCGCTTGATGCACATGATGAAGGCGCTTGGACATCCGGCGCGGATGCAGATCGTGCGCTACTTGAGCGAAAATCCACAGTGCATCACTGGCGATATTGTGGATGCGCTGCCGCTGGCGCAAGCAACGGTCTCGCAGCACCTGAAGGTTCTGCGGGATGCGGGTTTGATCTGTGGGACGATTGAGGGGCCGGCGATGTGTTATTGTCTGGATTGCGGCAATATCGCGTGGCTCAAGCAGCAGGTAGGGATCGCTTTTTAAGCGGGATACCTATCTCTTTTTTTACTCCGCTTTATCGTAAAAATACGATATATAGTGGTTGGTATTTGGAAACTTGTTATTTTGGTTTTTATATCGTATAAATACGATCAAAGGAGCATGATCTATGAAAACACAGTCACTTCCGGTTGCGGTCATCGGGGCGGGGCCAGTTGGTTTGGCAGCGGCGGCGCACCTGATCGAACGCGGTGAAACGCCGATTGTTTTTGAGGCGGGTGCAGCTATCGGTCAGAATATGCGCGATTGGCAGCATGTGCGGATGTTCTCGCCGTGGGAATTCACGGTCGATGGGGCAACCGTTCGTTTGCTCGAAGCACATGGTTGGCAAATGCCACCAGCCAAAGACCTCCCGACCGGACGTGATTTATTGGAGCGTTATTTACTACCGTTCGCAGCGCTGCCCGAAGTGCAAGATCATATTCACTTGAGCGCTCAGGTGGTGGCGGTCAGCCGACGCAACATCGACAAGATGAAAGATGCCGGACGCGAAGACGCACCGTTCATCCTGCATGTCGTTTACGGGGATGGCAGCGAAGCCTTGATCGAAGCGCGTGCCGTGATTGATGCCTCTGGCACATGGCACAAACCTAATCCAATGGGTTCGGGTGGGTTGCCAGCCATCGGTGAAAAGCGCAACGCCGCCCATATTTTTTACGGTATTCCGGATGTGCTGGATGCTCACAGCACACGATATGCCAATAAGCGGGTGCTGGTGGTCGGCAGCGGACATTCTGCGATCAATGCCCTGCTCGAACTGGCGAAACTTAAACAAGATTATTCACAGACGACGATTTATTGGGCGACTCGCGGTACCAATATGGCGCGGGTGTATGGCGGTGGCGAGGACGATGCCCTGCCTGCCCGTGCTCAACTGGGTGGGCGCATCAAAACCCATGTGGATGCTGGTGAGATCGAGATGGTGTCACCATTCCGTGTGCGGGAAATCGCGGCGGCTGACGACGGCATCAAGGTGATGGGTGAAACACCGGAGGGCATACAAACGATCGTGGTTGATGAGATCATCACCACAACCGGTGCGCGGCCTGACCTCGATATGCTGCGCGAACTGCGCTTAGAACTTGATCCATCATTAGAAAGTACGCGCCAACTCGGCCCGATGATTGACCCGAATATTCACAGCTGCGGCACGGTTCGTCCACATGGCGAAGCCGAACTGCGTCATCCGGAAAAAGACTTTTATATCGTCGGCATGAAAAGTTATGGACGCGCACCAACATTTCTGCTGGCGACCGGATATGAGCAGGCGCGGTCAGTGGTTGCAGGGTTGGTAGGTGATTGGGAAGCGGCGCGGGATGTGCAGCTGAACCTGCCTGAAACCGGCGTGTGCAGTTCTGATCAGGGGGGTGAAGGCGGCGCATGTTGCAGCACCAGCAGCAGCCAACCAGCGCTGGTCTCTTTAAACAGCATTCCGGTGAATGGCGGGTTGTTGCAGCCGATTGCCTTACAGATCGGGGGTAGTTTGGCGCAGCCCATCACCCTGCAAACGGCGGTCAAAGACTGCGGGTGTGCCGATGACTGCTGCGATGATGGGGTGCGTTCTAGCACCTGTGGTTGTGACAGCACGTGCTGTAACTAGATTTGATTTTATGAAGTGCAGAGGGTCTACAGGAATGTAGATCCTTTTTGTGTCCGGCGTAAATCTTACCTGTATGGGATATAAACCACCGTGCTACAAAGGCAGCAGCCCATTTATTATGGCTGGTATATCGCAGCGACATTGGCGGTTACCGAAACTATTTCGTGGGGCATCATTTACTATGCCTTCACCGTTTTCATCACACCTATGCAAAGCGAACTGGGTTGGTCACGTTCGCAACTGACGGGCGGATTTTCACTGGCGCTGTTGATGATGGGCGTGATGGCTTTTCCGGTGGGCACATGGATTGACCGTCACGGTTCGCGCTGGTTGATGACGGTTGGCTCGGTTCTGGCGACGCTGCTGGTGATCGCATGGTCACAGGTAACCGATATAACCCTTTTCTATTTGATCTGGTTGGGGTTGGGGGTGTGCGCGGCGGCAGTGCTGTATGAACCGGCGTTTGCCGTGATGGCGATCTGGTTTGTGCGGCGGCGCAGTACGGCGCTGGCTGTTATTACCTTCGCGGCGGGGCTTGCCAGTACCATTTTCGTACCATTGTCGGATGCACTGTTACAGGCATACGGTTGGCGCGAAGCGGTTCTGATACTGGGTATTTTTCTGGGTTTAACAACCATTCCGTTACACGCGTTTATTCTGCGCCGCCGTCCGCATGATCTGGGGTTGATGCCGGATGGGGTTCCAAAAACGACTGCCGAAGCAATGGCTCCAGTGACGCACTTGTCGCTTTCAGATGCGCTGCACAGCCGTTATTTCTGGCTGCTGACGCTGGCCTTCAGCCTTGCTTATCTGGCTTCGTCCGCCATCCGCGTGCATTTTATTCCCTTCCTGATTGACTCCGGCATAAACGCCAGCACGGCGGCGATTGCCAGCGGTTCAATCGGCTTGATGCAGGTTGTAGGGCGGGTGATCTTTGCACCACTCGATACCCGATTATCGGCGCGGGTGATTGTCGCCGGTATCTTTGGGTTGCAAGCGGTGGCGCTGGGTGTACTGGTGTTGGGTTCTTCGTTGTGGATGATCGTTGTATTTATTGTGGTATTTGGCACGGCATACGGCGCACAGACGTTATCACGCGCGTCGATGATTGCCGAGTTGTTCGGGGCGGCGCATTATGGGCGGATTTCCAGTGTGATGGCGATTTTTTTGACATTAGCAGGCACGGCTGCACCGGTCGGAGCAGGCTTGATCTATGACCATTTTGGGAGTTACCAACCGGTTTTGTGGCTGGTGATTGTGCTGGCGTTGGGGGCGATGGTGATCGTAATCATGTCCAAACCGGATGTGAAGAAGCATGTGCCGGATGTAGCCCTTGCGGCGGCAGAAGATCAACAACCGATCACATTAGCCTAAATATACAGGGCATATCGTGGTGATATGCCCTGCTTTAACGAGAAGCGTGACAGAAGATTACGGCGAAACGACCTGCAAGCCGTTGCAGTTGCCGCTGAGGTGGGCTTCGTGACCAAAGTGGCTGGTTTGAATCCATGAGCTGTTGTAATTGGTTTTCCACCACGAATTATCCGACAGCTTACCAACCGGAATCAGCTCATACCCGCCGTGTACCTGATCGAAAATATAATCAGGGATGGCATTGGGCTGCGTGTAGACCAGCATATCATGGCTGATCTTGATGACGCATGGGCCGCTGGATGTGGGTGTAGGGGTGGGGGTATGCGTCGGTATGGGCGTGGGGGTCGGTGTAGGGATGAACAGTGGCGGGTTCTCGACCGGAATGCCGCTGCAATCACCGATGCTGCTGCCGACCGCTACCTGAGCAACCCATCCGCGGGCGTTCTTGTAGGCGACATGGAAGAACGAGCCGTTGGGAGAAATGCCAAGGACGGAGGCGAATTCACCATTGGGCAGACCGATCACGACTGGCGAGGCGACATCACCCGTTAGGCGGATATTCGCGCCGTTGGCGTTCAACGGGGTGACTGTGCAACCGGAGGGAGCTGAGACTTCCGGTGTAACGGCTGGCACACCACTATCACCGACCGGTGGCGGCGAGAAGCTGCCTGATTCACACGAACTGGCGCTGACCAATGTCAGACACAGGGTAAAGGGCTGCGGTTCACCTGTGCCGGTATAGGCAAGTTGGATTTCGTAAGCTGCCGCGCCAGCTGGAATGCGGAAACGTGTCCCGCTGATATCCACACCGTTGATGGTGGTTTCGGTTCCAGTGGTCGTATTCCGCAGCAGAATATTCGGGCCGCCTATTGGTTGGCTGCTTTCGAAGTATAAGAAAGCCGGTTCTGGCAAGGCGGTGAAATTGTAGGTAGTGGTTGGTGTATCCGTTGTGACCTGCCCGCCGACTATGCTGGCGATGGGTAGTTGTCCGGTGGATACAGGAGTCTCGCTTTGAACGACGACGATCACGCTACCACTGGTGTTATTCACCGTACTGATTTCAACCAGATAGCTGCCCGCGTTGAGCAGTGCCGTCAGCGAGACAATATTGCTGCCAGCCGCGTTGGGTTGGGTGGCGACGGGTTGACCATTTTGCAGAATAGTAATGGTCGGTTGGGCGACTTCACCGATGACCTGTAAGGTGACGGTACGGGTTGCGCCGAGATTATAGGTATAGTTAATCCTGCCACCGGCTGTCGGAATATTGCCGAAGGATGGCTGACCGCTGATTAATTCACCTGCATTGCCTTGAAAAGCACTGACAGCGCTGAATGCCAGAAGTGCGGTTAATCCGATCAGCAGGATTATCGTCACGAATTTCATACTGTGTCTGCGTTGCATTGAAGTTCCTTTTGTTACATTGAGGGTCTATGTACATTGTACACACATTATGATGATGCCTTGTTGGTGATTCGAATTTATACTTAGTGGTGTGACCTTTCAACAGGGATAGGGATGTGATATGTACGACGTAGTGACACTGGGCGAGACAATGATCCGTTTGACACCGCCGGGGGCGCTGCGTTTGGAGCAGGCGCTGGCGCTGGAGGTGTATGCAGGTGGCAGTGAATCGAACACAGCGGTGGGGCTGGCGCGGCTGGGGCTGCGGGTATGCTGGCTGTCACGGCTGACGGATAACCCGATGGGGCATGTGATCGCAAATGCTATTCGGGCGCAGGGGGTGGATACTTCGCAGGTAGTATGGACGGAGACTGACCGTGTTGGCTTGTACTTTCTGGAAGAAGCCGCCATGCCGCGTGAAAGCCGCGTGATTTATGACCGCCGCGACAGCGCCATCAGCCGGATGCAGCCGGAACAATTACCGGCGAGTGTTTTCCGGCAGGGTGAGGGACAGTTATTGCATTTGACCGGTATTACATTGGCGCTGAGTCCAACGGCCTACACGACCGCCCAACGGGCGATGGATCTGGCAAAGGCGGCAGGTTGGCGCTTGAGTTTTGATGTCAATTATCGCGGCAAGTTATGGTCGATGGATACGGCGCGGGCGGGGTGCGAACCATTTATGCAGGTAGCGGATGTGCTGTTTCTGCCGCTGCGAGATGCTAAACCGCTGTTCAAGTTGGGCGACTCGATGACGGCGGATGATGTAATGGGCGAACTCAAGCAGCGTTATCCAAAGGCGACGATTGTGATGACGTTGGGGGCGGAGGGCGCAATCGCCAGCGGCACGGATGGTGTGACGGTGCGGCAGGAAGCCTTTCCAGCAGCAGCGGTATGCCGGTTGGGACGGGGCGATGCCTTCACGGCGGGATTTTTGTACCGCTGGCTAGCAGACGCGTCGGACATCAAAATGGCGCTGCGTTATGGTGCGGCGATGGCGGCCTTGAAGTTCGGCATCACCGGAGACATGCCGCTGGTCGAACCGGGTGAGGTGCAGGCATTGGTGGCGCGGGGTGGCGCGGATGGTGGCATCGCCCGCTAGGCGATTTAGAACATCATCTGCACAAAGTCGTGTACAAGACCCAACGATTTCAATATCGTTCGCTGCGGTTGGGGGAACAAGGGAATGGCGGCCTGTGGCTCGACGGGTTCAAGGCGGCTAATGGTATATTCCTTGTTGTGCCACACGAGACGGCAGTTTCCAGCCGCCAGCACATTCTGATACCAATCCACCTGCGTCCCATAGGTTAAGGCGATCAAAAAGCCGCCGTACATCGGAAAGACCATAATCGGTGTTTCATAGGGTTTGCCACTTTTGCGCCCGATGTGCCGGACGAGGGCGAATGGGCCGAAACTGAACGAAGCAAACCGACCCAACACGCGGTTCAAGACATGCTTATTAAAGTAACGGATGCGGTTCATCATGAGGTTGCGTCCTGTTGATAACACTATGCAGACTTAGTATACCCCTTCTTGACCTGACCCTTTGTGAGCCCAATAGAACTTGATATGATGTGGTTGTTAAGTAGTAAATGAATGGCACAAAACATGAGCGAAACATTGAATACCTTGATTGAAGAACTTCGTCATCCAGACCTGAATGTGCGCAGTCAAGCGGCGTTGAGCCTCGGCAAGCGGGGTGGGACGGACGCACTGGATGCGTTGTTGCAGGCACTTGGCAGCGAGGCGGACACGTTGGTGCGTGAGGACATCACATGGGCGCTGGTGCGGATGGGCGAGGCGGCCTTAGCGCCATTGATTACCCTGCTGGACGACCCGAATCCGGCGGTGCGGCATAACGCGACTCATGTGCTGGGCAAGATTGGTGATGTGCGGGCGGTCGAGGTGCTGATCCACGTGCTGCAAGATACGGATATTACGGTGCTGTTGAAGGCGGCCTTTGCGTTGGGGCAAATCGGTGATGTGCGGGCGATTCCGGCTTTGATGCAGTTGGTGGGTCATGAGGAACATGAGGTGGAAGCCTCGGTTGGGCAGGTCTTAGCCAGTTTTGGAGAGGCAGCCGTTCCAGCTTTAATTGAAGCGACCCACCATGAGCGTTGGCAGGTGCGTGAACAGGCGGCGGACATCTTGGGGATGATTGGCGGCGAACAAACGGTGCCAGCGCTGGTTGCGGCCTTAGCGGATGACGATTGGCAGGTGCGCTTCTCGGCTGTGACCGCACTGGGTTATGTGGGTGGGGTCAGCGCGAAAGCAGCGGTTGAGTCGATGCGCGATGACCGTGACTCACGGGTACGTTCACTGACATCCACTGTGATGAAGCGCGTGAAAGTGTGAAGTGTTTTCACAGCACAAATATGCTTAGGATGATGTATAATTTCCATTAATAAAGTCAGCGGTTTCTGGATTGTCAGGAAGGCGGGATTTGATGGAAATTAAAGATTTGGCTGGGTTAGCCGAACCTCTCAAGAAACTTGTTGAAGTTCTTGCTCAGGGAGTTGGCAGCTTATCCAAACCATATTTGATTCGAAAAAATGCTGATGCAAAAGCCTATGAAACAAAAACATCGGCTGATGCAAAAAGTTATGAGATAAAACAATTGGCTGAAAGTATTAATGAAGCTCGTCAACTACTTGGTAGTGCAGATCTTGTTGAGGGAGGCTTGGTCTTGAACACGCCTTCAGTAGAAAACCCCCTCTCCCTGCCTGAACGAATTGAGAAGCGGAAACAGTATCAAGAAGCAAAAGAGCAGCATAACATTGAGGAAATTACAAGCATTGCTGCCGAAGAACTCGCGGATGAAGAAACAGTTTCGAGTGAGCCAGTCGATGATGATTGGATAGCACGTTTCTTTGATGCTGCGCGGCTTATTAATGACGAACAAATGCAAAATCTTTGGGGGAAAATTTTAGCAGGTGAAATAAAACAACCTCATTCATATTCACTGCGAACACTAGACTTACTCAGAAATCTTTCTAAAAATGAAGCAGAAATATTTGTTAAAGTTGCAAGGTTAGCAATTAGAAGTGAAAATCTTGTTTTTGTGATTTTTCCTGATGATGGCGAATATTGGGAAGCTAATTTCAATATATCCTTTTCTGGCTGGTTAATTTTGAGAGAATTAGGATTAGTGATAGGACAAGACCTTTCTATAACGGCCAGGACTTCGCCGACTAACAATGAGATTTATTTTCTTGGAGATACCGTTTTTGTACTTGAACCCTTTAATGATGAAGAACCTTTGTGCAATGTCAAAGGATTCACTACTATAGGTTCAGAGCTTGCGCGCTTAGTGGATAAAGAAGTTAATAGGGATTATCTTTTACAGTTTGCAACTCTATTGCATGAACACGGAACAGTGAAATACGCCAAAATAACCGAAATATCACCTCAAGGCTCAATTAGCCCTACAGAATTACAAGAATTCGATTTTAGTGCTACTGATAGTTTCCAGCAGTAATTCAGCTCGTTACGTGTCCGTATGCAACTCAGAAAATCCCTTGACCTTGTGCATCATCTCGTCGCCTGCTTCAATCAGCGTCGAATTTTACCACCAACCACTTTCTAACCATCCGCGAACCTTTTTAACGCGCCTGTTCCCTCAAAACAGTTGGTAACGTCCTCGCTTAAGTGTTACCAAAATGTCACCCTTAACCACTCGCTTGCTGCTACACTGTTCTTATCGTGCTGTCATAGTACCTTGGAGTCTTCGTGTTAAATCGCCCTGCATTATCTCTGCCTTTCTCTGCGTCTCTGCGGTCAATCTGTACCGCATTTGCTTTTGCAGTTTCGGCGGCATGCTCCCCCACAATCGCGGCAGCAATGTCACTATTGTCACGCGGCGGACGCACGCGAGCCACTCGCGGCAGCGGCGGCAGCAGCCGAACCATCCGCGTCACAGTTGTGTCATTTCAGCGCCGCACTCCCGTAATCCCGCCGGACATTTCAGCGGCTTTTATGCAGTTTATGCAGCAGTTGCGAATCAAGGCTTCGCACCGATCAACCCTTCACAACTCAGTTCAGAGGGATGTCTATCCCGTCTTGACCCTCCGGCGTGGTTAAGCGCACACCACTAAGGAAATCATATAAGCCCACGCGCAGCACATAAGAACCTCCAAGGTCGTCATCAGGTGCGGTGATGGTGAGGGCGCTGCTGAGGTGCAGTTCGTCAGGATCAGTCCAATCCAGCGTCAGGCTGCGGGGGGTGGTGGGCGCACCATCATATTGGGCGATGACCTGCGGATCACCCTGACGACGAAGATGCATAAACACCGAATAATTAGAATCAGGTGGATGCAGCACCCGCCAATAAAGGCGCAGCGTGAAATCCCTGCCTGATTCGGCGCTAGCCAGATCATAACCGACCAATTCAATCTGGTCGCCCAGCACCACGCCGGATGTGTATTGCGGGGGCATCATCCGGTAGACATAAATGGTCGTTCCAGCCGTGGGCGCAGGGGAAGGCAGTGTTTTTATCAGTTGAAGCTGATTGACAAAGGCACGGAAATCCGGCGAATCCAATTTTTGTCGGTCACTGTCATTGAACGTGTAATAGGTGATTCCCCGTTTGACATAATCGGCTGGTACTGCCGCCGCAGGTATATTTTCCTGCCACCACTGGAAATTAGTTACGCCGTCGTAACCACTCCACGGTCTGTTCCATGTGAAGGCTAGACCACTGTTGGGCGGGGTCATAATGAGGCCGTCGTTCGGCAGACTTTCATCACTCCACATCCAAAGCTGGTAAGTCACATGCGGTGGTTGGAAACGCTGAACCAAGTTCCAATCTCCGGCAAGGGTTGGTACAAGCCATACCATCAGGCTGAGGATGGCGATTGCCCAAGCTATAGGGCGCGAGCGACCGCGCCAACGATGCGCCACCCATGCAATGCCAATGCTCCACAGCAGAATGATCGCAATCACCCCCGGCATCACGTGGCGAATTTCTGCACCAGCACGCCCACCCGTATCATTGACCAGCGCTGAAATCGGAATGATGGGCAGCAGGTATAAAATCAGTGTGCCGATGAAGGGGTCAAGCCGTACTTTTTTGCGGAGCGGCACGACTAACAAAACCGCAATTACCGCCAATAACAAAGCCGGCACACCCACTGGCGCGAGCATGGACTGAAAGTTATCCCAATTGCGGGTTGCGCTGAACAGCAGTTGAGCGCCTTTATCCCCTACGGATAGGGCTTCATTGTTGTTGAGGGGGTGACTGGCTAACACATAAATGAGTATCCCCGCCGACAATATGCCGATCACAGCGGTTGCAATCCACCAGCGTATGGCTCCGGGTTTGCGGCGCAGCGTCAGCCAGATCATGGCGGCAAGCGGCGGAATTAGGGCATAGACCGGCGTGTACTTGGCATAAATGGCAGCGACTGCCGCCAGAATGCCAACCGCTGCCCAGCGAAATGATTGGTGATAAAAAGCCTGTGCTGCCCCCCATAACGCGGCGGCACAAGCCATATAAACCAGCGGGTCAGGGATGGCAATGCTGTTGAATTCGACGATGGGCACGGCTAATGCCCAAACCAGCCCCGCCAACGCACCTGCCCGCAATCCGCCCATCAGCCGAGCGGTTTCAAAGATGAAGGCGGTGGTTAGGATGCCAAAGCAGACAGACAGCATCCGCACCCAATAAATAACCTTGGCGGGTGCAACCCAGCGCCCATTGGAGGTGCTATCCAGTATGGATTGGATACCCATCTCACCCCAGACGAACAGCGGCGGGTATGAACCGAGGCCGTCCGCGACCATCGAAGCGCCATATTCCTGCCCCAACGGTGCGGCACGTCTATCCAGCGCCAACATATACATATTTTGTTCATCGGGGTAATCCATAAAGGGCAAAAATCGCTCAAATGTCAGCAGGCGGGCCAGTGCCGACAGGACGAGGATGATTACGAACAGGGTTATCCGCTGCGACCGAAAAAATCTGGGCATATGAATGTTTCTGCAACTACAAATAGCTATAAAAAATCGTTTCACATGGTAATAGAGTTTTCGCCCAAGAGCAAGATTGATGCTATTGTAGGCGGCGCGTATTCAAATGGGTTGCAGGCCGGGATGAGCACGATTGCCAAAGGATGGGTTTGCTGATAAATTTCGACTCTTATTTGCGCTCAAAAAGCCTACTGCGAGACAGCGATTTGATTTCTAAATGTTGATTCAGCTCCGGCAGCGACTAAATCCTAGCGAACGGCTGGCATGGCTGCCGCTGGTCTGCATTGTGGCACTGGTCATTGTGATTCGTATTCCCTACTTAAGTGGAAACGGCTTTGGTGGTGACCTGAACATCTTTCAAGGTTGGGTCGGTATCATCCGCACCAGCGGGTTATTTCATTTTTACGAAGCCGTGCAAGAAAGATCGTACCCGCCGATTTCAACCCTGCTGCTGGCAACCTCAAGTGGCGACATCACCAGCATTAAACTGCCGTCAGTGATGGCGGAAGTGTTGATCGTCATCGCGGCCTACTGGTGGCTGCGCCGTGAAAAGAAACTGCGCTGGCTGATACCGGTTCTTCTCGCGCTCCATCCCGGATTGATTATCACGACTGCATGGTGGGGGCAGAATGAGGCGTTGTTCACACTGGCTATCGTGCTGGTGCTGGTGGCGCTTAACCGTGACCGTCCTCTCATCGCATGGGTATTGTTCGGGGTGGCACTGGCGACCAAGCAGCAAAGTATCGTGATTGCCCCGCTGATCGTTGTCCTTAGTTTTCGACGCTATGGTTGGCGGCGAACAATAGCGGGTGGCTTGCTGGCACTGATGGTCGTGATCGGCTTATTTCTACCGTTCGCTTTAACCACAGGGTTTAGAACCGCGTTTAGTCCCTATCTGGTTTTGTTGGATGGCGCATCCTCGATTAGCAACAATGCTTATAACCTGTGGTATGCAATCGCGCGGTTTTCCGGTATCGCGGCAGATACACCGGATCGGAATCTATTTTTAGGGGCATTAAGCTACAACAAGACCGCGCTTCTGCTGCTGGGCGGTTATACGCTGCTGTTGACCACCATGATGTGGAAGCGGTTTGACCAACGGCGTGAATTTGTCTGGGCAAGTGCGCTTTATATGGGGAGTTTCATGCTGCAAACCCAGATTCACGAGCGGTATCTCTATCCCGCGACAATTCTGGCGCTGCTGGCGATTAAACAAGAACGTCGAATGGGACTGGT
>JBBSBS010000016.1:0-35516 GCA_038251045.1 Aggregatilineales bacterium | reverse complement strand
GTCCCTGGAGCATGTTCTCTCGTGAAGATTGGGAAGCTGGTCAGGCTAAGAAGGTAGAACTGCAAGCCAAACTCGATCCCGACGAACCGGCAATCATGACGACGGTGTTGGGGCCGAAACCCGTTGTTGATAAACCCGCTGTCGAAGAAAAGCCAAACCCATTCCCTTATCTCAAGCTCGGCGCATTTGTCAAACATAAGCTTTTGCCTGCCGCCACTGGTGTTATTGGCAGCATATACGGCGATAACGCGATGGTCAACGTCAATGATTACTCGTCTGGCTCAGATGGCTTCTCCGCGAACCAATACCGTCTGGTTGATCTGCTGCCTCGCGACTACGATCTCCCCATGCGGCAAATCGAATTCTTGCAGGCCATCCGCGATCACGAGCCGGTCAAGAGGAACGCCGCGACTCGTGCAGCGCTGCGCCGCTATGGGATGATTACCAACATCGCCGATTGGGACAAGACAGAGTTGACTCCCGCTGGGGCTGGCTGGCTAGAACACTTCGGTCCCGGATCAAAAGCAACTGTCAATGAATCCTTGACCATTGCTGAACCGCTCGAAGACTTCACCACAGACACCATCGAAGCTCGCTATGGTGTGCAGCAGGGCGATGATGTGATTTACATTCCGGTAAAGCATGGATACACCGCACTTGTTGATCCGGTTGATGCCGATCTTGCAGAGTTCCAATGGAGTCCACTCAAAGGGAATGCTGATTTAATATATGTTCAGCGAAAGATTACTTCTTCCCCCGGAAAGCAAAAAACTGTTTTCCTTCATCGGTTGATCCTTGAGCGTATTCTAGACCGAACTTTAGAGCGTCACGAACTAACAGATCACGAAGACGGCAACCCAATGAATTGTCGTCGCTCTAATTTGCGATTGGCTAATTATGCTGAAAGTAATCAAAATCGCCGTAAGCCAGCCCACAATACATCAGGTTTCAAAGGTGTCCACCGTCATCGTGATAAGTGGGCAGCGTCTATAGATGTTGACGGCGAGCATGTCTCGCTCGGAGATTACGATACTCCTGAATTAGCCAATGAAGCACGTTTAACCGCTGAGAAAAAATATCACGGTGAGTTTAGACGTGAAGAGAATTTCGAGCCTGATGGTACATCACCCTGGATGATTGAGAACCAAAAAGGGATTCAACCCGGTCAAGACTGGCTCGGATGGATCACATGCCATCTCTGCGGCGCGTTCCTGGACAAGGAAGAAAATCGCAACAAAATAGGAGCTATCCCGCTTATTGAACAGATGGGTTATGGCTACATTTGCGATGCCTGTCTAGGCACTCCCAAACCCCCGGCCTTACAGCCTGACAAACCTCAGAAAGCGTCAAAACCTGCTAAACCTGTCTCTGTGCCTGAAACCTCTGAAAAGCCTGTTAAAAGCGCTTTTGAGAGCAAATCTAAAGTCACTCCCCTACGTGCGCAATACCTGGAGATAAAAGCACAATATCCCGACTGCATTCTGTTTTTCCGGTTGGGCGACTTCTACGAAACCTTTGATGGAGACGCTGAGATTATTGCCCGCGAGTGTGACTTGGTTCTCACTGGTCGCCCGATCAGCAAATCCGAGCGCGTCCCCATGTCAGGCGTACCCCATCACGCCCTGGATCAATACATTCTGATGCTGGTCGAGAAGGGCTATTCGATTGCTGTTGCCGAGCAGATTGGCGAACCGGTTGGATCAGGCGTCGTCGAGCGGAAGGTGATACGCACCATCAAGCCTTCCGACATAAAGTTAGAGCCAGCGTCCCGTGAGTGGACAAAGAAACTCGTCCGCATCAAAACGCACGGTGGCGACATGAGCGCAGAAGCCGACGTGTACGGGCAATTGGCCGTTCATACCATCCGTCTCTCGAACCGTTGGTCACATGATGTTTGGAGTCTCACCCACATCGCCTCTGGCCGTACCGTTGTGAAAACGAGCACCGATAAATCCGCATTGATGCGCCTGACCGAACAACTCTCCGCTAAATTCGATTTTAACGAATTTTGGGAGAACGCTCAAAAGGGGACGATTGACGAAACCTTCAAAGAACAGGTCGAGGCAGTCATTAGCGGAAAGCCTATCCCTGATTCACCCATTGGCGAAAAGGTTGACGACGAGCGCGTGGCCGAAGCCCTGGATGAATTGGTGGCCGTGCTTTGAGTAAGCAAGGACATACACCTTACACTACCGAGCCAGTTAAAGAGTTCATCAAAGGACTCAATTCGTTGGATCATTCATGGAACCCTCGCGAGATGTTCCGTGACATGATGGAGATGGGCTACTGCGCCTGGGCAAAGTTGATGGCTCCCACCCAGGAACGTAAAGATGAACTGGAAGCCCGCTACATGCAGATCGTTGGTCGATACCCCAAAAAGGATACTATTCGCGGATTCAAGCCGCTCCTTGATCTTGCGTGGGAAACCGTCGAGGCAGGTGGCATTGATTTCTTGGGAGAGGTTAGCGGCCAGCTTGAGGTATTGGATGTCGGAAAAGGTCAGTTCTTTACACCCTTCAGCCTATCCAAAATGATGGCACAAATGATGTTAGGCGACGTGTCTCAGGAAATCACTGAAAAGGGTTATGTCCTTCTCGGTGAGCCTGCATCTGGCTCAGGTGGCATGATCCTTGCCGCAGCCGATGAACTAACCCGACAAGGTTATCAGCCCTGGTTTCACATGCTGGTCGAAGCGACTGACGTAAGTTCGCTGTGCTTCCACATGTGCTATCTGCAATTGACCTGGAGGGCAATCCCGGCGGGCGTGATCCGGGGAAACAGTCTCAGCGGCGAACGTTTTGAAAGTGCATGGACGCCAACCGCATTAATGTTCAAGTCGCGACACGGCCATTTGTTCGACAGGCCTGAATACGACCTGCGCAGCGAACAGCTTTCGTTGTTTGAAGACTTGCAAGCGATGGTCATGCCGACCAGGTAGGCTGCGGCTGCACCTGAATCTCTTCGGTCTCCACTGTCGTCGGCGTGCCGGTGGTGGAGACTTCGACAATATACTTCCCCTGCTGTTCAAACTTATACACCAGTTGATAAAGCCCCGTCCCAACGGTATGTTCCAGATCGCCCGCCACATACGAAGCAACCCCCTGAACTCCCCGCTCAGAGGTGTAAACCCCCACACGAACCGCGAGTGTATCAGGATCGGATGCTTCACCCGTAATATCGTCGGTGCAGGTGAATTCGATCACGCGAGTCTGGCCGACTTTGTAACCCGCCTGACCGCTGGCTGAGATGTCAATCTTAACGCCCATGTTGTGCTCCAGATAAAAAACAGCCCGCATCAGATGATACGGGCCAATAGATGCGTGGTTGAAGGTTAGTTCTGTTTGCTGGTTTCGATACCGTGAACAAACGCACGAGCAGCTTCGGCGCTAAAGCTATCTGGACGCGGCGAACCAATAATGATGGTGGTCTTTTCATCCTTATCAGGCCGCTTGTAGCCAAACACCGCGATCTTCTCAGCAACCGCGCCCTTATGGATTTTCGACGCGCCCCACATGGTTGCCAGGAAAGTAATGAGAGCTGGCCCGGATGTCAGGATGAAGTCGCTTGCAGCCTTAAATTGAGATGCATAACCGAAATGCGACACAATCCAATAGACAACAGTCAGCACGCCACCTACAAAGAAATTCAAGCTGGGCGCAGATATATTGTCGAGTTTTGACACATGTTTTAGTAGACCGACAAAGAAGGCAGTCAGCGCAGAACCGCCTGCACCGGCTGCGATAATACCCAGGATCGTACTCAGTAGCATCTCGCCAGCTTGGTCAGGGTTAATTGGCTGCTGCACATCTGGCGCAGGATCAGGCACAGGGGTAACAACCGGATCGGGCGCGACGACAGTCGGCACAGGTTCTTCCAGGGCAGGCGTATTCGTGGCAAACGAGGTATCCTGCGCGAACGCTGGCACAACAAGCACCGCCAGCACCAA
Source organism: Aggregatilineales bacterium (assembly GCA_038251045.1). GTDB lineage: Bacteria > Chloroflexota > Anaerolineae > Aggregatilineales > Phototrophicaceae > CFX2. The sequence continues at coordinate 31,570 of JBBSBS010000016.1, read as the reverse complement.
AACAATCAGGATCGCCATAAACAGGCGATTGGGGACGAAATAGAACTTCATGATGTGACCTCCTGAGGTTCACTAAATTCGATTGAAAAACTGACCGATTTAATCTGGTCGATACGCTTCAACAGCTCCGCGTCATAACGAAGCTGGCGATAATTTCCATCCATCGCGACGGCCATATAACGTGCCAACATGGTCGCGATCTCCTCGTTTTCGGCATCTACCTTCATCACCATCGGGATTGAGAAGGTCTGTACAGACGGCTTCGGCAGTTCAACAACCGGTGAACTCTCCGGGATTGGAGTAGGGGGGATCGGATCGTGAGGCAGCGCCTCAACAACCTTGATTTGAATGTCGCTGACACACATCCATCCGCCAAGCGTCGGTGTAAGATCGACCCACTTCCAATTAAGCTTTTGCCCATCGGTTAGCAAAGGAAAATCGTACAGGGTGATGACCTGGTTGGGCTGCACGTCACCATCATCATTGAAATGGGTTCCGGGACCGGATCGGATATTCCGCATCGACCCGGTAACGATCTGAACCTGCAATGGAGTGCGGGCGTTTTCTGGCTTGGGAACAAACTGACGGATTGGTTTTGTACGCATCAAGTCGCCTCGCTTTTGGGCGCGTGTTAGCTCACCCCAGAACCCTTCATCCTCTTCAAAATTAAATGGCTCCCATTCCGGCGAGGATGCTCCGTCCGAGAACACATCGAGACCGACGATGATTCCGGCTTCAATGTCTGGTTTATAAATGCGCTTGAGCTTGTCAATCAGCCAATTGACAAAATATGTGCCTGACCAGCCGCGACTCTTGTAGCCATTGGGGATACTGTCTCCGGTATCGGCTTTGTCTGCACCAATTTCCGTGAAGATAAATCGAGGTGGCGGGAGGCCAAGCGTGACACAACGCCGCAGGGACGCCTTATAGCGTCCCATGTGATAGGGATCATCTTCCGGGCCATACTCATGCAATGTCAGGAAGTGCAGCCCGCTATGTTTTGAAAGCACGATCAGGATCGGATCGAATTCTGGATTCCATTCGCCGTCTGGCCCCAGCGCTGGGATGCCCTTGCCGAAGTTTGGCCCAGATATAGAGACCCCACGTTGAGCAGCTTTTTCGGCTGTTTCGACAAACCAGCTATTCAGCCGATAAATAACCTCACGGTCAACGACGCCTTTATCGTCGATCCCATCATCTGGCTCGTTAAGGGCATACAGCGTCATATTGCCGACGCCCAAATGCTGCCACTTGTTCAGGAAATCATCCGGCGAGGCCACCCAATAAGCAGGATTATTCACCGGCTTGGTGTGATACCCGCCGTCCATTCTGTGCTTGACCCGCGACACGATCAATGTATCGGGCAGTGCTGCGGCCAGCTCGACGATGTATTTCGTCTGGTCTTCTTTGCCGGGTTCGTTATCATCCACCATGACGGTCAGAGTCGAGGGGTTATAAGGCTTCCAACGCTCAATAAGCTTGCCAGGGTTTTTGAGATAGCGAAGGTGGATGTTTCCACCCAACGCTTGTTGTTCTCCGTTTTGTTTCATTTGAATAACGCCTGCGCGAGTAGAATGATTTTCTGAACTAAATCCCACTGGAAGGCTTCAACACCCAACCACGACCCAACCGTAAATAGGATTGCGCCTTTTGAGATTCTGTTGTCCCATACCTTCTGGAGCGCCTTGAGCACCAGGGCTTCCCATTTGCGGCGCTCGGTGATGTATTCGCCATGTTCTTTGAGGGTGACTGCCTGCTCGTCAAGTTTTTTGTCTGTAGCGTCCATCCGTGAAGTAAAGTTTACATTCAGATCGACGAGCATTTGATGAAGGGATTTGGAATGAGGTTCATCAGGATTCCCGTGAATGTCATGTTGCAATCCTGCCTGGTTGAGCATTACGAGTTGAAGGTCTTTTGACAATTCATCCTGACGGTTTTCAATAGCGGTTTGGCGATGGTCTAATTTGCTATTGAGGTCGAGCAGTGAACTCAACGAACCTTTAACTTCATTGGCAACTTTGGCTGTATCTCGAAACATATCCTCGACGGTTCTCAAGTGCAGATCATACGAACGGTTGAAATCACCCTGACCAGCGAACCGCGCTTCTACAATCTGGTTCGCAATACTTATTATGCGATCCAGGCTCGGCATGTCTCGCATTGCCGTTTGGATGGCTTCCTGCGCTGCCTTTCGCGCAGCGCTCTCGATCTCAACCAAGTCAGGGGTTGGAGTTTCGTTCATGGAATAGACAATCTTTAAGTTACCTCAACGCTTACACAACTATAGAACGTTTTTTCTACGTTGTAAAGGCATCTTGGGTCAGAATATTTGTTCTATTACCAATTTTATATTCCAAATCTTACGAGGCTTCAAGGACTACACCGGAAGTTGCTTTTGGGATAGGGCTAGCAGCTATTATGTCTGGGCTTGAATATATCATGCTTGATACTATGCCCTGGGTAAATATCCTCCTTGACGCCATATAGATTGATTCGGCGGGGACACATAAAATAGGCTATGCAAATGCTCGTTTGCAAGGGTAAACCATGAGCAAGAAATCAGTGCGATCACGTCTTCCAAAGTTTGTTCTTTTTCAGTCTTCAATGTCGGCCCCGATGACCCTAAAAAGTTTGTATTCTGTAATGCCTGTAATAGAATAGCACAAAAGTTCTTTTGGTGGCGAAACATTTGTTCGAATTTTCGGTACGAAGATGGTTATAAAATGGGGTATTTACGGTTGATTTCGAAATTGGCCTATGTAAATCCTGGCAAATTTGCACAGGCTATCTGAAGTGGGCCAAAAAACGGCGCTACTATTTACGCCTCAATCCCAGGTCAACTCCGCAGAGTGGAAGTCCATCGTTCTGGTTGCAGCTACTACGGTCTTCATCTGAACAGTCTGTCTGACGGCGGCGGTTTCGAAGGGTATCAAGTAGGTTGCATCTAGGGAGACTTCCGGTTCATCATCCACCGAGAAATAAGCGATATGCGCGGTTTTGTCGTATCTACATTGTAGGATGTAATCGGTGTTGGCTTGGACTGTCTTAATCAGCGAGGTGTTGATTGTTTGGCTCAACACCCCAGCACCCACCTCCCCGACAAAGCCAGTATCGCCAGCCGAAGTGTCGTATCGGATGCCGATCCCCAGCTCACCGCCAAATGTATAGATGTGGTTGCCATCCACCGGGCTACCGGATAGAAAACCAGTCGCCTGTAGAAACCAGAACTGAATACCTGTTATGGTAGATAGAAATCTGACACGACCTCGAAATATGGGTTGCAGCGTCAGAGGTACGATAACGGTTGCTTGCTGACACCCGTATGCGAAAGTGTCACCGCTGGGAGAGGATACCTGGAGATACCTAGCCCCATTTAATTCGTCTATGGAGGACGAACCACCGCCCGTCGTCGTTGGCGACATAGCGAACATATTGCCGCTGGCGACATTCACAGCGTTGCTAGTTTGATCTGGCAGGTTGAATGTCAGGGCGTTCCTGGTTGTGTATCTTGGTATTAGAGGCAGATGGGCTACTTTTGGGTTGGATACGCTGGGTATAAGCCTATTCCGCCCCTTGAGTTTAAGAGTGCCATAATTGCTCAACGATGGAGACCCGTTGCGGCTGGCGATGTCTATCCCTGGATGCCATATGGTCTCCACACCCGCGCTACTCTTTGAATACACATTGCCATCCGACTTGGCGTAGATTATCGTATGGTCTGCGGCTGGCACAGATGGAGCTGTTCTTTCCAGTAGTCTTAGGGCAGTGTACAGCCGCATATCAGTCAGTCTCCGTGTAGAACCGAGAGAACGCTAAATTGCGTTGGGCAGCAGTAGTCGTGATGATACGTCCAGCCAAGCCGAGATCAACCGTGTCGGCTGGCAGGTTGGAGGTGAGGGAAGTCCACGCCCCAGTCCCACCGATGCGGAAAAATGCTGTAGTACCCGTTTTGTACCACTCCAAGAGATACGGCGTGGTTGCGGTAATAGCCGCCCCTGCTGGTATAAGGTTTCCCGTTACCTGGGTAGTCGTGCCATCTCGCACAAATCCGACAATACCAGGATCAGGGACAACCGACGAGTATCGAAAGCCCATGCTGTTGTTTGGAGGGGCATCCGCGTTAGTAGGTGCTGAGTTAAACCAACCCACGAACATGCGCATTGCTGTCACTAGCGAACCTGTCTTGAGAAGACAACACCCATACGGGCTATGCCCCAAGCGCAGCAACGTAAATGCACCGGATATAAACCCAGAGATATTACCCAACACGGTAGAGGTGGCGTGGTTAGTGAAGTTTCCATCGGTGGCAGCGAGGGATGAAGCTGTGGGGGTGACTGTCAGGTTGGCTGGTGTAATACCCTGCACTCCGTAACTGGCAGCGGATGAGAATATCCCTATCCACTTACGCCGATCAGGTCTGGGCAGGAATGCTAGTTCGGCCACCCCACCGCCCGCGTCTATCAACGTACCATGAGGCACTATCAAGCCGCTGGCTGATACTATAGACCCGCCTATCTCATCGCTCACATCGAGAGCGCCATCGGTGGTATGTTCAACGCCCGCATCGTCCTTGTAGTAGATCAGGCCATCCGACTTGACATACAGCACTGTACTGCCGCTTGGTGGAGTTGGAGGAGCAGACCCTTGCTCCATGGTAAGACTTCCTGGTAGAAGTATTGCCGACATTCTAATTGTCCTCCACTACATAGACTGATCCGCCTGTTTCGATGATGAGGCTACCTGCTCCCGATACTGTCACCATATCAACCCACACGGCCTGCGCATCGGCTGGTACGTGCATCGGCTGGTCTACCACTGAGTACAGCAGACCGGAATCGCGCCACTGCATATTCAAATCGCAGACATACAGCCTGCGGTGATCTCTAGCCCAGAAGCCTTGCTTTGGGCTAGTAGGTGCTGCTGGTCTCTCGTCGTAGTTGCCATAGGCTATATCCATACTGGGCAGGTCACAGAAATCGATCATTTATGGCGCTCCTCTAAAACTAGCTCTGATTGTGTACCGCAGTAGCGCCAGGACAGCTCCTGTTACCTGAGTGATTTGGAGTCGGAAGGTCGCACCCGCTGGCAATTCAAGTTCTCCGGCCATACTGGTATCGTGCGGTTTACTGGTATCGGTTATGGAGCCGTCATAGTAAATTTCACCTGCCGCCAAACCAACCGAGTTTTGGATTTGGGCGTATACCGTCCCAGGGCTGGATGGGGCGTCCATCTTGACCGATGCCGATATGTACCAGATTCCGCCGTACCCTACTGGAACTACGAAGGTTGCCCCTATTGGCTTGACCCCACCATGATCGTATTGGATTGTGTCGGAGGTGTGATCAATGTTGGTGGCTAAGTTGTTGTTGATGTTCGTCGATGGCGCGCGTTTGGTCTGCACACCGACATACCTCGGTATAAAGCTAACCCCGACATAGAAGAGAATGTCCCAGCCGGATAAGTCAGCTTTCCCTCTGTACACGATGCCGGTGTCGGTGGCCTCGTAGATTTGCCCCGCTATAGCTGGAATCCCTTTGGATGCGTCCAGGCCGCCAGTAAATCTTGATCCGTGCCAGCCATCCGCTGGGATGCCAACGTGTCCTAATTCGCTCATGGGTACACTATCGCCTTTCCTTTATAGTAGAGGGGAGCATGGCAGTAATAAACCGTGTCACCGCTGCTACCGCCTTTACCGAAAAGTTCTTGAGCATGTAAAATGTCCCGCAGCTCAATCGTCAACTGTCCTGCGTAAACCTTCACCCAACCCATCAGGAAGCGATTTCCATTGATGGTTTTGGGATAGTTAATGAACACACTGCGATGCTCGGTCAGCGGATCGTTGGCGTTCGCCGGGTTAGTGAAAGCGCTCGACGCGGTATAGGTCAGCGCGCCCGTAATTGGATCTGACTCGATCATCACCGCGACGGCCTGCCCTGCTGTCAGCGGCGCATAAGCCGCGATGAGATCAACCGCTTGTTTAGTGGGCGGCCAATAGGCGACATTGTTGAGCACTGCCGGATAAGCCGTAACCTGGACGGAAGCGCTGCTAGGCACAGTCGGCCAGATGAGTCCGGCATCGAAAAGAGACAAATCAATGGGGCGCTGGATGCGTTCCTTGAAGTTGTAAAAGAATTCATTGCCCAGGTCTTTATTGATTCCCTGGATAACATAGTCACGCCCCACCTTCTTTATATCAACGTAGGTTCCGTAAGTGACCATCTGAACCGGGATTAAACCAGGCTTCAGCACACCAAATTCCGGCGCTTCGCCCGACTCGTCGGTATCGCCACCGGAGACCTCAATCATGCTGCCGACAGGTTTGTGGAGGTACACCAACCCTGGACGACCCACCCGATCAATTGGCACATCAACTTCTTTTGTGACAGGGTTTCCCAGGCACATCAGCATTTCGCCGCGCAGCTTATCGCCGACGACCATTTCGGTTTCGAGCGTGATGTCTGAAAAATCAACTTCGTAATCGGTCATAGTACACCTGCCACCCATCGGATTTCATCTACTGCACCCACCGCCGCTGCCCAATTGCCTACCCTGCGATAGAACGTGAGACCGGTATCAGCGGAGAGGTCAACACAATTGAATCCCCAGGCGATCAATGTAGTACCGCCTCGCTTGAGACCTGTGTATTTCACATTCCGCTTCCGGGTGCTCCAGCTTCCCCCGCCGCTGGTCGTGTTGAGCAGTCGGGTGTATCCCTTCTCGTCCTGAGCCACCATTGAAATATCGCTGGCGTTGTCCAGATCGGCGCTCATCGCGTAGGGCGTTACGGGCAAGGCAGGCGTAGAGGGCGTAACATCGTCCCAGGTCGAAGGTAAGGCGACACGATACAATTTTCGCTGTACGGTTTCCTCGACCAGTGACACATCGAAGGTGACGTTATCCAGCAGCACATTGTTGATGCCTGTTCCGGTATCACTCGTCCAACTTAAACTGATGCTAATTTCCACGCTGCGCACCGGCACGTCAAGATCAATATCGTCAGCGGTTAGCGCCATGAGGAAAGTGGTGCTGCTGGTATTCTCGATCCGTTTAAGGAGCGTGTCTTCAGCGTCGAATAAATCCACCCGCACAAAGTAAGATTTGTTGGTTAATGTGCCGCCGCCCTCGCCAGCCAGCCAGGTCATCCCGTAAAGGACATAATCCGCCAGGAATGGGATCGTCACGAGCAGACCATTGCCCAACCCAATACCCGCAAGATTGACCGAGTTATAGGCTGCGGGTGGCGTTGGCCCAATCGTGGTTGTCCCCGCGCCCAAGATGTCGTAATGAAACCAGCCAGAGGGATCGAAGGTGACGGTTGTAAGCGGCTCCGGCGTCGCCGGGATTGGGTTTTCCATTGCTACAAAGAAGTCGCCTGGGCCGCGTGAATAGACACAGCCGAGTACGGCGCGATAACCTGCCGGAACGCCTGCAACTGTTGAGAAGCTGCCACTCTTGGTCGTGGCGGCATAGGGGAAGTATTTGTATTTATTATCTTCGGTGCTGATCGAGCCATCCGGGGCAAGGATGACCTGAAATTCATCACTCACCCACATACCGAGTTCGTCACTGTCATGGTCAGTATCCGGCGGACTTAAAACCGAACCAATGGTAATCGGCGCACCAAAGCTGGGTGTCGGCGCGGTTGAACGCGAGACCTTGACTCCGGTCTGATCCTTCCAGGCGACGACCAGGAAATTGGCTTCTTCGCGGCTGGACATAATCCGCACCTTGCCATTCCAACCTGTCCCAGGAGAAAATGAACCATTGGTGACCAGTGACCATGTTATGCTGCCCACTGCCTGAATATCAGTAGTATGGTAGACACGGATCGTTGTTCCATCGTCGGTTACGATAAACGCGCCAATCGCCCCGCTCGAAACAAAAAATGGGCTGTTGTAGTCTAATGAGCCATCTCTGACCGAACCCGTATAACCAACCACTTATTGTCGCTCCCACTGCACGGTTGCTTCGTCGATAGATTGAGAGCGACCTAACGCGCCATTGCTATTGCCAGCCAGAACTACAGGTAGGTCGAGTCCCAGTTCAGGCATCGCCGGTTCATACGGATCGACCTGCGTCGGGTTCTGATTGGATTGCGGCCAGTTATTCGCCCCACCCCGATCTACCGGCATCGTGATACCGGGCTGACCAAAGCTCTCGACCTGAAACTCGATGGTGGGGGTCATCCGCAGCGAGCCACCATCTGACCATTTGCGATTAACACCTGTCGCAATGGCACGATCTGAGAATCCAACGCCTTCCGGGTCGTAACGGGCGAACAATTCTGTCCGATGCCATCTGTCCAGATCGCAGGGTTCAGCCACGTCGAGGTTACGATTGGCGTCAAACCCAAGTGCTTTTGTAGAGGCGTTCACAAATGGGAAGTGGTGACCGGTGATCCGATTCACTTCCGTCTGGCCGTCAGCCGACTTTACAATGAAGGGTGTCATTTGCTCCTGGCCGACGCCCTGCGCCTGAGTGCGACCTGGGGCGAGGCTGGCATAGGGGACGCTTTCCGGCGCACCGTTGTGTGAGAAGGCGTAGCCATAGACCGAACCCACTTCAAGCCGCCAGATAACATCCCGCTCGTAATCGTTGGTGAAATCAGTCGGATTCCACTGCCATTGCACCGGAAGAGCATTACGCTCGGCGTTGGTCAGATACATCGGGTTCCTGACCATACGTATTGTGCCATCGCTGCGGCATCCGATATTGCCCCGGAAGCGTTCTGCAACGCCCCCTAATTGGCTCTGAATATCGCGCGATGTGAACTCATGCCCTTTGAAGCGTAAACCCAGCAAATAGGGGTCAAATTGGAGATCGTGGGCATTGAGCAGGAACGGTGCGTGATAGTTTGTGCAGTAGTAAGCTGCACCCACCGGATTACTCAAGACAGTCCCGCACTCCGTCCAGTTTTTTGGTGCAAGCACTTCGGTCAGAAGCTGCACCGCCGATGGCACACCCTTAGCAGCCGTGATCGGCGACTCAATCGGAATGCTCGTGACTTTTGTTTTGCGGTTTAGTTTCAGGGTTTTAGACGGCACATACCCCATAAACGATGTGACCAGGTTGGTTTGATCGCTCAGGGAGACTCCAGCAAATTTATGATCCACGCTGAGTAAAAACGCCTGTCCTGGATAAATTTCGTTGGTATCCAGATCGCCGTATATATCAAACGAAAGTGAACGGCCATTCGCATCTTGTCTATCGCTGCCGAGCTTGATGATATGGCGATAGGAAAACGGCGCGTTGGCGCTGCTTTTGTCGTTGCTGTCGGCCCATACATAACGATAGGCGGTTCGTGTTTTGCCTTTGCTGTCCGTCACGGTGCAGGTGACCACGTAAAACCCCGGCGGGAATGTAACCGTGATACTCTGGGTGCTGACCGATCCAACCGTAATCGTGCCGCCGTCCACGTTCCATAGATAGCTGGAGGTGGTTTTGTTCCAGGCGTACACATCCGCCGTGAAAGCGAAGGTTGCAAGTCCCGTTATGCTGTTCACGAAATCGCGCCGATGTTTGCCGAGTCGGACAATCGGATCAGGCGAAAGCGTCTGGCCGCTAAAGGTCACATCAAAATTTTTATAGAAGATGCCGTTCCTGATCGACGACAGCAGCCCCCAGGGCGGACGGTGCTTGTAAACCGTGACGTAGTAGTTATCGGCTATCGGCGTGATGATATTCCGCGCATACCCCGGATCGCCGAAACTCTTACCATCGAGCTTGAAGATGGTCGCGGTTGGGACTTGCCTCACCACGCCCCATGTCACATCTGTTCCACCCGGCGACGTGCCTATCGCAAATCCCATTCCTGGGACCACTTTTGTTAGCCAGTCCGCAGAGACATTATCAACGGTCAACTGCGCCAGCGGATAAAGGTAAGTCGTCTGATTGACCTGCGCCGTCGCCACTGGCACAAGCGGGACAGCATCCAAGATCGCCCGCACGGTATGGGGCGTCTGTGATCTGCTGCGCATTAGCGCTTGGTCAGGGACGGAGAAAACCATGTTAGTTTACGTAGCTCATATCTAGATCTGTAATGGTGAGGGTGTTGGCCGGATCGGGAGTACCCCACAGGTCAGTTAAATTGAAAGCGCCAATAGCGGTTGTATCAAACGTTGTCGGCCCGCCAGATTGTAAGAATGGAATCCACGTTGCCCCTGCGAGAATACGGCCTTGTGCGGAGATCGTGCCTGAACCGCCAATCGTGCGACAGGTGAATGTCCCTTCGATTTGTAGAGTGGAATTGCTCAAGCTTGCCGGAAGAGCCACAGCACCGGAATCCAGCAGCGTCGTTGTTCCCAGCTTGGCGCGGGAGCGCAGCGTCGGCGTGCCAGTCTCGGAGATAAAGCCTCTTGCACGAAAATCAATCTGACGAGCGATTCGCCACCAGTTTGCAGGGATTGAAGGTGTGCCGCTCCCTGCCCCGATGACGGTGGTTTCAGCGCCATTGTTGGCAATCGCGACGCTGGCTGTCTGCGTAAATAAGCGCTGCACCGTTGGATAGGCCGGAAACGCCGTGCGCCATAGGGCAGTATCGGCGTAGATCATTGCCGCCTGCTGAGGCGCGAGAAGGTACAGGCTTGTATGGCCGTCAACCGTTTCAGAACCGTTTGGCACAAGTCGCACCCAGTTTGCCGAGGTGTCTACCTTTTTGACCGTCAGCCGTTTACCAAGCCGAACACCCGCCACTGCTGGCAGCGTGATCGTGACATTACCAGCGGTAGCATCGACCAACAGCAGATCGTCGTCATCCGTGAAGGTGTAATTGGCTGTTTTGCTTGCAAGTGCATCACGCCCCTTCACGGAGTAGAACCCGTCACGATGATGTTGAAAGGTGATTGCCCCGGTTGTATTGGATACATAGGGAGCGAGTAAATCCGTTAATGATTTGAGTACGTCAACCATATTGCACCGTCCTATGCAAAGTCGCTGCTGTGCGCCTTGCTATGCTGTCTACCGTCATCGGCGATCACGCCGTCAATGAAGTCAATTCGTACATTGTCATATCCGGGCATTCCACCGGGCAGTTCTGCGCTCTTGGCCGGTTCGTTCCAGATGGCCGTCGCATTAATGAAGCGCCACCCGTAGCCTCGATCCCAGGTCATGACCGTAAAAGCCGCGCTGCGTTCGCCATTGAACATCGTCGGATCATCTCGCAGGAAGGCCACCATGAGCGGTGTCATCATGGTCATAAGCCAGGGAAATTCCATGCCGCCAAAGCCACCGCGCGAACCATCAAACGCATCCACTTCCTCAGCGGCCAGGGCTATACCTCCGTAAGGATCGACAGGGTTAAACCATTGTCGCCGTTGGTCGATCTGGCGTGGCAGCCGCTTCACTTCGTAGGTGGCCGTCATGTCAATTTCAAAGTATGTGCCGCGTCGAATGCGTGGGCTTCCTGTACGCAAATCCATCAGCTTGCCTTCTGGCTGTTCATAAGCCCTTTATTAACCGCTGTGGCCGCTTTTCGCGCGATGATGGTTGCCACCTCATGTACCTGCGACATGCTGGCGACATCGCCAACGGTGGCGTAAATTTGAATGATGGCGGGTTGATTGCTATATTGCTGAAGCGCACTACCCGGCCCCTTGCTCTTTTCATAAGCCAGGACTAAATCGCCATAACCTGGGCGTTCACCCAGGATAGCTTTGGTTGGCTTCGTCACGATCCCGCCCAAGCCATAAGCCTTTTTGCCGCCGCTGTTTCTGCTGCTGGATGACGATGATGAACTGGATGTGCTGCTGGTCGAGCCATACCCCGCTGACGATACCGCCGCTGCGCTGACAATTCGGGCGATAGCTGCCGTCGCACCTGCCTGCACCGCACTGATAAGGTTATTGAGCGATGTGCCGACGATCCCGATAGCCGCCGCTTCCTTTTGGGTTTTGGTGTCTATGTCCTGTAACGCCCTTTGCAAAGCGTTTTGACGCTTCAAATCGGCACGGGCATCATCCTCGTCCTGGCGTTTGAGTCGCAGATCGCGGGCGTCATCATTTAATTTTTGCTGCTCATCGAATGCAGCTTGCGCAGCGTCTTTCGCGTCCTTGATCCGGGCGAGTTCAGCATCTTTCTGATCTTTAATTTCCTGGATCGCTGCGACTTTGGCGTCCTGTTGAGCCTGAATCTGCTCGTCGATCCGCGCCAACTCTTCCTTGTGGGCATCATCGGCTGCCTGACGTTCTTCCAGGAATTGAGCCAAACGCTCATCTTTCGCGGCACTGGCATCCTCGGCTTGCTGTTTGAGTTGTTCCTCGCCGCGCCGTTTTGCCTGGATGAAAGCGATAACGTCGTTGGCTTCCTCGGCATCGAGGAGATCGGAGTTGATGCTTTGCAGCAGCCGCAGCCGTTCTTTGTTGGCTCGTGCATCTTCCTTTTTCTGTTCTTCATGGAATTTAACGAACGCCTTGCGCTCCGATTCCATGTATTTTTGGTTGATGCCATTGCGCTGACCGCCGAGCTTCCCAAGCTGCGCGTCGATCTGTTCCAGCCTCTTATTGCCCTGGATACGGATCGCCTCTAGGCGACTCTGGCCGTCCGCGTCGATTTTCTCCAGGTTTGCCGTAAGTGCTTTTTGCTGCGCTTCCTTTTGGTTGTTGTAGTCCTCTTGTTCGCGCAGGTCACGAATTAAACGCTCCGAGGTTATTTCGTTGGTTTGCTCACCATTTTTTTGCAGCAGCGATGATGCTTGATCGGCCAGGACTTCCAGCTTGGGTATCGCGTCCTGACGAGCCTTTGTCAATTTCTCTTCCGCGATTGCTGCATCGTTTGCCGCAAAACCATCAGCCTCAATGCCGGACTGCAACCGCGCAAGGTCGTCGGAATTTTGCTGGATGGATTTCCGCAGATCGTCGGCGCGACCAGTCAATTTATCATCCGCATTGGAGACTTGCCCCAGCAGCGTCAGGAAGCGCGCACCCGCGTCGCCATAAGTCTTCTGAGCATCCTCGAAGCCTTTATCAAAAGAGTTGGTAATGGTGTCGAGTTCGGCCTTCTGGTTTTCGAGAGTCTTTTGCAGCGTCTCGGCCTGAGCCTGAGCGTCATCGCTCGATGCGCCGCTGCCTAACAACTCGTAATATTTTTGGTTGGCATCCGTCGCATTGTCGAGCGCGGTCTTCGACCCTTCGAGGATTTTATTGAGGGCGGCCACCCCAACGGTCACACCCACGATTACAGCGGTAGCGGCAAGGCCGACTGGCCCCAATCCCGCGATTGCCTCACCCAACTGCGGTAGCTCCTGGCTGACCTGGGTAATGCTCTGGATAGCCTGAATAGGTGCAGAGGCATCCGCGCCACCAATCCGGCCTGCTAAATTGGCAACCGCACCCACGCCGCCCGCTGCGCGTAATTTCTTGGGTGAAGCATCATCCGGCAGATCGTTAGCGGCCTTCCCTGCCTCAACGACTTCCTGACGCAACTTGGTAAATTCTTTAGTTGAATCGGCTGCAATCCCTTTTAGGGAAGCGAGTCGCGATTGGGCAGTCTGCGCGGCCTTCCCCATTGTATTGAAGCCGGAAGCCGCGCCCTGGGCAGCGAGATCAACCTTTTTAGCATCCGCCACCTGATCGCGCATATCCTGGCGTAAGGCTTCAAATGCCTGCCGGGTTCCGCGTAATGCCGCCTTGTCGTGCTCAAGGCTGACAATATTCCTGATATAGCGCTGGATGTCGGATGCCATCAAAATGCTTTCATCGAACTAATGTTCCATAAAGGATACAAAAAAAAGAGGACGTTAGCAATACATCCTCTCAATTCGTTCTTAAGCCTATTAAGTCACGGTGAGGGGCGTTCGTTGAGTATGGTGTCAATCTGCTGGCTTTGACCCGCCAACTGTTGATTGAGCGAATTCACGGTAAACGCTGCCGCTGCGATCAACACCAGCACCGCAAAAATAAGCAGCCCTACCCGACTCTTACGCGGTTTACGTTGCGGCGCGACCTTATCCAACTGTGCTTCCCATTCCCGCGCTTTCGGGTGATCCACTGTTTTGAGGATCGCGCGGGCTTCGGTGTATTGCTTCGCCTGGATCAGTTCTTTTGCGGCCTCCATCTTCGCTTTCGACATAGCATCCCTCCTTGTGTTTCACTCATATTACAGCGCAATTTGTAACATGAGCAAAAAGAACCTAAGCGGGCTGTTCGCTCGGCTCTTCGGGGGTTCCCCGCATATCATTGACGGTTTGGGTTTCCATCTGTTTACGCATCCATTCCAGGTAATAATGCATATGCGTAACCTGCTGTCGCCAGGGCAAATTTCGCCGTCTGAAATCCTCTGGTGAAGGCATCGCATCTGGACGAAAGCCGCCCGCTTCCCATTCTTCCGCCGCTTGAATCAGCAAGTCCTCGTGATACGTTATGCTGAAACGTGGAGGCACTCCACTTACGGTTGTACTGAGGCGTCTTGCTTTCCGCTCGCTAATGACCGTTTGGAAGACTTTCGTGTTGACCGCTTCCCACGCTTCGATAAAGGGCTATCATCTGGGAGGTTGTCCAGCGCCTCCTCGTCGTCAGGCAACGCTGTAGCAAGTTGCGGGTCGGCTGCCATATCAGGAGGCACAGCACCTTGAACTGCTCTGTCCCACTCGGAACGGACAGCACCCGTATCATAGTTGTGCAAAAACAGACTCCAGAGCGCAGCATAATCGCGCGGAAAAATGCTGGCCGCATCCCAAAACCGTTTTAACCGAACTAGTTCCGCAGGCGAGTCATCCGTGAGATTGAATCGGATGGCGCTCGTTCGCGATACAAATTCAGTGAAATCGGTAAAAAAGATTTCCTCCATTTCACCAAAATCTGTCGTCGGAATGGCTTTATGGATACGCTCAATCGTAATCAGCGCCATCGGAGTTATGTAGGGATCGGTCTCGAAGATTACTTGACCATTGAAGGCTTCGTAGACATTAACGTCCTTCATCGGTTTTACCCTGTTCTTCGGCGCGATTCTTGCGCTTCTCTGTCGGCTTGGGTGTATCAATTAAAGGTTGTGCATGTTCAGCCCGCAGCGCCTCTAACTGTCCGTCGTCGATGTAGCCAATGGGCAGGACAACAAAATGTTCGCTGCCGACATGCGCCAGCGAACCCGTCCCGCGTTCATAGGGGTGGCCGTTGATATTCACCTCCGGCCACACCATCGGTTCTGCGAATTTGCCTAAACGGTTAATCATGCTGCACCGTCCTTATGCGACGCTCTTGTACTTCTGCGTCGGATAGAAGGAGACCCATTTGTCACCGCTTGACCCAGGCGCAGCCAGTGTGTGTACGCCAGTGCTGGGCGCGATGGAAGTCAGTGCCGTCGGGACGCCGCCTTTGGCCGTCACGTTCTGGGTGCGGCCAGAAGTGATTGTGTTGTATTGCGGCTTGAATTCGCTGATAAAAGTAGATGCCACGCCATCAGCGATAAATGACGAGAGCGCGTAGGGATAATCCGAGTCGATCATGAAGCTCGCTTCGGAGTAATTGTACCAGTCCTGGGATGCACCATACGCCTCGCCCCAGGGGAATTTGATCGCGATCTGCGGATCAAAGCCCAATACCGGCACTTGCGTGTTCACGCCGCCTTCCTGGGTCGGGCTGGCCTTCTTGAAGGTGCAGGTGACCAACGGATAGATGACGTGCCAGTAAACGTTTTTCTTGATCGTCCCCAGCTTTTGCTTGCGCATGATGAACATCAAACCCACGTCGAACGGTGCGGTTTGCAGGATGTTCTCAGCGTAGATTTCTGGCCCGCCCAGGATCGTGGTTGTATCCACCAACCCACCCCGCGCCAGAGCGATTAGGTTCGGGTCAATCTGGTCGAGTTGTATCTCGCCCGCTCCCAATGCTTCAACGCCACCGCTGGCGCTGCCATCGTATGTGCCACCGCCCCGCGCTTCATAGCGGGTAAAGGTGGGATCGGGGAACGTTGCAGCGATGGGGCCATGAAGACGAAATGCATGGCTCGTAGCCGGTGCGCTGGGTAGGTTGTCCGGGTCGAGCTGACCAACTGCGATGCCATTGGAATCCACACGCCACATGAAGGCGTGGGTAAAATTGTAAGTCCATCCGCGTGACATTAGAGTCCTCCTACGGTGATCGTAAGGTTTGCTTGCAGGTCAAAGGTGCTGCCTTTTGCTAACGAGGTTGGCCCTGTCGGAATGGTTCCGACGCCGCGGCTGGAAACCGGAATGTGACCGATCTCAAGGTCATCCATCTCGTCCTTAAATTTTTTACTTTCGAGTCCCTCGCGACTCTTAAAAATCGCCAATCCCAGGATAATGAACCGCTGAAGATCAACCTCCAGGTCGCCATCCCCGCCTTCGGTGAAAGCCCCGGCATGGTAACGCATTTCGATATTGATCTGCGCTTGCCAGAGACCATCGCCAAAATTGTGTAACAGTTCGACCCGCGCCAGGTGATTCGTCCAATACGGAAACCCCGGCTGCTGATACCATGTCACCCGTTTGCTGGTCGCGCGTTTGTCAATCTCAGTTTCGATTGCGACTAGGCGCTCCATGAGTTCATCGAGTTCTTTCATACGGGCATCCATATGCCATAGTCCGGCAATTCGTCGAGGATATTTTGAACTTCTTCGGGTGCATCCGGCGGGAAGGTTGTCCGGGTATCGCCTTCAACAACAACCGTTTCAAACGATCCCTGGCGCTTGTACAGGTAATCCGTCCACCGCAGCGCAGCACGATTCACGGTGGGTTCTGGAGTCCATAAGATGATCGCTGTGTTCTGGGCGTGCTCGACAGCGATTGTGCCGAACATCGCGCGACGAATCGTTAGTTTGTTATTGACCGGATCAACCCCTACGACCTCAACATATTCACTCTCAAACCGAAGTACCTGACCAGGGCTGAAACGCGGAATAAGTCCGAAGGCATCAATGCCGTCTGCATCTGCAACCGTGACCTGAGTCGCGATAGCCGCCAGGGGGTTGTCCTGTACCGTGTCGTTCGACGATACCCAGGCTGTGGCGTAATTCGTGCGGAAGCCCCAGATACCATTCACGGCAATGGCTTCGATGTACTCGCCGTCAAAGTTCGTCCAATTCTTATTGGAGACCTCGGCAAGCTGGATTTCAGTGTAGGGCGATTTGTTCCCGCGAATGTAGTAATCACCCGCTTTGGTGCTGCGGTTGTAGGCCGTGAGGGTTGCCCCCTCTCCATCGACGATTGAGAGGATTTCGAGCAGCGGATTGTTGCCAACGTCCAGTGTGAGACCATCCGGGCTGATATGCCAGCCGAGCGCATCAAATCGCCTGGGGGCGAGTGTCGGCTCAAACGCATATTCCTTCATGATATTGATACGGGCGGATGTATGCTCCAACGCCTGCATGAGGTAATTGTCCAACGCAAAATCGACCTTATCAAAGGGTTCGATCTTGGCTTCGCGCCGCGCTTGGACAAGGGTCGCTAGCATTAGTAATGCTCCAGCGTAATCGACGCAGCACCATCTGCGCCGGTTGCGCGAATGACCTTGAACGCACTGATGTTATTCTGTCCGTCCAGAATCAGGGTTTGCCCTACCGCTAGCAAATGCCCAATAGCAGCCGTCGGCGTCGTGCCATCGTAACAAAAACGCAGATCATTGGTTGCCGCCGTCACGCGCATACGATCCGCCAAATTAACATTTACCTGACTGAAATTAAACGGCGCGTCCGTGAGTGCCAACGCCGTGCTGCTGATCGTCCCGCTTCCGAAGAGATAACCTACTGTGGTACTCATTGGCATAAGGGTTAAGCCTTTCAAAGGGACACGGCGTACCATGCCCCTTTTGCGTTACCGCAGAATCCAGGAACAGCGCAGCGTTGCTTTACCCGCATTCGCCGCAGTGCCCGTTTGGTTGTAAGTTGCCCGGAAAGTCGTGTCCACCACAAGTGGCGTGAACATTTCAACCGGCTTGAAGCCTGCTTTGATGAACCCAGCAGCGCCGAGGGCTACCGCCGCCGCAAACTTGGTGGCGGTTGTGCCGTCGCCCACGTCGAGGGTATTGGTCGTTCCAGCGTTGAATGCTGTTTCGATCACAAGTTCCCATTCGGTGATTTCTGCGCCAGCAGGCAATGTGAACAGGTCTTTAGTCGCATCCGAGAACAGGAACGACAAAAACTTAACGTTCTCGCGCCCGCCCAGGGCATACGGCCCAAAGCCATCGCCATCCGGCATAATTTCGCCGATTGGCTGATTGTGAACTGGTAAAGCCATGTGCTCCTCCTTCTACTCGCATGAAGCGAAGTGTGTAGCGATTACTGATCGCCGTATTTGTCGGAGAAGATCACCACTGCGCTGAAAATCGAAACCGGCGTTGTGCCTGCCACCACCGCGTTGACGCGGATTTGTGCCTTCAGCATCGCCTTCACCAACCCCAACTTTTGCAGGCCGTTGTTGATTGTGTCGTTGACCTGATTGAAAGTGGCCGCTGCGCCCGTATTCGGATTGATGATGGCGACCGCTGGGACAGCGCTCCACGAATCGGTGCTATCGACGCGATGCTCAACATTGAAGCTCAGGGTTGGCGCGGTTCCGGTCAGTAATGCGGCCTGCACTTCAAGCGCGATATTGCCTTCAGCCTCGCCAATGCTGATTGCCGGGCCGTTGGTTGTACTCACAGTAGTCACGCGAGTAACGGGCAATGCCTCCACAAAGTCAAGTTTCTCTGGATACGGCGCAAATTGGGTTTTCCATCCACCCATTAGGTTTTCCTCCTCATATCTAATGAAGGTTACTAAACGGGGGCATCACGCCCCCGAAGCACATCAACTACTGGTGAGCGGCGATTAGACCTTCGCGCCGGTCAGGATTTGGAACGCCTCTTTGTAGGCCACGCCGCTGTCGACCAACGTCACGACCTGGATCAGCGTCTGCCGCTTGCGGATCAGAACGGACGTGTCCATGAAGATTTCCAGGTCTTGACCCTGACCAATCAGCATCGCACTCCAGTCGCCCAGGAACATATCTGCCTGGTTGCTGGTGATCGGAATTTGGGTGGTGGTGAGGAAGTCGTACCCCATCAGTTCCATTTCCCGGATTCCACCATCCCGATAGCTTTCCATGAAGATCGGGTCGCCATTGGCATCCTTCATCTTCTTGAACAGCCGCCGCGTGCGGTTGTGAGACACCCATCCCAATCGCTCGTAGTCGTAGTTCGAATCTTCAATACGCCCTTCGGCTTCGATCAGGTTGTCGAAGCTCGGCGCTTTGTTGCCCAGTGGGGTTTTGGTGATGCCGGTGATGTTGTATAGGCCGAGCGGTTCCGCGCCGCTGTTGCCAGCCCCCGCCGGAACACCACCCGAACCGTACAGGAAGGACAGTTCGCGTTTCAGGCGCATGACCTTCAGGATGTCTCTCTCAATCATGGCTTCCAACTGCATCGAACTGTTTTGCAGCAGGCGGTTCTGGATCGGATACTCGCACACCAGCTCCTTCAGGTTCAGCGTGACCGCCGCCTGCAAGGGAACCTGGCCGGAATCCGGCACCGTCTGTTCCGCGCCAACCCAGTAAGCCGTCGCGCCTGATCCGACGCGGTTCATCGTGACCGATTCAATGCCCGACATGGGGATGTTCGTCACGCCCAACTGCTCGAAAATTTCACGGGCATACAACGCTTCGAGCAGCTCATTCGACATTTCGCGATCAACCCACCAACCGCCATTGGGACCGGAGTTGATGTTCATGGCCTTCATGGCCTTCACCGCACTGGTACGCTGCGACTTGAAGGAGGGCATCTCAAAGGTGATTGGGCCGTTCTGCACCTGGCTGATCGCCCCGATCACGTCGAGCAGGCCGGGTTTCTTCGATCTGCGGTTGTGCTGGAAACTGACCTGACGATCACGGCGTGCGGAACGCTGCGCGGACATGCGATACGTGCTGCGATTGGTCGCTGGCTCGTCGTCCTCGTCTTCGTCCTCAGGATCGTCACCGCCCAGATACGGGATAATGTCGTCTTCCGGCTCTTCCAGCGCAGCATCCACCAAACCAGCAAACGCCTTGAGCGCTTTGTAGTTCAGTTTCTTGCTGGGGGGAGCGGCGACCATCGCACTCAGTTCGCCGAGCTTAGCGAGAATTTCGCTGCGACCAGCGGTTGCGGGCATACCCAGCGCACCGCCAATGGCAGACATCATTTCAGTTTGTGCCTGAGCTTCAGCCGGAGGGGCATCAGCGGCGGGCGCAGTCGTGAGCTGCGAAATCAACTGCTGGAGCGCTGCGGCCACCGCTTCGGGCGTGGCTTCAACGCCCAGAAATTGGGCCAACGCAGCGAGTTGTTCTGGGGACATGATAGACTTTACTCCTCGCTTATCAGATACGAAAAAGAAGGTTTTTCGCTCACCTGATCGTCGCGCCTCCCGCGCCTCAGACTCGGTTTGCTGTTTACGCTGTTCGGTGGCACTTTTCAGTGCGGTATAAAATGCACGAAAGGTCGGGAGTGCAGGCCCTAATGAAGGCTCTGCCGGACTGCGAGTTAATGAACAACCTGCAAACGGCCATAGACCCATGCGACCATCGACGGGGTTAAATCCTTCGTCAACGTAATGTCCGATAGAGTCGGAACTGTAGGAGAACTCCCCATTGTCAATGTCGCGTTTAGTCTCGGCGTACCGTACATGGTTGCGGTGAACCCCATGCCCCATCCAGACACCATGACCATAGATTTCAACCAATGACCTACGGCCAATGGGCATCGGGCCATAATCGGTATCCTGACCGTGTTCCATCCAGAGGGGCGCACCCTGGTAGTATTCCAAAAGCAGTTGGGTGGCACGGCTGAAGTAGGTTTCGTACAGGTCTTTATCGTCAGACCCACGCGCCACAAACTTCATCGCCCATCCGCCTATTTCTGGATCACCATTAGGCGCGGACTTCATAACGGAAACGCCAACCAAACGCATCTTTTTGACAGCGCCCCACGCAGCAGCGGCGGCTTTGTCAGCCGCGTTTGTTTGGGTGAAAACGTTGTTGAAAACGCGCAGGTACTCCGCCTGTTCTTCAGGCGTGCAGTCGGCTTGGATGTTGTCTGGAAGCTGCTCGACGGTTTCGTACATTTCACTATCCGAACACTTGTTCGAAAATGAGCATACAATAGTCTAACCATAAAATCAAGCCATCTTGAGCATTAAGTCTTAATCCTATTTGCGGAGTGGCTACCCAAAATAAAAAACGCCCCCAATGGAGCGTTAATTGTTCAGCAACAATAATTGATTTAGGAAGAGACCCCTGCCCTCGGATCGGTGGCCGTGAACCAATCTTCGATCATGCCGTCGTTTAATTCTTCCTGGAGATCGGTCAGGATCGGCGCAGCTTGGGGCCACTCCGAGTCCAGATGCATCGGCTGCGTCCAATCCCCTTGAACGAATTGCACAGAAGGATCGTCATTCTCTGCGGTGATCGTCGCGCCGTTATCATCCAACGTGAGATTTAGTTCCCAGGCGTTGACCAGATTGTGCGTTCGTTGATAAGGGAGATTGTCTTCTTCCTTGAGCAGCATAATCACGTAGATTTGCTGCCTGCGCGATTTCCAGCGACGTGGCTTATTTTCCGGCCATAACGCTGGCTCTGCCCGCAGCCGTGCCAAGCCCTTGCTTTTCGTTTTGGAAAAGCGCCGCTTAGTTAACGTCTTCATTATAGGGAAAGCATTGTCAACCGCCTCGATATTGGCTTCAACAATATCGTCGTCGGCTTTGACGCTGGCTCTATACACGCTCGGCCTCCAACTCACCCTGCAAGTCTTCTATCTGTTCGTCGTTCAGGTCGAGTAAATTGATGGATCGTGCAGCCACCGGCACAGTATCGAGTCGGCCTTTCGCCCTACCCTTACCGATGACAATATCGCAGTCGCACAGGTTGCCGCGACCACAGATAAGCTTATTGGCTTTCGGCAGTAAACCCGCTGCCTTAAACTCTGACAACCGATGCCGCTGACCATCGAGCGCGATGCACGAATTACAATGCTTCTCGGTTTTGCCCAGCACCCAAGTGAACATGCTGTCCGCAGCAGCCCGTTCCAGCCCCGCGAGGTATGCCGGATAGATCGTGCCATTCCACCATTGAGTGGCCTTGTACACCGCCTGGTCGTCGGAGATGCCTTCACCTTTGTACAGGGTATCCAGGAAAGTGGTTAAGAATGTGCTGGCCGCTGATTTGAACTGGGTTGCAACCGAACGGTCTTCATCGGTCATCACTGCGTCTTCAATGCCGCCGTCGATCAGTCCGTCCATAAAGGCGCGATCAACGAACTGATTTACGAAGTAGCGCAGCTTACCGCCAACCTGTTTGCGGTTCTTTTCGGATGACCGGGCAGCCTCCATGAGACCATCGAATTCACGCTCAAACTCCATCTGTGTTGCCGAAACACTCTTGGCAGCCAGCACGGATAATGTGAAGGACTTGGCTGTATCCAGAATCGTATCCTGGTTAAAGCCCAGTTCTTTCAGCGCCTTGATATAAGTCACAGTTGATGGAGGCAGCTTGTCCGCTACGAACGCCCCACCCTTCCGTGCAGCAACTTTCAGTTCTCCGAATACGTCATCAGGCAGGAAGGTTTTGGCCGGAGTGGGTAGCGTCGGTTCAGGCTTATCCGGCGGCGTGGGCTGTTCAGGGTCTTCCATCCACTTGCGGCGATAAACAATTTCATGGTCATCGCCAACACAAAGCTGAACTTCATCAGGCTCCACCGCGATCCTGTTGTTGAACGGAATCAGGTGCAGCTTCTGGCTAGCAAATCCCATCGTCACATGGGCATCGTATTTATCGGGGTGGCTATGCCCCACCATGCCGATACCGTAGCTGCTGCACAGATTCCATAAGTCGCCCTGCGCATCCTGCAAGGCCAGGTTCTTACGGATTTTGAAGTGGATCGCGTGTTCGCCGATGGTATCGAATACATTAAGCTGACCGATGCGCATGGACAGGTCATCACCTGTAAATCCTTCAAGTGCGGCCTTCATGATGCCGATCTGCTGATCACTGGCGTTCGGAATAGAGACCAGCGTCACATGGAAACTGTCGGGAGCCAGCCATCGAACCGGAATATTCATGCCCGTGCAAAGTTCTTTGAGACGTGACTGCAAAGCAATCAAATCGCCATTATTGGGCAGGGTTAAAATGATGTGCGCTTTTTTGCCGCTGGGTGCAGTCTTGTCATCCGCAGGAACAACACCAGCCGGAAGCTGATTCGGCTCAACTGGTGCGAGTACAGGCGGGGCAGCCGGAGCCGGAGCTGGCGGTGCTGGGGGTGGCAACTTGGCCTGCCATAGCGTATCAATTTGCTCGATGGGTGTTGGCACACCATTCCACATGTATTTACCCTTGAGCTTTTCGGGTGGGTCTTTCTCGCCACCTTCCACCGCAGCGGTGTACATGTCCTTGTAGCCTGCCTGCACCTTCATATTGATGCGTTCCAGCTTACCCTTTTCGTCTTCTTTGAGGAGGGCTACATTCACAGTATCCGGCGTGACTGTTAAGCCTGTGCCGTATCTCTTGACGACATCACTATCCTCTGCCAGTTGGGTGGTGTATTGTTCGCCGTACCACTCAACACGCGGCACAAGCCAGGACTGCGCCCAATCTAAACGAACCTCGCGCTGCTGGGCGAAGTTGGAAGCTGATTCACGGATCAGGGACACAGGCACATCGAAAGCGATAGCCACCGCCTCGTATGCCTGCTCATAATGGGTCTGGAACTCCACATCGTCAAAGTTGGATTGCAACTGAATCCATTCAAACCGGAAGCGCTGGATGAGTGTGCGGCCAGCATTCTTCGCGCCCATGTAAATGT
Organism: Aggregatilineales bacterium; assembly: GCA_038251045.1. Lineage (GTDB taxonomy): Bacteria > Chloroflexota > Anaerolineae > Aggregatilineales > Phototrophicaceae > CFX2. The sequence goes on along the minus strand of JBBSBS010000016.1, from coordinate 7,820 downwards.
TTTGGAGCATCTTTTGAAGGCGATCTCGTTCCTTTTCGTCAGGCGCTTGAACCTTTTCATCTGCCGGTTGCACGATAGCCGCAGGGATCGCGCGGTTCTGCATGAAAGCAACCTGCGTCTCGACAATCTCCACGCCCAATTGAGCATGACGGAACGCCACTTGAATCGGCGCGACGCCCTTGAAGTCATTGTCGAAACTCATCTCATGCATATAAACGGCATCGCTGGGCTTGATCTCGCGCACCGGGATATGGCTTGTCTTGGCGCTGTTGGCGACGGTGAAGCCCTTCAAACCCTTCGTGCCGTACATCACCCGCCAGAGCGTCGGATTTACCCAACGCAGCTTGTAGGGCATCCCATTGTAGGCGCGCCGCTTCCAGAGCAGGTTGCCACCCCAGAAACAGAGCGTGAGTTCTGACCGGCGCATATTGTCTTTATAGTCACGCAGCAGCGCTTGAACCAATGGATCATTTTTAGGCAGCGGATCACCTGCTCGATCCTTAATCACCATTGGCACAGCGGCCACCGCATCAGCGCGTTTCTTGCCCGCTCGATAGGCAATAACCGACGTAGCGAAAAGCCGTGTCAGGTCTTGGTTGGTTGGATCATCGCGATCCGTCGCCAGGATTTGGTTCACCCAGGAGCGGACGGCTTGCGCATCAGTGTCACGATTTAAAAAGAGTAAACTGCTCATGCAATCACCGGGTCCCAATCTGGCAGCGGATATGTAACGCCTGCCGCTACATAACGTACTGCGTCTAAATAGTGAAAAGTTTCTTTGTTCTTGATCTCTTCGGTCACTTCGCCCATGTTGTTGATCTTGCGGGCGTAGCGGCCAATCTGGTCGAGTGTGCCGGTGCAGGTGTCAAAAATGAACCAACGAAAGTCTTTGAGTAACCCGATCACCTTATCAATACCGGCTTCCACATCATGAAATGGCGGGTCACTGACATTGCCCACGCCTGCCGCCTGCCAGTCCATACGAACCTGGGTTTCCGCTTTCTGGCCGACATAGCGCATCATCACCCGCTCATTCTTTTCTTTCTCGATGTCAACCGAGCCTTTGGCGTGCTGGGCAGTGGACATATCGCCGCTTAGACTCTCGCGGTACTGATAGAAGATGTTATTTTTGGTATCGTGCGCCCACCAGACTTTTGCTGTGTTGACCGCGCCGGGATCGACACCCTGGAAGCGCGGCCACGTCTGCGGAATTTCAAAGGGCTTGATCTTGTGACCGCCCTCGTGTTTGTACTTATCTATGAAGTCGTTATAAATCATGCCGGGTGGCCGTGTCAGGATGCCTCGGTGAAACATGTTGTATTTCCACTCTGGCAGTAACCGGCGCTGGCGCTCGTCTTCTTCCTTCGGGAAGCTTGGATTATCAACGCTGGCGAAGTTGATAACCTCAATCCCATCCTGGCCGTCTTTATCGATGATCTGCTGTTTCAGCCAGCCTAGGTTATAAGGTGTGGTTGTAATCAGTGTGCGTCCCTGGTAGATGGTCAATCGGCGCTGCACGGCTTCAAAGGCGTTCAGTTCAAAGTTATCCTGCCCTGCCTCGTCGAGCCATGCGGCCTTACCGGTGGTCGATTCCAAACCGCCTTCAGATGATGCTGACCGCAAGATAATACGCGCCCACATCGAGTCGTCGGCACGATTAGCTTTAAACTTGCCGGTTTCTGGATCACGGATTTCCATGATCTTATCGCCCGACCAATAGCGCCCGATGCCCAGGATATGCTCAAACACTTCACGGATTTCGGGCAGCATCTTGAGCTTGAATAAGTCATAGCTCGACGTGGCCGCGATGTAATCCCCTGGCCCGCAGCGCTCGATTTCGCGCCATTCCCACCACGGCCCCCAACTCGTTTTCCCGGCTTGACTACCTGCGATAACAGCAATAATGCGTGCCGTACTCTCCCAGGCACGAATCTGCCCAGGATGCATAAAGAGAGTTACTTTGCCCTCGTTAATGGAGTACAGTTTGTTGCTGGTCACGATCACTCGCTGGTCTAATTTCCACGATCTGAATCGGCTGCATCGGCTTGCCGTTGCTCATCATGTCAACCTTGTTGACCACCAAACCGAGCAGCTTCGCTCGCTGATCGCTGCACTTCAAAATGATCTCCATGTAACGCGGATCGCCCCCGCGCTCTTCTTCCTTGAAGGATTGCTTATTAACCGTGTCGCCCTTCGTTGCACTCTTGGTTGTGCGTGGTTGCTTGGATCGCTCCCACTGCTCCCAGGCTTCAGCTTCGATCAGGTTGATTTTCGCCAGCTCTAGCTTGCGGGCTTCGTCCAGGTTCTCAATCGCCTGTTCATAAAGCACTGCCCGGACAGCAGCCAGATCACGACACACCGTGTAATCGGCTAAACCAAGCTCCTCGGCTATATCTTTGTTTTGCCAACCCTCTTTATGTAGTTCAGTGATCTTTGCGCGATGCTCCAGGATTTGATCGGGCGTTCGATGTTGAGTACCCACTAAAAAACCTCACCAATATGACTAGACACACGAGGAAAATAGGAATATACTAGATACATCAAGGTATATTTAAGTGAGTAAAAACCATGCAAAAATCCATAATTTCCTGGACTCAACAGACCTGGAATGCGGTAAGTGGCTGCTCGAAGGTGAGTGACGGCTGCAAGTTCTGCTATGCCGCTGCCATGTCGAAGCGCTACGGCTGGACGACCAAAGAATGGACGCTCCAAAATGAAGATGAGAATATTGTCATGAAGCCGCATAAGCTGAAAGAACCCTACCTGCTCAAGGAACCGACGCGGGTGTTCGTCAACAGCATGAGTGACCAATTCCACCGCACCATCCCCGATTGGTATCGCGCGGCTATCTTCTGCGTGATGCTCGACCTTCCCCAGCACACTTTCCAGATATTGACCAAACGCGCTGATGCAACGGTTGATTGGCATGAACGATTTAAACTGGCCGTTTACAGTGCAGAGTTCATCAAGTTCACTGCTGATGTGAAAGATAAGCGTGTGAAGGCAGCGCTTGAAAAGGGACGCTCCCATATGTCGCCCTGGGCAGATCATATCTGGATGGGGACGAGCGTCGAGGATAGCCGGGTGCTGCATCGTATCGACAGCCTGCGCCAGTGCAAAGCCCATGTGCGTTTTATCAGCGCCGAACCTCTGATCGGAGCATGGGGTAAGGATGTTGACCTGACCGGAATCCATTGGATAATCGTGGGTGGCGAGTCCGGCGTCCATATGACCGAGGGCAATGCGCGTTGGATGAAGCAGGAATGGGCGCGCGAGATTCGCGATCTGTGCGAGGCTCAATCCGTCGCCTTCTTCTATAAGCAGGACTCCGGTGTGCGCACAGAGATGCGTCCGTTCTTGATCGAAGCAGATGGCTCGAAGTGGGACTATAAACAGTATCCGGGCAACCTTGCAGCAGCCATCAACTGGGATACGAAAACGCCCAGAGAGCCAGCAAAACCTTTGTATAATGGCTACACGAAACCATTGCCCGATTCTGATTGGGGACACAGTGAGGTATTCGAGATGACCAATTGGGATGATATGTTCAAGCAATTCGAGAAAGCCGAACCCACGCCGCCACCAGAGCCGGAGCCAACCAAGCCGACGAAGCTGGTCAACTTCCAGGACGTGAAAGAGCATTGGAACCCGAAGACCCAATCCTGGGACTCTGACGAGTATGTCTACATTGGGCGCTACAATCAGGCTTACAACCTTCCCAGATCGGCTTGGGCCAACACCTTCCCGATCACTCTGGATACCCCAACCAATCGCACGGAAGCCGTTACGAGTTATCGCAAAACACTCAAAGAGTTGTTTTACGAAAAACCCATGACGAAAAATAGCCTTGAAGACCTGCGCGGTAAAACGCTGGTTTGTTGGTGCAGCCCGAAAGCCTGTCACGGCGATGTAATCATGGAGATGCTCGGCGAAAAGCCAGCAGCACCAAAGCAATCCGAAACGGAGCCAAAACAAATGACTCTGTTCGACATGCCTCAACCCGTGAACCAACACCGCTACGATTGACATAGCACCGCCAGAAAATGCGTGTTGGCATTGGTCTTCCCGCAATAGTAGCCTCCGAAGTGGTCTACCCGGTATCCGGCGTAGGCCGCTTTTTTTTCCATCAGATCGCGGCACACATCCAGATAAATGGGATGCAGGTCGTTACCATACTTCCGCACCATATCCTTCATGGTTGCCACGTCCCAGGCTTTACCCAGCGATAGTGACTGGCGCAGGCCATCATTCACCGTGACGACCATGAAGTCCTCGAACTGGCGTTCGCTGCGAAAGAAGGCGTCGATCACATCCCAGGCTTGCCCGTAGGGATCAACATCGAGCAGGTTGACGAAGTAGTGACCACCCACCCCGCCCCGGAGCGCAACCTCGCAATCGCACTCATAGACCGCCCAGGTTGGCCGCTGTTTGCCCAGGATCGCGCTTTTCGCGTCGTCCTTCTCGAATACCACACCGCATCGTAAATGGGCGTAGAGGGCATCAAACAGCTTGCCGCTGCCACCGTGCGTCTCCATAATGATCGGTGCGTCAATGCCCCGATCTGCGAGGATTGCCAGGGCTTCCCGGCGCAACTCGACCTTATGCCGGAAGGTGCTGTTATCCTGTTTGCGTTTGGCTGCCATTTACGCGCGTCCGTTCATTCCATGCACAACAGGCCAGTACAATTGCCTCAGCTACCGTTGAACCATCGTAGGTGCTGTTATCCCAGCTTTCGCCCACGTCGGCATAGAATCGGCAATCCTCATGCCGACGCAGCGCCTGGAACTTATCGCCCGCCAACTCAAAGGCGAGATCGGTATTTTCTAACCACTGTGGACAATCCAGCCACGCTTCCGCTTCGGTCTTACGCTCACCCGCACGGATGTGTCGTTTGCTGAATTCTTCTAAGAATCGTCCGGTTAGATCGCTATGAACGACACTATCCCAATCGGGATTCATGAGCATGTAGTAGCAGCTCTCGGCATAGTCTTTGTCGTAGTGATAGATCGTGTAGCCCTGCTGCTCGGCGATGTACTGTTCAAGCGCGCGTCGGCCTTCGGGGGTTTTCAGATTGAAGGTTTTCCAGATAGGCTCATTCATGTTTGATTCTAAGTTGACCTCGCAGCAATGATGCGCCGATGGCGATAATGTTGCTCACGCTGATCTGGCTATCGGCAAACTCGGTCAGCCCTTGAAGCATAGACGGAGAGGCGACCACCGCTTCCAGGCGCGTCATGAATTCATCGAGCGGAATCAAGCGCGGCGCTTCGCCTATGTCGGCATGACCGAACATAATGTACTGTCTACCGCCAAAGTCGATAAGGGTTGTGGACATTAGAATATGCCCTCCTGATTCAATCGGAGGTTTATCTCATGAAGCTCCCAGGCAGGCATCGCGAATTGTTCCCAAAACCAGAGATACCAATTGGTGAACAGTTCCTCAGCTTCACGGGCCAGCTTCCACATCAAAAAGCGATGCGCATCCGGGGTCTCAAGCATCGCGATCCAGGCACGTCGCCGGTAGTCACGTTCCAGCAGCAGCAGCGCATAACCGTTAATTGTCACCACATCGCCCACCTGCACTGTCTTGTACGGCTCGGCCTGCTCGACGACCTTCACGTCCATCACAACCGATCCCAGGCCATTCCAATTGCGCACCTGGTTAAAATGATAATCATCACCGCGCTCGAACAATGTGAAGACCGGCTGGCGAACAATTTGCATGACAAGCTCATGGGTTGGCATTAGGTTGCCCCTTCTCCGCTCGAAGCTTATGCAGCAATTTATACAGCGCACCGATGTTGGTTTTTGTCGGATCGTATTCGAGGACGGCTGATGTGCTTCGCGACTGCGTAACCTTCAACACACCCTCAATCAAACCGGCCTCCTCGACGATGCGGCTGATGTAACCTCTATCGCCGGAGACCGTGAAATGTTTTGACTCACCCACGCTTCTTGTTCTCCAGATAGAACCGGCACAGCTCTAACAAGGCCTGCCCGCGATTCAGGATGCCAGTGGCCGCCATTGCGTCTTCAAAGGTGCTAACCTCATCGACGTACAGCACCGGCTTGATTTGCTTCTTACGGTTGCCTGTGAGCCGATCCCCTTCTTTTTCCTGGTCGAGGCTATCCAACACCAGGTCAGTCACGTCGCGCTGGCTCATCAGGGCGTCAATCTCATCCTCACGCCAGAAGCCATCTAATGAAGGCATGTCGGCCAGAAGCTGGTTAGGATCGAAATCCAGATTAACCTGCTGGGAACGATTGTCGGCCAGGGCGAGACGCTTCCGCTTTTCGTCGCCGGGTTTCAGGTCTGAGCGCTTGGCAACAAGAATCGCATCAGGAGGCACTTCCACTTCAATAGCCCTCGTGATGCCCATTGCTAACGCGGCTCTGGTCACATGCTCCCCGCCGATCAGGGTATCCTCACTATCAACCAGCGTTGAACGACCTGGGCCAAACTCATCAATGCTTTGCTCGATAAGCTGCTGGCCGCGCAGTGTGCCTCGGTTCGCGTTATCAGGGTCGAACTTATAATCTGACAATGGCCGAACCTTAACGCTAATTTCGGGTGTCTCAACACTTTTGGGCTTCTGTTTACGTGGCGGCACGTTCGAAATTCCGTTCTATTAACGAACCATTGTCAAAGAGTGTAGCACTAATTGAGATGGAATGGAATACATGTTCTATGGTACAATGCTTGTGTTCAAGGGACTATGTAAGCGTTGGCTGAGTGGTTGAAGGTAACCTGTGGGATGGACGCCCCCACCGTTAGAAAGGGTCTGTGCGGTAGCGGCGCATGGCGTGAGTTCGAATCTCACATGCTTGCTTCCGGTTAATGATAGGAGATGACACACATGAAGATTAAAACGGTGCAGCCGGTGGACATGGGCAAGGCGTTTAGCTTCACCCTGGGCGGCTTCCATGTGAAAGGCAGACGCTATCAGGCTGGGGATATGATCGACCTGGAGCCGCTCGTAAGCTTCACGATGGACTCCAACGATCTCGAATATCATTTCGAGAATCTACTGTCATCGGTTGAGGGCTTCGACCTATTCGATATTGTCCTGGCCCCGGCCTACCCCGGTGTGTCGCCAGTCTGGGAGCCTGGGCAGTCGCGCTGGGGACGGGTGGCAGCCGATCTAACCATCATCTGGTCAACGCAGCCCGTGAAAGCATGTGCATCATGAGTAAAGGAATGTACAAAGCAGAACTGAAAGACCCTAACGGGAATCTGATTATTTACATCGGCACGTATCAAATCGACCCGAATACAAAAACTTTTACTGTTGACCCTCCTCCGCCTATCCCACTCATCGAATCACCTGTACACATTGTTGTGTTGTGGGAATCAAAATAAGCTGCCCAGCATCGACACATCAGACCGCCTCCGGGCGGTTTTTTATTACCCCTCAAAAGTGGGGGTACTGCTAGGTATATCAAGATGTATAATGTATTCATAGATAGGCGCTCTGCTGGAAACGGAGCCACAACCGAATATCCACTGGCAACTCGCCAGACCATGCGTGCCTAGAAATCAGGGGAAAGGAATAGCCCCCCAGCCTGGATGCCGTTTGTGCTTCATAATACATCAAGGCTTAAGAACTGTGCGTTAATTTTGTTCTAAAAGGTTAATGCTTGTCAATGCAAGGTTTACACTTAATATAGCTAATGTGTTGTATAATGTAAACATGGTCAAGGATAAAACAGCGCGCGATTAAGCGGGCGACTTGACCAGGATAGCCACAGGAGATGACACACATCATGGCTAAGAAAATCAACGAACACGTAATGACCAATAAGTTTCGGGAAGGGTTGCG
>JBBSBS010000015.1:0-35624 GCA_038251045.1 Aggregatilineales bacterium | reverse complement strand
GGTGGGTGCGGCATCTGCTTGCCCTTGCCCCGTAGTATCCGCACTGTTGTTGGGGCTGCACGCCGCCATAACACCTAACGCGGTTATCAGCAGCAGCGTTTTGAACACTCGAACAGACATCTCAGGCATCTCCTAACTTGACGACGGTGGACAGCCGTTCACGGCTCATCAGCACAGTGGTGATCAAAGTAACAAACAATAAAACGACCGAGAACATGCCATATACCAGCGCAATGTTCGCCCAGTCAACCCGCACCAGATAAGGTGGTAATCCGTTGCTGAAATCCAGCAGCGGCAGAAACAGCAGTGTTGTCGCTAATCCAATCGATGTGCCGCTTAAAATACCACTAGCAGCCGCAATCCCTTGTACAAAGATTAGATAAATCGCGACCGATAAACTGCCTAAGCCCATCGCCCGCAGCGACCCTAGTTGTACCGCCTGTGCGCTGAACGAAGCCGCGCTTTGCACAATCGAACCAACCAACGTCAGCAAAATCGTCGCCACAAATCCCACCGACAAGAAGCCCAGCACACCCCGCCGCGAAGGTGAAGCCTGTGCCGTCAATAGGGCAGATGTGGGGTCGAGCCATTGCAGAATCGGATAACCCAGCTTGGATGTTTCTTCGCGCACGGTGGCAAGATTCGCATCGGACTTCAAGCTGATCCATAAATTGCTGGGGAGTTCCGTACCCACCGTCTCAAAAATCGGATCAAGATTGCCTATCATAAATAGACCCGCGTTGGGATCAAGTGTTGGAAAATAATTGACCAGACCCACAATCGGTACTTTCATGTCGTACCATGTATTTAGGGCGGATACCTGTATCGATATGACCTGCCCAATCTTGAGGTTATTCTTGGTCGCCGCTTGAGTGCTGATGATGATCCCTGTGCGATCAGCCGCCAATCGGTTGAACAGCGCCCCCCACGATTCAGCAGCATAATCCGACCGGAATCGGGCGATAGCGGGTATGGTGGCACGATCAATGCCCAGTATCGTGCCGTCGATACGTTGGTTAGCCAGTACCAACCGTGCTGGATAACGTCCCACCCGTGAAACCTCATTGACCCCATCAACCCGTACTAAATCGTCGGCGGGGAGGGTGTTGTAACCGGTCACGCTGACGCTGCCCTGTGCCGTGGTGCTGTCATCTGTTTGGGCATCACTCGCCACGACCAGCACCGCATCCGCGCCAATCTTATAATCAACCGTGTCCTGCAAAGTTTTGTCAATCGTACTTGCCATCGAAGCCGTGTATCCCGTCAGGCTGAGGGTGAAGCACATCATCAGCAGCGTATTACGGTAGCGCCCGATTGATCGTGTCAGTTCACGCAGCGCCATCAACAGCGCGATGTTACTGGTATAACTGATCAGTCGCGAACCCAAGCCTACAAAGATAGGCCACAGGCGCAGGAACAGCAGCGTCAGCCCCAGCGAAAAAAGCGTCGGGCCGAGGAAATTCAACGGATTGCTAAACGGATCTTCTACCGCTGTTTGCAAGCCACCTTGAAGTTTAAGTGTCAGCAGCACATAACAGCCCGGAACTAACAGCATCACATCCAGATACATCCGCTGCCACCACGCTTTGGTCGCTCGCGCCGCGCCGCGTTTGAAACTGGTAATCGTTTCGCCTGTCGTGCGCCATGCGATGAACAATCCGCTGCTGGCGGCAATTAATCCTGTTAGCGCTCCCACGAAAATAGCCTGTTGGGTCATCACAACCACCAGCGTTGACGAGGTGTTGTCGAAGCGCATGAATGAACTGGTTTGCCCGATTAGTTTGACCAGATACGGCGAAATACCAATCGCCAATCCCAGCGCAATTAATGCCATCAGCAGCCATGTCATCAAATGGATGCTGAGGATGGCTTGCCGGCTCATACCTCGGCTGCGCAGGGTCACATCTTCCTGCTGCTGACGGCTGACCAGAAGCCCCGCCACCAGCGATACAAAATAAAATATCAAGCCGCCCACTGGCAAAATCATAATGACCAACTGCTGGGTCAGCTTGTTCACCTGCTGGTTGAATGCATTCAAACCATCAACTGGAGAAAGATCCAGCCGGATAGGTGGCAGCGCTTCGGTCACAGCCCTCTGTCCATCAACGATGCGCCCCAATAAGCCATTTACATCGGAGGTTTTGACATTGCTGCCATCAAACGACACATACCACGCTGCTTCTTCAATCGGGTTGTCAGCGCCTTCCAACCCTTTCAGCAAGTCATCCGGCTGGACGATCAGCATATTGTCGAAAAATTTAGTCGGGAACAGCCAGCTTGGGTCATTACTGTTAACAGGTCGCCATAGCGCAGCAATTTGCAGGTTTACCGGTTTGCCACCCGGTCGGGTAATCGTCAGCTTGTCGCCGAGCTGTACGCCCATACTGTAGAGCATCGTTTCCGAGATCAGTACCGGAATAGTGTCATCTTCAAGTGTCGCTTTCGAAGGCCATTCGCCCTCGAAAATAGTCATCTGGTCATCGGTTCCCGAAAGACTGGCTAGGCTCAAGTTTCCGAGTGATTGATTTTGCGGCAGCCGCTTGACTGCCCACGCGCCGCCTCGTGCGAAATGCACTTCACGCGCCACTGGCAAACCAATAATCCCTGAAAAGCGATCATCCACGGCGGCGGTCGCGCTGGTTACGTCATCGCTGCTGATGTTGCCATTCCATGCGCCGAGGTAGCGAAACCGGAACGCATAGGGTGGGCTGGATAAGCTCGATGTCAATAACCCCGTGTTGACGGCATCCACATACAACCACAGACTCAGGCTCAATGTGGTCGCGGTTGAAAGTCCCACCAGTGCCCAGAATACCAGCACGTAATGCTTGCGCAGGCGTTCAGTCGTAAAGAGTAGCAAATCAAAAAATCGGAACACAGGACATTACCCTCAGGTTCGGTGTCAGGACTATACATAACCATCATTAAAAATATATGTGAATAAAACAACACAGGAGGGACAACCGCGGGCGTTGCCCCTCGAAATAAGTAGGTCTAACTGTACTACCTGTGTACGAGTCTGATGCCAGATTCGTTACACCCTACGAAGGTAACTAACCACCCCCAAATAGGGTCAAAGTCGGATCAACCTTTTGAGCGCAATCCGTATACTGCCGGAAAAATGCCCCGCGATTATCCGTATTGGGATCAAAAGCCGGGATATTGGCAATACATTCCTGGAAACTTGTCGAATAGGTCTGGGCATCTGCCAGATCTTGTTCCAGATTTCCATCATGTAATACATAGTTGTCGAACGCGCGGTTCATCCAGAATTGCAGCAAGAAGTTAGCCGGCGAGTTGAAACCACCGCCCGATTGTGATGGGAACACAATCGTGCTTGGCTGTTGGATCAGGTTGTCGAGCTGTATGTAGTAGTTTGCAGCGTTCGGGTTTTGAACGGTAGCTACGTTCGCTAGTTGTGACCGGAATGCGGGCATAGCCGAAAGCAGTTCAGGATGCTGGCTCAAGAAACTAATCCAGCGATAGCAGCCTTCCGGATTTTGCGATGTGGCGCTGATATAAGCGGTTGTGATGTCGTACGACACGGCAGAGAGATCCGTCCCTGTCGGGTAGGTTGTCAGCTTATAAGCACTGGTTGTGCTGCTCGATGAAGCTTCATTGATGATCAACAGTTGTCCGCCACCACCGCCACCGCGCCGACCACCGAAGCCGAAGGCGTTCAACGTTGTACCGTATATTGCATCCTGTGGGCCTGTACTGTTCAGGGAGACAACAAAGTTATTCCCGCTGAGTGCTTCATAGGTCAGGTAGCCATTCTTGGCGAGGTCAAGTACCTGCCGGATAGCATCAATGTTGGTTTGTGACGTAAAGTCTACCGTGGGCGGGTCGGTACGATAATCTAACGGCACGCCGCCGTACGCGGCAATCAGTTGCAGCAGATAAGTACCACCTACATCACGCGGTGCAAACGGGGCAGGATCGCTGGGGTCTAGCTTGATGCTCTTGAGTGCATCGGTAAAGCTGTTAATCGTCCAACCGCTTTGGGGTTCAGGAACATTGTATTGGGCAAAAGTATCCGCATTATATTCCAACGCTGAGGGTTGAATTGCCAGCGGGTACGCCCAGATTTTGTTGTCACGCGTAATCAGATTTAGCGTATTACCAATGACATCACTCTTGTCAAAGTTTGGGTCAGAATCGATGAACGGGTCAAGGTTAATCACAGTCGTCAAATCAATGCCCGGTACATTGTTATACGACAGGTAGAAACAGTCGTTCTTTGCGGCAAGTTCATTACCACCGCGCTGCTCAGTATCCAGTGTAATCGCTTTGACCTGCGGGTCGTTAGCTGTGAACTCCTGAATCAGACTGTCCCACTTATCCTGATTAGGGAGGGGTGACACAAACGAATTCAAGCCAAATGAAAGCGCCACTTCGCCCGGTTGGAGCACCACTTCTGGTACAGGGGTTGCCAGCACCACCGGATTAGCGGTACGCGCTGTATCAGCCGTTTGCAGATCGGCCACGGCCTGCGCTTCTAAGGTTTGTAATGCTGTTTGCGCGTCCGAACCATCCGAACTCATCAGGCTCAGTGCCGCTGTCACATAATCACCATAACGCAGTTCGCTCAATGGGATGCCGTTGGCAAGTGCCTGTGTAACGACCGCTTTGTTTTCGTCCGACAGGTTGTTGAACCCGCCGCCAAACTGCGGGCCGCCACCACCACCGGGGCCGCCATTGTTATTGTTTGTGCTACTTACGCCGATTAAACTCTGGCGAGCAGGGCTTACGCCAAAGAAGTTGTTGGCGACATCGGGGCTGTTGGTCAGGAATTTCACCAGCTCATACGCCTGTTCGGGATATTGGGTACCGCTGCTGATCGCAAAACCTTGTGCGTTCAGACCTGCTTTGCCACCCGGTAGCAATGATGCTGACAGGGTAACTTGATTCTGGTCGTTGCCTCGACGACGATTGAGGGTTCTGCTGCCACCAATTTGCATCGGAATCGTTTCGGCAGCTCCAAAACCACCCTGATTGCTAATTATATTATCCGTTTTAAGTAGCTTTACTGTTGTGAGCATTGTTGCTAAGGCTGGATCGCTTATTAGCGGCGTGTTCGGGCTGGTGTTCACATCATAAAAAGCGCTGCCCAATAGACTGCGCAATAACCATTCTAGGTTGGTGTTTGAAACGGCCATTCCCGCTGTTGTCACTGCACCGGAGGGGTCAACAACCGCCAGTTTTCGTGCGGCATTGTCGATGTCGTCAATCGTCCAGCGTTCATTCGGATACGCTAACCCAATCGCGTCAAATGCTGCCGGATTATAGGTCAGGACGATGACATCGGTTGAAACCGGTAATGCCCATATCCCGTTATCCCACTGGAACGACTGCCATACTGCGGGCAGAAAATCGTCAGAATTTAAGGTGAGATCGCTGCTGGTGAGCGGCGACATATCTAAGAAGTAACCGGCTCTTGTGGCCTGTACCGCCAATGTGCTATTGTCCACAAACAATACATCGGCTGTGCTGGCATACGCCTGTTCCGCAGTCAACATTGCGTCAATGCCATCTGCTGCGGAACCGCTGTTACTGTCATTTGCGAGGACATTGACCTTGATACCGGGGTTAGCGGATTCAAAATCACTTATCAACTGATCGCTGACAATTTGCCTCATAAACTGGGGCACGCTCATCTGGATGACGGCTCTGCCATCCTGCGCTTGTGCTGCTGATAGAGGGACAATTCCCACAATGATGATCAAAACCGAGGTCAAAAAGAGTACCGAACGTCTTTGCATAGAACCTGCTCCTGTCGTATTTCCAAAGATGCAGACTCATTCAGTGTAGACAGGTTAAATCTCAAACCAGTTACGATCAGGTCACAATTCCGTAATCTTACCATAACAGTTTTGAAACGCTTTAGCGTGCCAGACGATAACCCACGCCCGGTACAGTGAGGATCAGTGAGGGGTGGTTGGGGTCTATCTCTACTTTTTCGCGCAGGCGGCGAATGTGGACGTTAATCGTATGGTCGCCGTCATACGGGGTGTCTAATCCCCATACCGTGTCTAAAATCTGGTTGCGGCTGAGGGCTTGTTCATGATTTTGCGCTAGATAAACCAGTAACCGGAATTCAATCGGCGTTAAGTTCAGGTTCTTGCCATCCCGAAGCACATGACCGCGTCCCCGGTCAATCAAGAGGTCTTTGATGTACAACAAATCAGAACTGGTATCAACATCCGAAAGTTCACCATATGCGCGCCGAAGCTGCGCCCGTATCCGCGATAGCAGTTCACGCAGGCTAAAAGGTTTGGTCACATAATCATCTGCACCCATTTCCAAACCCAGCACCTTATCGGTTTCGTCTTGATTAACCGTCAGAATGATAATCGGTTGGCGTAAGCCCAACTGCCGCATCTGTCGGCAAAAGTCGAAGCCGGAACCATCCGGCAAACGCACATCTAGAATAATCAGGTGCGGTTTTTGCTTCTGCGCGTATTCTACTCCCTCGGCGCCCGATGCTTTCCAATCGACACGATAGGTCTCGCGTTGCAATCCATCTTGAAGACCACGCGCTACCGCCGGGTCATCCTCAATAATTAGAATATGAGCTTGCTGCTTTAACACAATCATTTCCTTTAGGTTATTCAGTCCGCTTACGTCGCTGGCAGCAGCAGCGTAAAACGCGTTCCCGGTGACAGGCTGTCTACTGCAACCTTGCCATGATGACTTTCAATAATGGCTTTGATAATCGCCAACCCGAGACCATTACCGGGGTAGGCCGCTGTATTGCGTCCGCGATGGAAGCGGTTGAACAGATACGGTAAGTCCTCGCCCGGTATACCGATGCCTGTATCTTGAACCCACAATTGCGTGCCTTTTGTATCCTGCCGTAAGCCGAGTTCCACGCTCCCATTTTCAGCCGTGAATTTAATAGCATTATCCAGCAGATTACATAATGTTCGCCGCAGTTGGGCTTCGTTAGCGGTGATAATCGTCGCCTGCGATGGCACATCAATCAAGAATGTAATCCCCATCTGCTCCGCCTGTGACGCATACAATTCGCTTGTCTCCCGAACCAGTTCACCCATATCAACCGCGTTACGTTCGTCCGGCAGCGAGTGGGTTTCAATTCGCGAAAGGATCAGTAAATTGTTCGTCAACGTTTCTAATCGCTTCAACTGTTCCAATGCTCGTTCTATAAACGACTGCCGCTTAATATCGTCACTTTCAGTTGCCGCCAGTTCCAGATTAGTATTCAGTGCCGTCAATGGGGTGTGTAGTTCATGTGCGGCATCTCCCAGAAAGCATTTCAGCGTCGTGATCGTATGTTCAACTTGGTTCGTCATGTGGTTAAAGGCTTTTGCTAGCGAACCAAATTCGTCTGCGGAGGTAATCTCTGCCCGTACCGACAAATCACCCTGCGCCATCTGGTCCGTGATGTGCGTCAGACCCAACAGCGGTGTAGTGATTGCACGGCTAAACGACCAACCCGCCAGCACAGCCACCGCAATCGCCACCGCACTTGCCCCCAGCAGTGCCCACGCTACACGATCAAGGATCTCTGTACCTGTAGCTGGGCCGCCAGAAATTTCGATGTAACCCATCAGTTCGTTCTTGCTATTGGTCAGGTTGACAGTGGCAACTTGGTCGGAAATGCCTTGATTACTGTCCATATCCGGTTTTAGGCGCACCCCATAAGGATTGCCATCCACGAAGACACGGGTTGTCCTACCGGATGCAGGTTCAGCAATTCCAGTCGGTGGATAAGGCAAAATCACCGCACCATTTCCGCCTTTGCTTAAATATGAGAATGACTGCACCTCAAATGCTAACTTCGTACCGTTGCTTGGTGTGGTTACGCCATCTGAATCATCAGGGGAATTGAATGAAACCATGTTGATGCCCGGTGTTGTACGGGACTCAATAATTGGTTGATGTTGTGTATCTAGCAGGCGTACCCGTGCCTGTGAAAAAAACGCGAACGAATCCATCTGCGTTTGCAATGTACTGAGGGGTGTATTGTCTTCGAGCATTCGCTCGACCACAAAACCAATCGAGTTCGCCCCGTGATTCATGCGTTCCAGATCGCGCTCGGCATAATAACCCCGCAGCGTAATCAGCAGCACCGCGCCGACAGCCACCGCCGTCACCAACGCAATCGCCGCATAGCTCAAGGGCAGCCGCGCGCGAATCGAATGTGGAATCATGTTTGAGATTGCTGTTTTGGGTTTCATAGGTAGTAGACCATCACTAACAGCCTATATGCCATCCGGCCTACAGACTACATTTCACTATAATCAGTCTACCTCTCAAATAGATTTCGGTGAAGTTTCGGTCTCGTAACCTGAGTTTGAGCCGCAGTATATTTGAGCCGGTTTTTCCGCCAGCATTGTCACTGAAGTGGATACAAATAAAAAAGAGGACTAGCAGCCCTCTTTCCTTAAGATACTCAATGGTTGTTTCTACAGCGTCGAGAGGCTCATGCCGGTGATGATTTCTTCCACTTTTTCGACGGTCGTTTCTTTGGGGTTGATGTCATTCGCGACCACCACCCCGCGTCGCATGACCACGATGCGGTCCACTACCTGAAACACATGATAAATGTTATGGGCAATAAAAATGCACGAATGACCGGAGTCACGGGCCGCACGGACGAAGTTCAATACGCCGTGCGTTTCTTCCACACCGAGGTTATTCGTCGGTTCGTCGAGAATGATCAGTTCGCTCTGGAACTGCATGGCGCGGGCAATCGCAACCGCCTGCCGTTCACCACCCGATAACGCGCTGATGGGGGTGGTCGGTGGAATATCTTTGGTGATGCCGACCTGTTTCAGCAGTTTACCCGCAGCCTCATTCATCGCATTTTGATCCATCAGGTTCAGGAATCGCGGTCCTTTAATCGGCTCGCGACCTAGAAATAAATTGCGGGCGATTGATAGTTGTGTAACCAGCGCCGAGTCCTGGTAAATGGTTTCGATGCCATGCGCGATGGCATCATTGGTATTGCGCATTTGGACTTTTTTGTCGTGCAAGTAAATCTCACCGCTTGTGGGTGTCAATGCGCCGGAGAGAATCTTAATCAGCGTCGATTTCCCCGCGCCGTTATCACCGAGCAAGCCGACAATTTCATTTTTGTTGACCGTAAAGTTGACATCGTTGAGTGCCTGCACCCGACCGAAAAATTTGCTAATGTGCTCCATGCGTACAAGTTCGTTAGTCATAATGGTTATGTCCCCGCATGATGTCGGCGTTCAAGCCAGGAATGCAGCGCCATCATACCAAGGATGATTGCGCCGATGAAGATGTTATAAGCCAGCCCCGGTACACCCACCAGAACGATGCCATTCCGCATGAAACGCAGAATAAGCACGCCTAATACGGTGCCGATAATTGTACCCCGTCCGCCGTTGAGGGCTGTTCCGCCAATCACCACCATCGCGATGACTTCCAGTTCATAACCCGTGCCACTGTTGGGGTTGGCTGTGGATACACGAATAGAGCTGACAATGCCTGCGAAGGATGCCAGAACTGATGTGAGGATGAATAGGGCAACCTTGGTCGATCCGACCCGTACGCCGCGTGCCTGTGCAGAGCTCGAATTACCGCCGGACGCTTGTATCCAGTTGCCTACTCTGGACATGGTTAATACATAACCCAGAACAACGGCAAATAAAATAAACCACACTAACGACGCGTAAAACCGTACCTGACCAATCGTGATTTCGCCCACCAGAATTTTGAGCAGCGGCGAATCGGATGACCAGCGCCCTTGAGGGAAACCACTCGTGATATACAAAGCCGTTCCGCGCACCACCAGTAGCATACCGAGTGTGACGAGGAACGAAGGAATTTTAAGCTTGGTGACAAACCAACCGTTTGCAAAACCGATCAGCACGGCTACGGCAATTGCAACCACAAACCCGACCTCAAGTGAAGCCGCGCCCGTGTTGTAAAGCGTCCACATGATCACCGGTGTCAGGCCAAAGACTGAACCCACCGAAAGATCAAATTCTCCCGCAGTCATGAGCATCGTCATGGCTAATGCGATGATGCCCAATTCGGGGGTGAATGCCAATAAATTGCTGATGTTGCCTGCTGACAAAAAGGCCGGGTTGACAACCGAGAAAATAATAATTTCAGCCGTCAATAAAACGAAAGGCCCAAACTCGGCGCGGGCGATTAATCGTTGGAGGAAGGAACCGTGTCCCATAAGATAAATTCTACTATTCGCTAAAGGTAAGAAAGGTAATGTATAAAGTGTGAGGCTAATGTATGTTGGCCTCACACCCTGTTGTTCAAATCATTCACATATCGTCATTCATAGACGAATTGTGAAGAATAAGAACTCAGTTGCTATTTGCCAGACAGAATATCATCATAAATCTGGGCGGTGTCCTTTTCATAAAGCGCACCGGTGATGACATCGAATCCGGGGGGAATTCCACTAGCTGCCATCGCTGCCAAGGACAGACCGACATAGCTGGTTGCCTGCGGATCTTGCCACTGTGCGGCATTGACGTAGCCTTCAAGAACTTCCTGTGTGGTATCGAGTGAGTTGCCCCAGCCGACGACCGGAATTTCACCAGCGGCGACACCGACTTGGTCAAACACGCGCTTGATGCTGCCGTTCACCAGATCGCCCATGCCGATGATGGCCTTGATCTTGTCACGATTAGCAGTCAGGTAATCACTCATGCGGGTGATGATTTCAGCCTGATCGAGCGTAGCCTCGGTGACTTCCCATGTGATGCCAAGGGGTGTAAAGACGCTGGAGATACCTTCTTCTTCCTGCACGCCATAAGTCGCGCCGGGGACTTCGACTGGCATCCAGACGAAATCGCCAGATTTGACCAGACCCTTGTCAACCAGATACTGTGCCCAATGACGACCAAAGGTTACGTTATCGCCGCCGACATAGGCATTGAAATCAACCGTTGGGTCAGGCGTGTTAATGTTGATGACAGGGATACCGGCGGCACGTGCCTCGGCAACCACTTCTACGAGGCTGCCCGGATCAGGGCTGCTGGTGACAATACCGTCTGCACCGGCAGCAATCGCCGCGCGAATGGCCTCTTGGTGTGAAGGCACATCGCCACTGTGGAAGGAAGTACGCACTTCATTGCCCGTGTCGGCTGCCCATTGTTCAGCGCCTGCTAGGAAGTACGTCCACACCGGATCTGCTGGCGAACCATGAGAAACCCAGTAGAAAACTTTTTTATCTTGTGCCGAACTGGTAAACGGCAGGGACATGGCAAAAACTGCCACCATCGCTATCACTAAAAACGACATTTTCTTGAACATACGAGACCTCTTTCAAAATATATTTTGACAGTTTGTTTAATACAAATCCCCACTCAGTGAAACCCATACTGATGCGCAACGCCTAGTTTACCGTCCTCCAACAGTCTGAGCGAACAAAGAATGAGAAATCACGGATATATCTAAATATCCATACATTCGGAGATTATAGCCATCTCCCTATGCTTCGTCAAATCGCTGACGTGGGGTAGTTGCAGGGAATAGGGTAGCCATGTTAGTATTATTATGCAATCGATTGCACGCTGATGTTTGCGTAATAAGCCTCAAATTATTTGCCAACTTTCACAAACATCAGTCAGTCGCCTGCATCAAAATTGTGTGGCAATATAGGACGCTCAAACCCGTTTTGAGCCATTTTTATCGAAATAATTAGTTGAGTGAAGTGAAATATGACCCCTTTAACAGCAGCAGTCGTGGGAACTGGTTTCATCGGCCCCGTACATGCCGAAGCCCTCAAACGCATCGGTGTGAATGTGCGTGGGATACTCGGTTCAAGTCCCGAAAAAAGCCGCGCTTCTGCCGATGCCTTACGTCTGGATGTGGCCTATGACAATTACGCCGCATTAATCGCAGATCCTGCCGTCGATTCGGTACATATCACCACTCCCAACAAAGATCATCTGCATATGACGCGGCAGGCATTGGCGGCTGGCAAACATGTCATCTGCGAGAAACCGTTAGCCATGAATACGCACGAAAGTGCCGAACTGCTGGCACTCGCCAAAGCGCATCCACTGCTGGTAACAGCCGTAAACTACAACATCCGCTTCTACCCGCTTATTCATCATCTGCGCGACCTCGTGCAAAGTGGTGAGATTGGCGAGATTTATGCCATTCGCGGTGGATATATTCAGGATTGGCTGCTCTTTGAAACCGATTGGAACTGGCGGCTGCTGCCGAGCGAAGGTGGTGACCTCCGTGCAGTCGGTGACATCGGCACCCACTGGATGGATCTGGTGGGCTTCATCACCGGTCTAAAAGTGGACTCGCTGCTGGCAGATTTGGCGACTTTCGTTCCCCAGCGTCGCAAGCCGCGTCAGGCAGTGGCAACCTTCAAGAGCAAAGAGGAAACCGCCCCGACTGAATACGATCTTGTGGACATCAAGACCGAGGACTGGGGGTCGATGATTTTCCATTATGCTGGTGGTGCGCGGGGTGTGATGACTGTGTCGCAGGTCAGCGCCGGACGCAAGAACTTCCTCAACTTTGAAATTTCAGGGTCTAAAGGCTCGGTTGCTTGGAACTCCGAAAATCCTAACGAAGTCTGGCTCGGCTACCGTGATAAAGCCAACGGCATCTTGATTAAAGATCCCTCATTAATGAGCGCCAGCGCCCGCCGTATCACCAGCCAACCGGGTGGTCATGCCGAGGGTTTCCCCGATACCTTTAAGCAGTTGTACAGCGTCATCTACGGCTATATCGAACAGGGCGACTTTAATGGACCCAAACCTTATCCGACCTTTGAAGATGGCCATTACGAACTCGTGCTGTGTGAAGCCATCGCTGCCAGCCATACCGAACGGCGTTGGGTAGATATCAAGTAAACTTGTTTCAGCTAGTCATGCGGAGTACAGAAATCACAATATGGCTGCATCCAAGGGTAAATTCAAAACAGTTGATGAGTATATTGACTCCTTTCCTGAAAATGTGAGGAGTATCTTGCAAACGCTGCGGCAAACCATCAAAGACGAAGTGCCTGAAGTCGAAGAAGCCATGAAATATGGAATGCCCACCTTTATATTTCACGGAAATCTGGTGTATTTTGCGGCGTGGAAAAAACATATTGGGTTCTATCCCATTACATCAGAAATGGAAGCCTGCATTGAAGAACTGTCAGCCTATAAAACATCGGGAAAAGGAACCATCCAATTTCCGCTTCATCAACCACTGCCCTTGCCACTCATTCGTACCATCATAGGATTTCGTGTGAGGGAACATTTGGCGAGCAAAGCAAGAAATGAATAATGGTATCTATAACAAACGATAATCCTCAAATTAAACCATTTCTGTAAAGGAGTTTTATTATGCAGCTTGGATATGTCACGGCGATTTTGCCGGATTGGACACTTGAACAAAATATGCAGTTTGCCGCTAAACAGGGTTTTGATTGCTTGGAAGTCATGTGCTGGCCTGTGGGCAAAGCCGAGCGTCGTTACGCCGGTGTAACCCACATTGATGTGATGGACTTTACGCAGGCCGATGCTGAACGGGTGAAGGGCTTGATGCGCCAGTACAACATCAATATCTCCAGCCTCGGTTATTATCCCAACCCATTGGTGGCAGACGCAGAAGAACGTCAGACCTATATTGACCACATTAAACGGGTGATCGCGGCCTCTGCCATGCTCGGCATCAACACCATGACCACCTTTGTCGGGCGCGATCCTGTCAAAACCATCGACGACCAGTGGGGTGATTTTGAGGCTGTCTGGAAACCGCTGATCGCCTTTGCCGAGTCGCAGGGTGTCCGTGTTGGCATCGAGAATTGCCCGATGTTGTTCACATGGGATGAATGGCCCGGTGGTAAGAACCTCGCCATTTCGCCCGACATCTGGCGGCGCATGTTCGAGACCATACCCAGCGCCAACTTTGGCCTGAACTTCGACCCTTCCCACCTCATCTGGCAGCATATTGATTATGTGCGCTGCATCCGTGAGTTTGGCAATCGCTTCATTCACGTTCACGCCAAAGATACCCGCATCGACAGCGATCTGCTCTATCAGCACGGCATCATGGGGGTGAAGTGGCATCGTCCCAAGCTGCCCGGTTTGGGCGATGTCGATTGGGGTGCGTTCTTCTCGACCTTAAATGATGTGGGTTACAAAGATGCGGTCTGCATCGAAGTCGAAGACCGTGCTTACGAAGGCAGTCAGGCTGATGTCGAGCGTTCAATCACCCAATCCAAGCGTTACCTTGAGCAGTTTATGCGTTAGAGGCGCTGCTTAGATGAGGTTTCGGTGGTGGTGTACTCGTATTTGTCGGCACGGTAATAAGTCAGGCTGCGCTCGATGACCTCATGGTTTTCGAGGAAGGCGCTGGTCTTAACCACCAGCAGCGGCGCACCCAGTTGAATCTGGAGCAGGTCGGCCTGACGTTTATCGGCAGTCGTTGCACTGACCACATGCGTGATTTCAGTGATGACCAGATGGTACTGGTTCGTCAGAACATCGTACAACGAATGGCTGCTGAAGTCGGTTTGTCCGAGGTTAGGACAATGCTCAAGAACGACAAAGGTATGTTGCAGGGCAATCGGTTCGTCGTTTGCAAAGCGCAGGCGATCCAGAATAAGGCAGGGCATACCGATTTTTTTATGAAGTTTTTCAGGGTCGGTGGGTTGAATGGTGCGTTCTTCACTGTGGAGTACAGCCGAACGTGGTCGCAATCCCATATCGGCAATTTGGCGGGTAAAACTGCGTGCCAATGAGAATTGATGGGGCTTCTCACGATTTTGGATGACGGTTCCATGACCGGCTTTGCGGACGATTAACCGCGCATCCACCAACCGCCCAAGAGCTGTGCGGATGGTGTGCCGCCCAACATGATACGCCTCCGCCAGTTCGTTTTCCGGCGGCAGCAAATCACCGGGGGTAACGTGCGGGCTGTCCAGTAGGGTACGCAAGTCCGCTTCCACCTGATAGTACAGGGGAACAGGGCTGTTCGTGTTAACAACCGTAAGGGGTAGGGCTTCAATAGTTAATTGTGCACACATGATTTGACTCTGTTGTGTATCGTTATTAAAATGTGCGGATATACGGAACTTTGTCTGTAATGTCTGATTTTACTGCAAAGTACCGATGTTCACAATAAGATCGTTTATATAGTTTAGGTAGGGAGCATATGTACAAGAAATTTTTGTTGATTGCATTAGTGGCGGTTTTTGCGGTCTTTAGTTTGGGTGTATTCAGCGCCTCGGCTCAAGACAAGCAGAAATTCGTGGTTGGCATCTCAAATAGTTTTGTCAGCAGCGAATGGCGCACCCAGATGATCCAACAACTGGAAGACGTAGCCGCTGAATTATCGGCAGACGAAATGATGAATGTCGATATTGAATTGGTGATCGAAAGCAAAGATACCGATGCGGCTGGTCAGGAACAACAAATCCAGAATCTGGTAAATCGTGGCGTTGATGCTATCATCATTAACCCCGGCGATGCCGAAGCCCTGCGTCTTCCCCTTGAAGATGCCGCCGCTGCTGGTGTAACTGTCATTTCGATTGATCAGGAAATTGACGGAGAAGGCGTGTACAACGTCGTCATTGACCAGACCGAATGGGCACGTATCAGCGCTCGCTGGTTGGCTGAATCGTTGGGTGGCAAGGGCGACATCGTCCTCATCGAAGGTTTTGTCGGTCATCCCGCCAATACCGCCCGTATGAATGGTGTCGAAGAAGTCCTCGCAGAATATCCCGATATTAAGGTCGTGGGACGCGAAAGTGGTAGCTGGGATCAGGCCACTGGTCAGCAGGTGATGAGTGATTTCCTCGCCTCCCTGCCGAATATTGACGGTGTGTGGACGCAGGACGGTATGGCGACCGGTGTTCTGACCGCCATCGAAACCGCCAACCCCAAGAAATGGCCTCTGGTTACTGGCGAAGCCCGTGCCAGCTTCATCCAACATTGGGAAAAGATTCTCGCCGACAATCCCGACTTTAAGAGCATCGGCGTGGTGAATCCTCCCGCCATCGCCGCCAACGGTCTGCGCGTTGCGGTCGAAATCTTGCTCGGTGGCGAAATTGATCCCGACCAACTCGGTGGTCAGTACGGCAACAGCATCATTGTCCCTATTCCTTATGTCGTCTTAGGTCAGGACTGGACCTACACCACTATGGACAAGGAAGATGTCGAGCTGCCCAACAATCTCGAAGAAATTTATGCCGAAGTCAAGGACAAGCCGGAAAGCTACACACTCGATGGCTTGATTGATCAGGAACAGGCGCATTCCTACATGCTGCCTACCAGCTAAAAGCACCATTATTGAGTATCATTGTCACGATCAATGCCGTGAAAATCGGGGTTGATCGTGACTGTTGAATATCTCGATGTGCTTTAGGGCAACAATTTGTGCAAGGGAGAGTCATCGACTCTCCTTTGTAGTCTAGCTGTAATAAATAGATAACCACTTGTTTTTGGATGCATTATTGTGGCAAGAAATGTTTCGTTAATTGTTGAACATGCCGTCAAAACCTATGGCGGTGTCGCCGCTTTGAGTGATGGCAACTTATCGGTTAAATCCGGTGAGGTGTTGGCACTACTCGGCGCAAATGGCAGTGGTAAAAGTACCCTCGGCAAGATCATCACCGGATTGGTCACCCCCAACGATGGGCGCATGATCGTTGATGGTCGAACGGTGGTTTTTAACTCCCCTAACGAAGCCCGCAAAGCGGGTATCAGCGCCGTCTATCAAGAATTGAGTCTGATACCTGATTTGAGTGTTTCAGAAAATATCTGGTTGACCCATGAACCGATGCGCATGGGCTTTGTTAATCGCCGCGAGATGCACAACCGCACACAAGCCTTACTGGATTTGTTCAAAGGGTTGTATAAAGCGAACCTCGAACCGGATGCCCCCGTTACCAGCTTGACTCCCGATGAACGTCAAATTGTCGAAATCTTAAAAGCCATGAGCTTTGACCCGCGTCTGATTATTCTGGACGAAGCAACCGCCAGTCTCGATAGCCAGCAGGTCAACCGTTTATTCGAACTGGTGAAAGACTGGCAAGCACAGGGGATGGCGATCATCTTTGTGTCACATCGCATGGAAGAAATTTTTAGAATTGCTGACCGCGCAACTGTGCTGCGTAACGGGCAGACGGTGGGTGAACGAAACATTGCCGAGACCAATAACCGTGAACTGGTCGAGATGATGATAGAAGGTGCGGGCTTACTGGAACAACAGCGCCAACCGTCTGGTACAGTCGATAAACCGGTTCGCTTGGAAGTTGATAAACTTCACTCGCGCGTCCTGCGCGGGGTCAGCCTTACCCTGCGTGATGGTGAACTATTAGGGTTGGGCGGTTTGCAAGGTCAGGGTCAATCCGACTTGCTCATGTCCATTTTCGGCGCGATAAACTCCACCGGGCGCATCACCGTTTCAGGGACACAGCGCACCTTTAAGCATCCGAAGGCTGCCATGAATGCAGGTGTTGCCCTCGTACCCGGTGATCGTGGCAGCGAAGGTCTCCTGTTGATCCGTTCCATATTTGAAAATATGTTGTTGGCTTCGTGGAATAGCTATGGCACACCGATTGGCATGAACAAAGCCCGTAACGATGCCGACACGGTGGCACAGGAACTCAAAATGGTGATGGCCTCGCTTGATGCCCCTGTTAGTAGCCTCAGCGGAGGCAACGCTCAAAAAGTCGTCATCGGTAAATGGCTGCTCCGTTCCCCCAAATTGCTGCTACTCAATGACCCCACTAAAGGCATCGACGTGGGCGCTAAAGCCGAATTCTATGGCCTGCTGAAACAGTTGCGTGATTCAGGCACAGCCATCTTATTCTATAGCAGCGACGATGACGAACTCTTAGGCTTATGTGACCGTGTTCTGGTACTCCATGACGGGCAGGTGAGTGCTGAACTGAGTGACGACAACCTGAGTCGCGAAAATCTGGTATCAGCCAGCATGGGGGCAGCCCAGTGAGGACTTTCACCGACCGCCTCCTGAACCGCAACCCCTACCTAATGTCGCTGGCACTCTTAGTGTTGATGGTCATTATCAACCGCGCCCTACAGGCCAACTTGTTTGAGATTGGGCCGCTTAATGGCAACTTACGGGTATTCACACCAGCCATTTTGATGGCAGTTGGGCAGACCTTCGTCATTATCGCTGGCGGTGTTGATTTGTCCGTCGGTGCGATCCTCTCGATGACCAATGCCATTCTTGCCACCCAGATCCCAACCGATGCCACGCCGGATGTTCTCATACGCGCGCTGGTTCTGGTCTTTGCGGCGGGTGGCCTCGCTGGTGCCTTAAATGGCTTCGGTGTGACGACCCTCCGCTTGCAGCCCATTGTCACCACTTATGCCACCAGCTTCATATTCGCGGGTATCGCCTTGAAAATTCTGCCGCAACCCGGTGGACGGCTGCCCCGCGAACTAACGACCTTCTGGCGCAGCCCCTTAACCATTACCCCTGATTTTGCCATCCCGAACGCGCTGATTGTCATTGCGCTCGTGATCATCTTCTGGCTGCTGCTGACCAAAACCCGCTACAGGCAGT
This sequence comes from Aggregatilineales bacterium, assembly GCA_038251045.1. Lineage (GTDB taxonomy): Bacteria > Chloroflexota > Anaerolineae > Aggregatilineales > Phototrophicaceae > CFX2. The sequence continues at coordinate 17,120 of JBBSBS010000015.1, read as the reverse complement.
ACCTATTCGCCACGGGCAGTAATGCCGATGCGGCCTATAGCACAGGTGTGCGCGTCAACCGTATCAAGTTCAGCACCTACGTATTCTCCGGATTGTTTGCGACCCTCGCCGCACTGGCACTGACGCTCGGCTCCGGCACAGGCAACCCCCGCGCGGGTGACCAGATGACGTTGCCCAGTGTGGTCGCCGTCGTCTTAGGCGGAACGGCACTGTCAGGTGGGCAGGGCAGCGTCATCGGCTCAATTATTGGCGCGTTGATCTTGGGGCTTATCGGTAACATCATCTCGTTTGCCAATCTCGACTCGTGGGTGCGCCCGCTCGTCGATGCGCTCATCATCATTATTGCGTTGGCTATTCCGGCGGTGATTGAATTGGTACGGAGGGCGAGGAAATGACGACCGCTATAATCTCCCGCGTGCGTCCCTATTTTCCACCATCACTGGTTGCGGCACTGCTGGCGCTGATCTTGTTCGTGGTGGGTGGCATCCTCGCCCCCGGTTTCACCAACAGCGATCAAGCTGTGAATATCGTACGCTTGGCGGCCTTCTTGGGCATCATCGCCGCCGGTCAAACATTGGTGATTATCAGCGGTGGTGAAGGCATTGACCTCTCTGCCGGTGCATTAGTGACACTCGGTGCGATTTTGACCTACCGCATTTCCGATGGCAGCGACTCGATGATTATTCCGGCGCTGATCATTGTCCTGCTGGTAGGTGCGGCGATTGGGTTGCTCAACGGCATTGGGATCGCCTTGCTGCGGATGCCCCCGCTGGTCATTACGCTCGGCATGGCAGGGGTCGTCACCGGCATCATTTACTTTTATACACGAGGCGAACTCATTGGCAGAACACCGCCTGCGATGGGCAAACTGCTTTCACAGGCGCTAATCGGCCCCATACCGGGTGTCATATTCCTCTGGCTGCTGCTGGGTTTCGGCATGTGGCTCCTGTTGGAGCGTACCACCTTTGGTAAGCAATTATTCGCGGTCGGCACAAACCGTGTCGCAGCGCGTCTGAGTGGTGTCCGCGTCAGTCAAGTAGTAATCGTTACCTATATGCTCAGTGGCGCACTGGCAGCCTTTGGCGGCTTTGTCCTGCTGGGCTTCACCCAGACCGTATTCCTCAATTTAGGCCAGCCATTCCTGTTTCCATCCATCGCTGGCGTAGTCGTCGGTGGCACAGTGCTGGCAGGCGGCAAGGGCAGCTATTGGGGGACGATGGCTGGCACATTAGTGCTCCAAGTCGTCGATTCGCTGCTCCTTGCGCTGCGGGTTGAGGAAGCCTACCAACTGGTCATTTTAGGCACGATACTGTTGGCGCTGCTTACCCTTTATGGTCGCCAGCGAAGCATCCGCCAGTAAGAGGCATTAATGGACTGCCTCCTGCGCCGCGACCCTTAACATCGCCTCTAAACTATTCTCGACATCATTCGCCGTGGTCGCCCATGACGACACGCTGATGCGCATAGCAGGCTTCCCTTGCCAGATAGTCGGACCACACCAGCTTGTCCCATCTTCTTGGATGCCCGCGATGACCCGCTTATTGGCTTCTGCATCACCAAACGTGACCACTACTTGATTCAGCACCACATCATTCAAAATGGTATAACCCGCGCCTCTTAACCCTTCAGCGAATACTGTCGCATATTGGCAGTTGCGCTCGATCAGATCGGCAATGCCTGAACGACCCAGTGAACGCAGCGCCGCCCAAACCTCGACACCTCGCGCCCGCCGCGAAAGCTCCGGTGTATATTGCGAAGGTTCGCGCACAGCATTTTGTGGCAAATATGCAGCCGTCAAACGCAGTGCCGCCCGCAGTGTTTCTGGATCGCGCACGAATGCCAACCCTGAATCGTACGGGACGTTCAACCACTTGTGCGCATCAGTCGCCCACGAGTCGGCATCGCCCACCCCAACCGTCAGATGTGCCCGTTCGGGTGTCGCGCTCGCCCATAATCCAAATGCGCCGTCAACATGCACCCATGCTCCTGCTTGATGTGCCTGTTCGCAAACTTCTTGTATTGGATCAAACCCGCCCGAATTCACATTACCCGCCTGTGTACACACAATTGTCGGGCCAGCGAATTTCGGCAGCATATCTACACGCATCCGTCCCTGATTATCAACCGGAACTTTGGTCACACGCTGATGCCCCAACCCCAACAAACTCAGGCTCCGAAACAAGGTAGGGTGTGCTTCTTCTCCCACAACAACCGTGATGGGCGGTGCGCCAAACAAACCGTCAGACTCAACATCCCAACCCGCTTGCTGCAATACCGCATGTCGTGCTGCTGCCAATGCTGTGAAGTTCGCCATCGTCGCGCCTGTGACAAATGCGCCTGCCGCTGTGCTCGGTAATTTCAACACATCCAGTAACCATGCCAGCGCCACATCCTCAGTCTTGGTGGCGATTGGTGAAGCCACCCGTAGCCCCGCATTCTGATCCCATGCCCCTGCCATCCAATTGGCTGCTAAGGCTGCTGGCAGCGAACCACCAATCACGAACCCGAAAAACCGCTTGCCTGCTGTGGCAACCGTCGCTGGTGATCCGATTTCATCCAATAACGCCAGTACCGCTTCCGGTGAGGTCGGCGCATCTGGCAGCGCTTCATCCAATTCACTCAAGCGTTGGATCGCGGCTTCCGAGGGTTCAACTCCACGTTTATCAAGTCCCTCGAAATAATTTGCCGCACGGTCAGCCACCGAATGCAGTAAATCACGCATAGAATCATTCATAAGTCTGCCTCATTTCAATTGACGATTAAGCATCAAGCATCGTACAAATAGTATAGGTGGGTATATCCCTCAGAAATAGCCGCCTCTAAGTCCAATACCTTTTCCGGACTAAATCGGGACAACAAAAAGAGAGCGAGGTCAAAAACCCCACTCTCCTCTAATGTTTCATGGATGCGAGTTATCGACTAATCCGTATAAACCACCCGATAAATGTTACCGTTCTGGTCGTCACTGACGAACAATTCACCGTGAATGCCAACCGTTATGCCTGCCGGACGACCCCATGCTCCGGCACAATCTTGCTGATCGTTATCGCGGAAGCCTGTCATAAACGGTTCGGATGAAACCGGCACACCATCTTCCACCACGATCATCTGTATCTTGCAATCGCGCGGCTGAGAACTATTCCATGAACCGTGATACGCCTCGAATACATTACCTTGATATTGTTCGGGGAACGCCGTCTGGTTGTACATCGTCATCCCCAGCGGTGCGGAATGGGCGAGGTCAGTAAACAGTGCCGGGCTGGCTTGGTCGCAGCTTGTCAGCGCATCACCGAATGGCACACGCGTATCCTGTACCTCAACCGTATCTGTTGGAACTACACCCTCAACTGGGGTATAGCAGTAAGGCCAACCATAGTGCTTACCCTTCTCAACATTGATAATCACTTCTTCCGGCGGCACATCATCACTCAGATCATCGCTGCCGTTATGGTTTGCCCACAATTGCCCGTCCGGCGTGAATAGGAAGTCTACACTGTTACGCAGACCTTCTGCCCAAATGGGTTGGCGGTTCGGGTCGGCATCCATTGCATACGGATTATCGGCTGGAATACTACCGTCTGCATTAAACCGCAGGATTGCCGCCCGTCGTGCATCCGTTTCCGGATCATTATTGCTGCTGGAACCGGTCGAGACATACATCATGCCGTCCGGCCCAAAGTGAACCGTCCGCGTCACATGATGCACCGCTTCAGGGATATTCGTCGTCACCACTTCACGCGCTTCAAATGTGCCATCACCATCGGCATCTTGAATACGTTCAATCTGGTTGCCTTCCGAAACATACAGCCAACCATCACGCCATTCGACACTGTGAACCAGTGGCATATTTTCCGCAATCACATCCTGTGTTTCAGCGATACCGTCGTTGTCGGCATCAATCAAACGGCTGACTTCACTCAGTCCTTGTTCCGCCACATACAGGCTGCCGTCCTCGCCAACCGTCATCATACGCGGTCTGCTGAGTCCCTTGGCAAAGGCGCGTACCGCAAAGCCTTCCGGCACGACCAATCGAGCGCTGACATCATCCTCTGGCGGCACAGCCGGTTGATCCTGCGCGAATACACTAAATCCACTTAATAACGTTACAATTAATCCGATTCCTACAATGCGTCTCATTCAAAAGACCTCCAATACAGTTTTGTTACAAACCTACTTTAGCATAGTTGAGGCAGGAATCACGGGGTGGGGTGGCTGGTAATGTGGTAGGACGAATGGTTATGTGATATGATTTAAATATGCGGACATTTAAACATTAGGATAATTGAATCAATCTGAAATTAAAACAATTTGAAGCGAAGTCAGTAGCCATAAGACAGTGCGATGTCAAAAAAATTAAAGGAGCATTTATGCATAAAGTGACGGTGTTAGGAACGGGTTTAATCGGCATGTTTTATACCAGCACCCTGCATGGCTTACGCAGCCGCGATCAGGTGCATGTCGTCTATTCTCGCTCCGAAGAACGGGCGACCAAGTTTGCAGGTGATTGGAACATTCCCCACTGTACGACCAATATGGAAGAAGCCATCAATCATCCTGAAACCGATGTGGTCGTCATTGGTCTGCCTAACAATCTGCATGAACAAGCTGTGATTGCTGCTGCCAAAGCCGGTAAAGCCATCCTCTGCACCAAACCGCTTGGGCGCAACGCTGCCGAAGCCCGCCGCATGTTACAGGCTGTCGAGGAAGCGGGTGTGTTTCACGGTTATCTGGAAGACTTGGTATACACACCCAAAACAATGAAGGCCATTAAATCGACACAAAACGGAGCGCTCGGCAAAATCCTCTGGGCGCGTTCCCGTGAAACGCATCCCGGCCCCCACAGCGATTGGTTCTGGGATAAAGAGCAGTCCGGCGGCGGTGCGATTATCGACATGGGCTGCCATTGCATTGAAATCAGCCGCAGCTTTATCGGCAAAAATGTCAAACCCCTCGAAGTCATGTGTTGGGCGGATACGCAGGTACACCCGATTGATGCCGAAGATAGCGCCGTTGGCTTGGTGCGCTATGCCAGCGGAGCAGTCGGGCAGTTCGAGGTCAGTTGGACGTTTCGCGGCGGCATGGATTTGCGCGACGAAGTTTCCGGCACAGAAGGCACGATCTGGCTCAACCATTGGCTGCGAACAGGCTACGAGATGTTCACCGCTGTTGGTGAAGGGGGCTATGTTGCCGAGAAAGCCGAAGGCGCAACGGGTTGGATGTTCCCTGTCGGTGATGAATCCGGTGCGCTCGGTTATGTCGAAATGTTTGCCGATATGCTGAACGCGCTCGATAACGGCACGAAGCCGGTTGAAGATTTTTACGATGGTTATGTTGTCAATGCCATCATGGATGCCGCTTTGCTCTCGGCACAAACCAAACAATGGGAACCGGTACTGCTCGAAGATTGGCGCGGTGATGCCGAAGACACCAGCGCCGATGTCCTCAAAGATTATGATGCCGATCATTACCTGATTAAGCAGGAGAAAATGCCCGATGGTCGTAATAAGCTCATCCTCAAGGAAAAAGCCAGCGGCAAGGTCATTCAGCGCATTAGTTAGTTTGGAGCAGTGAATCCCAAGAAATTTCAGCAGGCATCGAATTTTATTCCCTCCCTCGTTTACGGGGGAGGGCTAGGGTAGGGGTTCAATTGATTTTAATGGATTTATTGAAATAACACGCAAAGGGTCAGCATGGGTTTGTATATCGGAATTGATCTCGGTGGGACGAAAATCGCGGGCGTAGTCTGGGATGCCGATGGGCTGACGACACGGGCGCAGCAAACCATTCCTGCCAATGCCCATGCTGGCCCGGATGCGGTCATCGAACGCATTGCCGGTCTGGTGCTAGGTTTGTGCGATAAGGTCGGCCTTACCATTGACCAACTAGCAGGAGTCGGTGTGGGTGTGCCTGCCACGTTTGATGTTGAAACGGGCGTGATCTGGGTCATCCCCAACCTGCCCGGTAATTGGTATGGCAAGCCAATTGTGCCAATCTTGCGCGGCTTGCTGAATTGTCCTGTGCATCTGGTGAATGATGCCCGCGCTTTCACCCTTGCCGAAGCCACCATCGGCGCGGGTAAAGGTGCGTCCTCCTGCGTGGGCATCACCCTCGGCACAGGTATCGGCGGCGGCATAGCCATCAACGGGCGCTTGTATCTGGGTGTTATCGGTTCGGCGGGTGAGTTCGGTCACCACACCATTGATATGCACGGCCCACCGGATGGCACAGGTAACCCCGGCGGTTGGGAAGGGCTGGCAAGTGGTCCCGCCATTGCTGCGATGGGTATGAAAGCCGTAGCTCAGGGCGTGACCACCAAAATCGGCGCACTGGTGAACTACGACCTCAACAAAATCACGCCGGAGATTATCGCTCAAGCAGCCGAAGCAGACGATGCAGTTGCCCGCGAAATCTTGCGAACGGCTGGCGCTTATCTCGGTGTTGGCATATCCAACATCATCACCATCCTCACGCCCGAACGGGTAGTCATCGGGGGTGGCATGGCGAAGCTCGGTAAATGGATATTTGAACCCATCGAGGCCGAAATCAAACGGCGGGTGGCGATTGTGCCGCTCGATAAATTTCAGGTGGTGCAGGCCGCCCTCGGCAGCGAAGCCGGTGTCATTGGTGCAGCTATCTGGGCCAGTCAACAAAATTCGTCGGAATAACGCGCAACACATCCGTTGTTTCTGAATTGTTCAATCCGCATTTGTGTAGGGGAGCACCTATATGTGTTCCCAAAAAATGCTAGGAGGCGAAATGCCAATTTACACGCAGGAATTGTCGCTACTTGCCGAGGCCAAAGTCGTTGTCTTAGGTTCCGGCAGCGCAGGCTCAACCGCCGCCATCGCCGCCGCCCGCACAGGGGCAGATACGCTGTTAATCGAACGCTACGGCTTTCTCGGCGGCACATCAACCTCCGTGCTGGACACTTTCTATGGCTTCTACACCCCTGCCAGCAATGATGCCCGCGTAGTGGACGGCATCCCTTGGGAGATTGTCGAGCGCCTCTACGCCTACGACAAAGTCTTGGAACGACCGAGCAGCTATGGCGCAGGGCAGGCCGTAACCTATGACCCCACCACCCTCAAAGTCGTCTGGGAACAGGCCGCACTAAGTTCCGGCGTACGTCTGCTGCTCCACACTTTTTGCGTCGATGTGATAATGGAATCAGGCCGCATCACAGGCTTAGTTGTCGCCAGCAAAAAAGGACTCGGCCTTATCAAAGGGCAGGTCTTTGTCGACTCCTCCGGTGATGCTGATCTGGTCTTTCGCAGCGGCGCACCCTTCGAACTGGCTGGTACAGATGGGCACGAAGCGCAGTCCCTCACGACCACCTTCCGCTTGGGCGGTGTAAATGTAGCGCAGGCCAAAGCCATCAAACATGACGAACTGGTCAGCCGCATGAAGGCCGCCAACATCTCCGGTGATTACCGCCTCCCGCGAGAAGAGGGCAGCATCCATGCCACCCCCTTGCCCGATGTCGTTGTCACCAACATGACCCGCGTGACCTATGTGGATGCGACCGATCCCGCCGAACTAACCAGAGCTGAAGTCGAAGGCCGCAAGCAGGCACTCGAATACACCCGCTTTCTGCGTGAACAAATCCCCGGTTATGAACACTCCTACCTCATGAATTTCAGCACCAACATTGGTATCCGCGAAACCCGCCGTATGCGTGGCGCATACCGCCTAACCCGTGACGATGTGCTGACCGCCCGTAAGTTCGATGATGCCATCGCCCAATGTGGAGCACCCATCGAAGACCACAACGCCAGCAGCAGCACCCGTTGGGAATATGTACCGGATGGTGATACCTACGACATCCCTTACCGCGCACTTTTGCCGCAGGGAGTGGCTAATCTATTGGCAGCGGGGCGCTGTCTTTCGGCGGATCATGACGCGCACGCCTCCGTCCGCAGCATGGGGCAGTGTATGGCGATGGGACAAGCCGCCGGAACAGCCGCCGCGCTGGCCGCCCAATCGGGCGCTGCCCCCGCCGACTTAAATATCACCGATTTACAGGCACGTTTACAGGCGGATGGTGCGCTCTTTTCGGGCGCGACTGTCATCAAAACCACAGCTTAAGGGAGCAAAATTAATGGATTCGACTCAGGTATCATTACAATATTTTGACGCGGCGCAGCGCATTGTGGATGCCGTCCGCAGCACGCAGATGGGCAAGATCGAGCAAGCCGCCCAACTGTGTGCCGACAGCATTGCTCAGGGCGGATTAGTGCATCTATTTGGCACAGGCCACTCCCGCATTCCGGTGGAAGAAATGTTCCCCCGACATGGCAGCTTTCCCGGCTTCCATCCCATCATCGACCTCTCCATGACCTTCCACACGCAGGTTGTTGGCTCTAACGGTCAGCGGCAAGCCATGCTCATCGAGAAAATGGAAGGCTTGGGCGATGCCATCTTGCAGAACTTTGTCTTTCGCCCTTACGACACTTTCATGATTTTCTCCAACAGTGGCGTGAACAATGTCATCATGGATGTGGCGCTCGGTGCCAAGAAGCGGGGCATGAAAGTCATCGGCGTCGTGTCAGTCGATCACTGTCTGGCGACACCTGTGCGCCACAAAAGCGGTCTGCGCTTGACTGACGCATCCGATATAGTGCTGGATAACTGTACCCCGAAGGGTGACGCATTGGTAGAAATCGAAGGTTTGGAGTATCCGGTTGGCCCCGGTTCGACCATCGGCTATACGCTGATCGTCAACGCCCTCAAAGTTGCCGTAGCCCACAAGCTAACTGCCATCGGACAACCACCTCTGGTGCTAACCAGCAGCGTCCTCATCGGCAGCGAGAAATCCAACGAGTTATTCGAACGTACCTATGACGATTACCGCGACCGTGTCAAAAAAGTCTACGGTGGCTGATACAGAATGCAAATTGAACCACAGAGAGGCTAGAAACGAATGGACAAGACATGCCTTGTTTCCCACTTTCTCTGTGTCCTCAGTAGTTCAAAGCAAGTTCTGCGAAATCACTCATTTGCGGTAATCGTTCCCTCCATCGCTTGCGGGGGAGGGTTAGGGTGGGGGTATATTCCTTGAACGTGGCGATTAATTGGTTTCTTTCTTATACGTATAACGTTCACCGGCGCGCAGCACCACGAACGGCACATCAGCAGCGGTCGCAAGCTCGGCAAATTCACTCACGTCGGTGGTGTTGAAAGTGAACATATCGTAATGGTGTGGGATGACCGTTCCACTTCCAACTGTCTGTGCCAACGTGACCGCATCAGCCGCACTCATATTGGGTGGGACGTGCAGCGAATGGCGGCGGGCATCGGTGCCGTTAATCGGCAAAAACAGAATATCCGGCGCGAAAGCCCGTAAGCGATCCGCCAATCCGTCATACACCACCGTGTCGCCGCTGTGGTACAGGTGCAGGCCATCCACTTCGATCAGATAGCCGACAAACGGATAATGTCCGTTGTCCGTGACTTCAAAAGTGGGATGTGCCGATGGAATACTCGTTACAGTGAGGTTACCTACCTGAATCGTTTCATCACCCGTCGTCGGGATTAGCCGCGACCGTTCCAATCCTAGCCCGATGGCATGATCTACCAACGCCATAGGCAGCACCAGATGGGCATCCGGCGAGGCGGCAAACAAATCAGGCAGCGTGCCGGGGTCAAGGTGATCCGAATGTTTGTGGCTGGCGAATACCCACTTAGCATCGCTAATCTTGCTGCCGCGCAAAGGTGCTTCGGTCATGCGAATATGTGGTTTTTCAGTATCTTCATATTTAAGAGTTAGATGTTCGGAAAGATATAAATCAATGTAGAACAGGGCGGATGTGGTTTTAATGGCATAACCGCTTTGCCCCAGCCACCAGATGCAAATTTCACCGGCTTGTGGTGCTGCGGCCTGAATATCGTCCAGCAGTGCTTGACCTTTTAAGACGGCTTTAATCATCGGCAGTAATCCTTAGAAAAGGTATAAACGAAATGACAGATTATCAACTTCCATTGCTTTACACAAGTGTAATCGGTTCCTATGCGTGGCCTGCATGGCTGCATTCGGCCTTAGCTGCCGCCGGTCGTGGTGAGTACGGCCCCGACGATTGGCGCGAGACTCAAGACGACGCGGTTGATCTGGCGTTGCGCGATCAAGAAACAGCGGGTGTGGACATCATCACCGATGGCGAGATGCGCCGCATCGGTTTCTTCACTGCCGAATTTTATGGACATATGACTGGCCTGCGTGAGATGCCGCCCAAACGCAAGATGGGTGTGGTCGGGCATGACCAGCGTGAGAGTTATGAGGCCGTCGAACGCGTGCAAGCCCCCAATGGCCTCGGGCTGCTTCCCGAATACGCCTACCTCAAGACGCACACCCAGCACGCCATCAAGATGCCCATTCCCGGCCCCTACACCTTAGCCGGACGTATCAAACCCGGCAGCGTCTATAAAGACCGTATGGAAGTCGCCCACGCACTGGCAGCCATCATCAACACCGAACTCAAATCACTGGTCGCGGCTGGCGCGGATTTCATTCAGGTTGATGAACCATCTTATGCCGTTCATGCTCACAGCCCCAAAGCCTTTGTTGATCTCTTTAATGCGACAGTCGCCGGTGTAAATGCCAAAATCGGCGTGCATCTCTGCTTTGGTAATTTCGTCGGTCGTCCTGTTGCCAAACGTACTTATCAACCGCTGTTCCCCCATATCCTCGACATGAACGTCAGCCAATTTGCGCTGGAATTTGCCAACCGCGAACTTGCCGAACTCGACTTATGGGAACAATTTCCCAGCGACAAAGAACTCGCGGCTGGCTTGGTCGATGTCAAAAATTACTATGTCGAAACACCCGAAGACGTAGCCGAGCGTATCCGCAAAGCCCTGCATTACATCTCGCCGGATAAACTCAGCATCACGCCCGACTGTGGTTTCAGTCAGACCGCCCGCTGGGCAGCCAAAGGCAAACTCGCCGCGATGGTCGAAGGAGCAAAAATCGTCCGTCGTGAACTCACCGGAACGGCCTAACCTGAATATTTCTGCGACTCAAAATTCATTACTCGTATGGGATTTGTTCCCTCCCTCGTTTACGGGGGAGGGCTAGGTTGGGGGTAAAACGCATCGTAATGGACTCAAAACGCCTGGCAGGTAAAAACATCATCGTCACCGGCGCAGCCAGCGGCATCGGCAAAGCATCTGCCTTGCGCCTTGCAGCCGAGGGCGCACAGGTTGCCCTCTTTGATCGTGATGCGACTGGCTTGGATGACACCGCCAGCCAAATCAACATGAATCGTGGCAGCAGCATGACCCATAAACTGGAATTGACCGATGAATCCAGTGTGCAAGGTGCGTTGCAGGCCGTCCTATCCCGTTGGGGATCGCTGCAAGGCCTATTCAATGTGGCGGGTGGCAGTGGTCGTCGCTTCGGTGATGGCCCTGTCGATTCCGCCACGCTTGAAGGCTGGCATGCCACACTCGACCTCAACCTCACCACCATGTATCTGATGTGTAAACACAGCACGCCCCATCTTCTGGAAACACGCGGGGCAATCGTCAATCTCGGCTCGGTGCTGGGCTTGGTCGGCGGTGATGAAGACTTCGCCACCCATGCTTATGCTGCCGCCAAAGCCGGAGTGATCGGCCTCTCAAGGGCGATGGCCTCGTACTATGCCCCGCGTGGAATGCGTGTCAATGTCATCGCCGCCGGTTTGATCGCCACCCCCATGAGCCGCCGTGCTCAATCCGATGAGCATATCCTCTCCCGCTTACCACAGTTGCAACCCCTAACCGGCGCGTTCGGTCAGCCGGAAAACATCGCCTCGACTGCCGCCTTCTTGCTGTCGGAGGATGCCGCTTTTATCACCGGAGCAGTCTTAACAGTCGATGGAGGCTGGACAGTACGATGAGCATCATCAGAACGGTCACGGGTGATATTGACCCCACCCAGTTAGGTATCACCTTACTTCATGAGCATGTCTTGACCATGCCCCCTGCCAGTGTACAGGATCGTGACCTCGAACTTTCCGACGAATCCGTCATGACCCGCGAGTTGCAGTATCTCTACGCCGCCGGTGGACGCACCATCGTCGAAATGTCTCCGGCTGATTATGGTCGCAATCCGCAGGGACTTAAGCGCTTATCCAAAGCAACCAATGTGCAAATCATCGCCATCACCGGTTGGATTAAAGAAGCTGCCTATACCCAATGGTCAACCGGACGCACCGAGCAGCAGCTTGCCGATGAGATGATCGCTGACATTCAACACGGCATGGATGGTACAACCATTAAAGCCGGACTCATCAAAGCCGGCAGCAGCAAAAACAAAATTACTACCGAGGAAGAAAAGGTCTTTCGCGCCGCTGCCACCGCCCATCTTGCCACGAGTGCAGGTGTTTCAACCCATACCGAGGCCGGAACAATGGGCTTGGAGCAGGTGGCTTTGTTGAAAGCAGGCGGTGTTCCCGCCGCCCGCATCCTCATCGGACATTGTGACCGTAATCTCGATTGGGACTATCACCTTGCACTTGCCAGAACCGGAGTCACCCTCGGTTTTGACCAGATCGGCAAAGAGAAATATTACCCCGACTTGGATCGCATCAACTTTATCCGCCGCTTGGTAGACATGGGCTTTGGTGATCAAATTGCCCTCAGTGGTGACTTGGCGCGGCGCTTATACTTCCCCGGCTACGGCGAGTGGAACGGCCCCGGATATACCTATGTCCTCTGGCGCTTTGCCGCATGGCTCCGAGAAGAAGGTCTTGACCCCACCACCATCAACCGCATGTTGATCGACACACCGCAGCGCCTACTGGCATTTCCATAGAGAGGCCGCGTACCTCCAACGTCCTTTTATCCCGCCAAAGTTTGTCTATTCCAACGCTCAAATAAGAATATTTGTGCTATACTGAGGTGGTTAGTGGTCAGATGTTGCGTGATAGGTCACAACAAATTGCATTATCGTAGGGGAGGGTCTCAGACCCTCCCGTCTTGCTTTGAAACCACCATCCTGAGATCGTAAAATAGTCACACAGGCGCACTATGCCCTTGTCCTTAATCACTTCTTTCTCTCTGCCTTTGAGTCATGGTAACTTTGTGTTAAAAACTTCTCTGTATGATCTCTGCGTTCTCAGCGCCTCTGCGGTTCAATCTGCATTTTCTCATGCCCTCTCTGTGCCTCCGTGGTTAACGCGCATTTGCATCTTCGGCGGCTTTCTCTCTCACATTCGCGGCTGCGGTACTGACATTTGCGACGCGGCGGACACACCCGACCCAACCGCGGCGCTCAGCGGTTTTTCCCGTGTTTCCCGCCTGCCAGTTGTGTCGTTTCAGCGCCTAGCTCCCTTGATCCCACCCGCCATTTCAGCGGGAAATATGCAAAAGCTGCAATTTTTGCAGTAAATTGCGAATCAAAAAATCATTCTAATGAATGATCTCTAAATCTCTGTGTCTCTGTGGTTAAATTGGTTTTCGGCTCGAATCCCGCACCACAAGATGATGCGGTAAAACAGTCGATTGGGTGTCGTGGCCTTCCAGCAGATCGAACAGCTTCTGCACCATCAGCCGCCCCCCCTGTTGGATTGGCTGGTGAATCGTCGTCAACCGTGGAGAACAGTAGGCCGCCAGTGGGATGTCATCGTAACCCACCACCGATATATCGCGTCCCACTTCCCGCCCGATTTGCCGCAGCACTTCCATCACGCCCACCGCCATAAAATCGCTGCACGCAAAAATCCCATCGAGATCCGGCGCACATTCTAGTAAAGTATAAACCGCGTGGCTGGCAGCCTCTTGGGTGAAATCCGTAAAAATAATCAACGAGTCATCAATTGCCAGGTCGCACTCCGCCATCCCCGCTTGATACCCCTGCCAGCGTGAATGGGTTTCCACCATCCTCTGAAACCCGCCGATGAAACCGATGCGCCGTCGTCCCATAGCCGCCAGATGCCGTACCGCATCACGCCCACCTGCTTGCCCGTCACACCCCACCGAAACATACGACTGCTCCGGCAGTGTCGCCCCCCACACCACGAACTTCGCGTCTAGTGCTTGCAGGCTGTGAATGCCCACATCATCCAGCGCCCGGTCAATCAGCAGAATCCCATCCACTCGCTTATCCAGCACATAACGGCTGCACCAATCGTCATTCTCAATATGTACCCGCGCAATAATCGAGTCGTATCCTTGCTGATCCAGTTCGTCGGTGATTGCGCCCATAATCTCCAGATAGAACGGGTCGGAAAGAGGTCTGCGGCTGGCATCTTGATAGGGGAAAAGGGTAGCGATAGTCTGCGAGCGTTGCAACCGGAAATTCCGCGCCCGTACATCCGGTCGGTAATGGAGTTTTGAGGCAATCTGTTGGATTTGGCTTCGTGTGTTTTCCGGTATGGTCGTATGGTTATTCAGCGCCCTTGAAACCGTCGAGGTCGAAACACCTGCTGCGCGCGCAACATCCGCTATGGTCACACGGTTGGTCATAACCCGCGCCTATTCCGGCAGCCCTTCGCGCAGCTTACGCAGCATGTTGCCCGAAGTAATCCCATCAATATCGGCTTCGCTGTAACCCCGTTTGCGCAGCACATCCGCGATCTTCCACAGGTCAGCGACTGTGTCGAAATCGTTGGGGTATTCGTCTGTACCCATCCCCGCGTTCCAATCGGTGCCGATGCCTACATGACGACTGCTGCCCGTCAGTTGGCATATATAATCCACCGCATCCGCAATCCGCGAGATACCAATCGGCTCTCCCGGTTTCCAGTCTGTTTTCCAGAAGAGCCGCAGCAGTACCAATCCCATTACCCCATCCCGTTCCGCCAGTCGCTTGATAGCCGCATCGGTCAGGTGACGGTCAGTGTCGCAGAAAGCGCGTGGGTTAGCGTGGCTGGCAATCAACGACCCTGAATAAGTTTCAAGTGATTCCATGCAGGCTTCTTCAGCCATATGTGAAATATCAAGTATCGCATTGAACGTTGCCATTTCCTTGAGTAACTGTCGTCCGATGTCGGTCAGCGGCCCCGGCGCTTGCGTCCCTCCAGCGTAACGGGTTCTGCTCCACGATGTGCCGAGGATGCGCACACCACGTTCATACCATTCCCCAAATTGCGATGGCTCGATGACCGGATCAGCCCCTTCCATCAGCACAATCAACCCGTGTTGACGATTTGCCGGATCAGCCCCTTCTGCCCACGTCGCCAGCACCGCATCCAGATCAGCGCGGTTGTAGATGATGCGGGCGCTTGGTGTTGTAGCTGCCAGATCGTTGTAATAATCCAACTGTTTCATCGCCACATCATGCGCTTCTTGCGGCGTGCTGTAAGACGAGATCGCGTGTGCCATCGGGTTAAGGCCGCCCCACGGCACGAAGCTGCTCGGCTCCACGAATAGCGTGGCCCCCACAACAGCAATCTTGGCTGCCAGCGAGTCGGGCAGGCCGGTAGCGGATTGCCCCCTACGGCGTGGATGATTGATACCCGCTTCCAACCGGCGGCTTTCAGCGACGCTCAGGCGATAATCGCGGTCGCAATCAATCGCATCGTAAGCAATATCACGGTGCATATCAACAATGATCATGAGGATTGGGCTTTCTCGGATTTTAGGCCACTTGCCAATAAGTCTGCGATGTGTTGGACTCGCCTGCCCGATTGCTGGCGGCTCAGGCCACCATTCATCTGTGTCAGGCAGCTTGCATCACCTGTAATGATGACATCGGCATCCGCACCGTTAATATTTTTGATTTTATCGGTCAGCATTGCATTGCTGATTTCCGGCATCTTAACTGCGAACAACCCACCAAATCCACAGCATTGATCATGTCCATTCAGGTCGGTAATCTCTACCCCTTTGACGTTGCTAGCCAGTGTGCGCGCCTGATCTTTAAGTTCCATCAATCGGTAACCGTGACACGCATCATGAAACGCCACTTTAGTCGGTGGCAGCGCCGCTCCAATATCGGTAATGCCTAACCCGTCCACCAGATACTCGGTGAATTCCCATGTGATGTTGGCGGCCCATGTCGCCCGCTCAAGCCATTCTGGCTCATCCTTAAATAATTCTGGATAATAATGCCGTATCATTGAGGAGCAGCTGCCGGACGGCGCAACGATTACTTCGGCATCGGCAAAAACCGTCAGAAAGCTCTTGGCAACTTCTCGTGCATCGTTCCAGAATCCGGAGTTAAAGCCAACTTGACCGCAGCAGGTTTGTTTCATCGGGAACTTAACCTCAATACCGAGATGGTCGAGTATCTCAACCACCGATACCCCCGTATGCGGGTAGATCATGTCCACGATGCAGGTAACGAACAGGGAGACAGGTTTGTAACGTGGTGAAGGGCGCAGTGAGTCAGACATCATTTAGCCTCTAACAATTGAATTTTTTACTTAATCACAATGGACTATTGGACTGGTTGCCAGCATATAGCCACAAGACTAACATTAATTTTACGCCTCTATGTACCGGAAGGATCGCATTTTGACCGACGAAATCACTATCCGGCAGGCCACAACTGCTGACATTGAACAGATTGTAACGCATCGTCGTCGGATGTTCGAGGACATGGGTAACCACGATGATGCAGGCTTGTCCAGAATGGAAAGCGCTTTTCGCCCTTGGCTGCTAGAGCATTTTGAACGCCGTGTATATCACAGTTGGCTGGCTTGTACTATCGCGGGAACAATAGTGGCTGGCACAGATGTTTGGTTGATGGATTGGCCGCCCGGCCAATTTGATGTCTCGCTGTATCGTGGCTATATCCTGAATGTTTATACCTATCCCGATTATCGTCGGCGTGGGTTGGCACGACGGTTGGTACAAACCTGTACTGAATGGTGCTATGCCAACAGTGTCCATATCATGACTCTGCACGCCAGTGCCGAGGGACAAAAAGTATACGAGGACTTGGGTTTTACCCGCACTAATGAAATGCACACATGGAATGGACGCTGATGTGTAATTAGTCCCAATTGTGTGATTTTTATGCGATCTTAATCGTCATATCATCATTTGGATATATAGTAACCCTGATTGCTAGTTTGCAAAGTGTCTCAAGGGGTCATGCGAGAGCTAATGCTTAAGATAACCGCATTTTGAACCCGAACCTCAGGCTGCTATTGAGATTTTAGATGGATACTGATCCGATTTAAGCACCAAATTCTCAT